>JAPPOT010000785.1:4002-12233 GCA_028817855.1 Myxococcales bacterium
ATGCCGACCTCGCGCAGCAACGCACCGACGGCGCGCTCGATGGAGACGCGGAAGCGGTCGCTGCCGCAGCGCATCGAGAGGCGCATTCGCACGCCCTTCGCGTCGGCCGGGAATCCCGCCGCGTCCAACAGCGCGCGCGCCTTGTCGGGGTCGTGCTCGTAGGCCGGGGTGCGGTCGTCGAAGGCCCAGTGGCCGGGCACGATCCAGCTGCGCGCCAAGCGCGCGCGACCGCCCAGCTTGGCATCGATCAGGGTGCGTCGATCGATCGCGTGTGCCAGCGCGACGCGCACGCGCCGATCGCGCAGCCGCTTGGCCTCCAGGTTCAGGCCCATGTACGTCGTCCCCACGCCGGGCGCGCTCGTCACCGCAAACGCCGGGTCGCTCTCGAAGAGCGGCATCAGCAGTGGTGGGATGGCGTTGAGCGCGATGTCCCCGGCCCCGGCGCGCAGCCGCAGGGCGCGCGTGTTGTCGTCGCGGATCACGAGCATGCGCACGTGCGGGTGGCGCGGCACGCCCCCGTGCCAGTGGGGATTGGCGCGCAGCTCGATGCGCCCGGGCTCCCGGTTCGCGAGCAGATAGGGCCCCGACACCACCGGAGGCTCGGCGCCGAGCACGGCCACGTGCTGCAGGGCATCCTCGGCGCGCATCACCGGCAGCTCCAGGTCGGTCAGGAAGGTGGCGTGCGGGCCGTCCAGCTCGAAGATCACGGTTCGCGCGTCCTGCGCATGGACCCGCGTGATGCGCCGGTAGCTCTGGGCGTAGCGGCTCGCCAGCTCCGGCGCGACCACCCCGCGAAAGGTGGCCACCACGTCCTCCGCATCCAGCGTCGAGCCATCACTGAACTTGAGGCCCGACCTCAGCAGGGCGCGGTAGCGCGTCGGGGCCTCGACTACCACCTCCTCGGCCAGATCCGGCACCACCTCCAGGGTCTGCGGATCGATCGTCACCAGGGAGGCGAAGAGCAGGCGCGAGATCTTGTGCCCGTAGGCATCCCCGGAGAAGCGCGGGTCCAGCTCCTGGGCGTCGCGCGGGAGCACGACCGTGACCGCGCCGTCCCGGGGCTTGCCAGCGTCCGTGCCGCAGGCGACCAGCATCGCGAGCAGCAGCGGCACGATCGCGACGCGCCGCCGTTGCGAGGCGCAGGACAAGAGGCTAGAAGCCATCGGGGCGAGCCTACGATGGCCACCGGGAGGGCAACAACTCGACGGGTGCAGTGGTCCACCTCCATCGGTCGCCCCCTGCGGGCGCGATTGGCGGCACTCGTGTCGTTGGTCCTCGTCGCCCTCGCCTTCGGCGGGCACGGGCGCGCGGACGCCCCCGGCGACATCGCGAACCAGGACGTGCTCGCCCGGCGCATCGAGGCGGCGATCGCGAACGCCGATCTGGGCGAGCAGGTCGGCGTGTCGGTGGTGAACCTGCGGTCGGGGCGCTCGATCGTCGGCCACAACGCGACCACAGTGCTCAATCCGGCGTCGAATATGAAGCTGGTGACAGCGGCGGTGGCGATGCTGGAGCTCGGCCCGCACTTCAAGATGCGCACTGGCCTCTATGGCAGGCAGAAGGGTGACTCCGTCGTCGGCGGCCTCTTCATGAAGGGCTTCGGCGACCCCACGCTCACGAGCGCCGAGATCATCGCGATGGCCCAGGACCTGGTGCGGCGGGGGGTCAAAAAGGTCGACGAGGTGGTGGTCGACGGTTCCTACTTCGACGGCAACATCCTACCGCCCGCGTTCGAGCAGCAGCCCAAGGAGGTTGCGCCGTTCCGCGCCGCGGTGGGCGCGGTGTCAGTCAATGCCAGCGCCTACAGGTTGCGCGTGCGCCCCGGCCGTGCAGTCGGTGAGCCCGCGCGCGCGGCCGTCGACGGCGGCTTTCACTTCGACATCAAGAACAAGATGACCACCAGCGCGGGTGGCGCGCCGTCGGTGGTCGCCGTCCAGACGCCGAAGGACGACAAGCTCGTGCTGCACTTGTCGGGCAGCGTGCCGATCGGGATCACCGGCGTGAGCTATCGCCGTCGCGTGGAGTCGCCGCTGCACTACGCGGGCTACATCTTGGTGGAGGCCTTGCGCTCGCTGCGCGTGCAGGTGCCCGCGCGGGTCAAGCTCGGCCCGCGGCCGCGCGGAGCTGCTCTGCTCACCCACCGCAGCTCGCCGCCCCTCGGCGGGCTGCTCTCAGCGCTCGGCAAGAGCAGCGACAACTTCGTGGCCGAGATGGTGTTGAAGGTGCTCGCCGCTGAAAAGGTCGGCGCGCCCGGACGCAGCGAGGCGGGCGCCAAGCACGCGCGCGAGGTGCTGCGCAAGCTCGGGATCACCAGCAACCACCTCTCGATCGTCAACGGCTCGGGCCTCTTCGACGGCAACAAGCTGGCCCCGGCGCACCTGACGAAGTTGCTCAAGGCGGTCTACGACACCCCGTCGATCTACCCGGACTACCTGGCCCATCTGGCGGTGGGCGGCGTCGACGGAACGCTGCGCAAGAGGCTGAAGACCCTACCGTCGCCGCGCGTGGTGCGCGCCAAGACCGGCACACTCGCTGGCACAATCGCGCTCAGTGGCTACGTGCTGGGCCCCACACCGGATCGCGTGTTTGCGTTCAGCGTCCTGTGCAATGGCGTGCACGGCAAGCACGCCGCGGCGCGCGGGCTGGCCGACCGCATCGCCACCGACATCGCCCTGCACCTCTGGGCGAAATAGCCCACACGAAAGAACGACTGTTCGCGTCTCAATGTGGCGCTCGCAGCGGCAGCAGCACCTGCTTGCCGCCACTCGAATCGTCGAGGTTCGTTCAGGAGCGAGCGCGCCCGCAGGGAAACCGGAGGCGCGTAGCTGCGCTACGTCGAGGATTTCCCGGGGACGAAAGCCGCTCCTGGCGAACCTCGGCGATTCGCCGTCGGATTGAGATCCACTCAGAAGAACGACGCCCCCGCACCGATGGGTGCGAGGGCGTCGCGTTTGATGGCGGGCGTGAGCCCTATTCCTTGATCTGGCGGCGGATCTTCCCGAGCGCCTGCTCCTGCAGCTGCCGGATACGCTCACGGGACAGATTGTACTTGTCGCCGATCTCCTTGAGCGTGAGCTCGTCCTCGTCGTTGAGCCCGAAGCGCCACCGCAGGATGCGCGCCTCCATCGGGGTCAGCGTGTCCAGAAGCTTCTGGACCTGCTCGGCCCAGCTCTGGCTCACGAGGCTCTCGTAGGGATCGGGCGTGTTCTCCTCTTCCAGGAAGTCGATGAACTTGCGCCCGTCCTCGTCGTTGACGGGGCGGTCGAGCGAGAACGGCGTCTCGGCCCAGTAGCCCCGGATCTTCTCGAGCTTCTCGGCGGAGATCCCCGTCTCCTCCTCGAGCTCGGCGGTGGTCGGCTGCTGCCCGGTCCGGGTGGCGATCGCCGAGGTGGCTCGCGCCACGCGGTTGTAGGTGTCGAGCATGTGGACCGGGATGCGCACCGCGCGCCCCTTGTCCGCCAGCGCCCGGCTGATCGAGTGCCGGATCCACCACGACGCGTAGGTACTGAAGCGGTACCCGCGCGTGTGGTCGAAGCGCTCCACCGCCTTCATCAGGCCGATGTTGCCCTCCTGAATCAGGTCGATGAGCGGAAGCCGACCGCGGTTGTAGCGGCGCGCGATCGACACCACGAGCCGCAAGTTGGCCGCGACGAAGCGGTTCTTGGACCGATTCTGCGCGAGCTGCGCACCGTCGACCTTCGCCAGGTAGCGCTTGAAGGTCGCGGTGACGCGTACCTCCGCACCCTCCAGGTCACGCTCCGAGGAGTACATCCCGGCCAGGCGGTTGACCGCCGAGTGGGACTCCGCCACGTAGTCGCGATCGCTGTCGAGCTCGCGCAACTTGGTTGCCAGCTCGGTGGCCACCTTGTTCCACTTGGTTTGGCTGGTCTTGCTCAGCCGACCACGCTTGGCCAGCTTGGTGAGCTTGCGCAGCTGTGCCACCTGGGGGAGCGGTTCCTCCAGGTGCCGATCGAGCACGCAGGCCACGGTCTCGAAAGCCGGTACGTAGGAAAAGAGCGCCTCCCAGTAGGCGATCTCCAGACGCTCGACCTCCTTCGCCGCCTCGACCTCGAGCTGCGGCGTCAGCACGTCGTGCTGTGCCATCTCCCTGAAATACTTCGAGAGGGTGCTGTCCCCTCCGGTCTCGCGGTGGAGTGCCTTCAGGGTGGCTGTGTCACCCTTGGCCGCCTGTGCCTTCGGCGCGACTTGAATGTCACGCGTGTGAGCGCCCTCGGTCGCAGGCGCCTTCTTCGCCGCTTGCTTCGCCATCGTCTCGCCCTTCCTGCTCAACGCGCCTTTTTGCCTTTGCTGCTCGGTGGTTTGCGCCCGGCTCTCCGTGGTCTTCGCCCGTTTCCGACCACCCGCACGCTGTGCCACCAACCCGACGTCACTGTTCTTCCTTGCACGTTTCGTGCCGGTACCGGTGGCTCTGCCCTTCTTTTCAGAAGACTTGGGAACAACAGCTGATTTGGCCACTTTGACGGCAGACATCTTCGACAACCTGAGTTTCTGAGGAACGAAAAGTTTTCACTCCGAGCACAAGATTGGCACTCGGTAGCAGCTGGATGGGGGCTGCGCCTCGCACTCCACCAAGCGCCGCACCCTCACTATTTCAATACGTCTGGCCAGTGACTTTTGTTGCTTCCGACTGGCCCTTTTTATCAGCGCTGCCGCGGGTTGCGTGTCGCGTCCGCTACGCACCCGGCCGAAGGGGTGGGTGCTTGTACTCACTAACCCACATGGGGTCAACCCAAGTTTGGGACAGGCCATGTCTCTGCATGGGTCGCTCTGAGGACCTGCTTTCTTCGGGCCGCGGAGCGGGAACCGCAGGGCGCGCGCGTCGAGTTTTTGCGCACCCCGTCGCGGTCCCCTGCCCCTGTGCCCTACAGTGCGGCGGCCGCCAACGCTCGACTCGTCCGAGGTATCGATGATCAGACGCCGACTTTGTTGGGCAATCACGCCTCTCGTGTGGATGCTCTCGAGCCCGCTCGCCGGCCAGCTGTCGGAGAGCAAGAAGCCGCCGGCCAAGCGCCCGGCGACGAAGGCCTGGGTGGAGAACATCGCCCTGGGCCAGCCCGCCGCACCCACGCGCATCGAGCTTCGTCCGGCCGAGGCAGGCGTCGAGCTGACCGTCGGCCGAGCGTCGGCCGTCCTTCCGCTGGCGGCGTTGGGCAAGGCCAGCGCGCAGCCGGTCACACTGGCCGGCGGCGCCGTCGTGGCGGTGATCCGGGCAGACGGTCCGCGCGGCCAGCAGGCCGGCGCCGTGGTGACCCGCGTGCGGGGACGCCCGCAAATCTTGTTCAGCGGCGCGCTGGATCCACGGGGCGATCCTGGCGAGCGCCGCGGCCACCTGATCGAGGTGGCCGACCGCACAGGCGATGGCGTGCCGGACGTCATCGTCGCGGAGCACACCGAGCGTGCGCGCGTATGCGGGCAGACCCGCACGGCCCTCTACCCGCGCGCCGTAGATCCGCAGCGGCTCGAGCTACGCCCGGTGGTGCTCGGTCGACTGCCGCCCTCGTCCGAGCCGGTCGTTGAGGTCGAGGCCGCCGCGACGAGCCCAGGGCCAACCGGCCCCCCTGCCCTGCGCGCGCTCGGCCGGCCCACGGTCTCGAGTCTACCCGGTGTGCGTGACCTCTCCCTGGCCACGCCGACCACGGCCCTCACTGATGCCGACCCGCAGACCTTCTGGCACGAGGGGCGTGGTGGCGGAGGGCGCGGCGAGTTCGCGACGTTTCACTGGGACGGCGGCGGCTACCCGATCCGCGCCCTCGCGATCACCCCGCTCCCCGCGCCGAGCCCGGAGCCACGCGGCCTGTCGCTGGCGACGGCGCTGATTCTCACGGGCCACGACGGCTCGCGCCTGCGCGTGAAGCTGCCCGCGGCCCCGACACCTGGCGCGCGCTACTGGGTGGTGCCTGACAAGCCCCTGGCCTGGCGCTGCCTGTCGGTGATCTTCGATGAGACCCGGCCGCTCAAGGGCAGCAAGCCCGGCAGCGCGATGCTCGCGGAGGTCGAGGCCTACACCGACCTGGACTTCGGTGAAGGCGAGCAGCTGCTGATCGAGGCGATCGGCGGGAGCGGTCGCCAGGCGAGCGAGGCGGCGGATCTGCTCCTGTCCCTGGGAGCCCGTGTCGTGCCGCGTCTGTCCCAGGCGTTCACGTCGCTCACACCGCCGGCGCGTCGCCGCGCCCTGCGGGTGCTGTCCGCCCACGCGAAGAGCTCCGAGCAGGCGCGCACGGCGTTGGCGCAGGCCCTGGCCGACGGCGCGCTGCGCGAACGCGCCCTCGACGCCTTGCTCGACGCGGGCGACGAGGGACACGCGGTTCTCGCGCCCCGCATCGCGGAGCCGAGCGAGCTCGGCGACACCGTCGCCCTGGCGCTCGCCAAGCGCGCGCCACTGCCGGCGGTCGATGCGGTGCTCGCGGCCATTTCCGCGGATGGCGGCAGCGAGCGTCCGGTTCTCCGCGAGGCGCTCGGCCGCGCCTGGCAGCAGGCGGGTGCACCGGCCCTCGCGCCCGTCGAGACGTGGGCCGGCGGCACGCTTGCCGAGCCGCCTGCGCTCGCCGCCGTGGTGCTGGCGCTGTCGGCCACGCATCAGCCGGTCGAGGCCCGCCAGCTGGCGGCCACCCTGCTGGAACGGGCGCACACGCAACCGGCCGAGTTTCCGGAGCTATGGCGGCTGGTTCAGGCGGCGAAGGCCTTGCCTTCCCATCCCAACGTCGACGCGTGGCTCGCCGGCCTCGCGCGGCAGGACGAGCGTTGGATGTTGCGCGCCGCGGCCCTCGACGCGCTCGTCGCCCGCGGCGCGGAGGGCGCGCTCGACGTGGCCAAGGCCGCGCTGCTCGACGAGTACCCGCGCGTGCGCATCGCCGCGGCCACCACGCTCACGGGAATGCCGGACGCGCTCGAGGCGCTCTCGAAGCACGCGCGCGCCGACCGCTGGGCGATGGTGCGGGCTGCGGCGCTCGACGCCCTCGGCACGGTTCCGGGTGCCACGCCGGTGCTGATCAAGGGGCTCGAGGACCGCGCGCAACTGGTGCGCGCCGCGGCCGTCCGAGGACTGACCGCGGCCCGCGCGCGCGAGGCCTGGCCGCACGTGAAGAAGCGCCTGCTGCACCGCGACGAGTGGCCCGAGGTGGTGACCGAGGCCATCGGTTTTGCGCGCACGATGTGTATCCATGATGCCACCGGCGGCCTGCTCGAGGTGCTCAAGCGAGGCCTCGAGCCAAGTGCGTGGGCGCCCGATCAGGACGTCGCCGTGGTGGCCTTCGACGCCCTCCTGGACCTCGGAGGAGAGTCTGCAAAAGCTGCAATCTCGGCGGCCAGATCGCCGCTCGCTCCGGCTGGCTTCGCGACGGCTATCGAGCGGACAAAACAGCGGAAACCTGCGTGTGAACGCGAGTGATCACTGCGCTGTTGTGATCGTATCGTACAGCGTGGTAGCGTGGCGTCCACTGTGCGAACAGGAACCGGAAGGGGTCCATGAAAACGGCGTCGAGAATCCTAATCGCTCTGGCCCTGTTTGGGTCTTCGGTGGTCACCACCGGCTGCGAAGCGGCAGCCGAGGCCAAGGTCAACGTCGAGAAGCTTCCCGAAGTGAAGCCGAGCCTGCCTGCGGTTCCCACCCTGCCGCCGCCACCCCATCCGACCCAGTACTCGGATCAGAGCTATAGCGTCTACGGACTGCGTCGCCAGTTGCGCAAGACGATCGACAACGACGTCACCGTCACGGGCTATATCGCCAAGGTTTTCGTGCCGCCGGAGTGCCCGCCGAAGCAGAAGTGCCCGCTGCCCCCCGCCCCGCACATGTGGATGGCCGACACCCAGGGTGAGCAGGACGAGAGCAAGCTGCTGATCGTCGCCGGATACGCCGAGAACCAGGCCGCCATCGATGAGGTCCTGGAAGATCTCAAGAAGGGCAAGGAGCAGGACCTGGCCGAGCTTGAGGAGATGGGTATCACGCCCATCCCAACCGACTTCTTCGCAGGCGCGAAGGTCAAGGTCACCGGGCGCTTTGCTTTCATCTCCGGGTCTGGCTTCCAGTCGTCGGAGGGCGTGCTCGGCTACCACAAGCACGAGACGCTCGAGCCCGCGCCGGAAGCGGCCGCGGCCAAGTAGACCCCTCGCGACAGGACGAGGTCGATGCGCTGGCGCCAGCAGCACCTCTTGCTGCTGGCGCTCTTGCATGGCTGCGCGAGCCAGCCGCCCGCGCGAACGCAGCCCGAGCC
>JAPPOT010000353.1 GCA_028817855.1 Myxococcales bacterium
CCCGACTATAGAGTTGCGCAGTGCTCGCCCGGGATCTCCGGGACCGAGACGCAGACCTCGATGGGGAAGTTGACTTCGAGGCGGCCGCTGTCGATCGAGACGCACTCGCCGCCGCCGCAGGCATTGCCGGCGACCGAGCCGTACAGGCCCGAGGTGCCGATGCCGAGCGTGACCTCGGCGCCGACCGAGAGGGGCTCGGTGGCGGTGCACAGCGCGTGGCTGCTGTACTTCACACCGCACTTGCCGGCGTCGATCACGACCTCGGTGCCGCAGATGGCGGCGTCGGCCACGGTGGTGGTGCCGCAGACGACGGCGTCGACCACGGTGGTGGTGCCGCACTCGGCTGCGCTGGTGATGGTCTCCCAGCCGCAGCTGGTGGTGAAGAAGTCGATGAAGCTGCAGCTCTCGACCGAGCAGGAGTTGGCCACGTCGCAGGAGTTGGCCACCTCGCAGCTGAGCGCGACCTCGCACTCGAGGGCGGTGGGCGCGCAGACCGCGTCGTGGACCTCGTCGGAGGCGACCACGTCGATGTTCACCGAGGTGTAGCCCTCGAGGTCGAAGCCGCCCGGCGTGATGGTGCCGGACATGCGGACCTCGGCGGCGCCGGTGTCGAGCATGCCGGAGATGTGCACGCGGGACGGTGAGACCTCGACCGTCGCCGCCGCCAGCTGCACGCCCGCGACCTCCACGTTGCCGGCGATGCTCGCCTCCCAGGCAGCCGGGTCGCGCCCGAAGCTGGCGTGGATGGTGGCGCCGCCGCCGACGGTGATGTCGGGGTGCAGGGCGAAGCCGCCCTCGATGTGGCCGTCCAGGGTGTAGCCGCGGCTATCGATGTAGACGTTGCTGTTGGCGCTGAGCTGGCCCAGGTCGACGCCCACCGGGGCGAGCTTGCCCAGATCGACCGCGAGCTCGCTCTGCAGGTGGGCGAAGGAGCTGAGGGGATCGGTCGCGCTCAGGTGCGCGGCGAACAGGGCCTGGGCGCTGATCTCGAAGGGCAGCGCGAGGGGCAGGGCCGCGAAGTCGGGCTCGACCGCGCCGCTCAGGGAGCCCTCGGTGCGCTGCTCACCCAGCTCGCCGACCAGCGAGGCGCCGCCGAGGTGCATGTCGATCGAGGGGACGACCTCGTCGACCGCCTCCTGGGAGACGCCGGGGACCTCGAAGCTGTAGCTGACCGAGACCGCGGCATTGGCGCCGATGCGCCGATCCTGCAACGGTGCAAAGGGCTCGAGCACGCCGTCGGCTTGGGGATCCAGGTCGAGCACTGTGGTGCCCTCGATCGCGATCGGCAGGGTGGCGAGCTCGACCTTGCCTTCGACGAAGACGTGGCCGTCGAAGGAGAGGTCCTGCCCCTCGAAGCCGAAGCGGTGCACCGGCTCGAACGGGATCAGGCCCTGGATCGACACACCGATGCCCAGGTCGCCGACCTCGGGGCCCTCTTCCCCTTGCTCTTCTTCTTCGTCGCTACGGTCGTTGCGGTTGGGGTCGTTGGAATCGTTGTGGACGCGGTCGTCGTCGCCCTTGCGGTCGTCGTCGCCGCCGAGCTCGGGCATGCTCAGGAAGTCGCCGCGCAGGTAGAGGAAGGGGTCGTGCGGGTCGAGCACGATCACGCCCTGCTTGCCCTCCGGTCCGAGGGCGAAGGGACCGAAACCGGCCTCGAGCCCCACCTCGTAGTTGAAGTACAGGTAGTCGCGGTCGCCGCGCAGGGGTGCCTCGAGGGCTGCCAGGTGGGGTGCGTCGCCGGGGCCCCAGCCGAGCTCGATCTGCAGCGGCGCGCCCACCTCGGCGCCAGCCATGACGCCGAGTGCGGGGAAGGGCAGCTCACCCTGGCCGCGCACGCCGACCGGCTCGCGCGTGGCGGGGTCCGCCATGAAGGTCACCAGGGTGTTGGCGAGCACGATCTGGCCCACCGGGGTCTCGAGCAGGAGCGCGCCACGCACCGCCCAGCCCTCGTCGGTCTCGACCATGTTCGACTGGTGGACCCAGAAGATGAACGGGTGGTCGGCGTCGGCGCCGAGCACGATCGCGACGAAGCCCGAGTCCGAGACCTGGCCGGTCGTGGGCGGGTCGTCGAGGGAGCCGGGCAGGTCGGCGGGCATCTCGAGGCTGCAGCCGGTCATGCTGTCGGCTGCGCCGCCACCGGGGCAGAGGTCCCGCTCGTCCGGGGTGCCGTCGCCGTCGCTGTCGAGGCTGCCGGCCGGCGTGGGCTCGCCCAGGGTCCATCCGTCGCCGAAGACCTCCGGGTCGGGGGTGCCGTCGATGCGCTCGCCCGGGGCGCGGGGGCCGCCGGGATAGCTGATCACGGTCGGGTCCTCGCCCGCTTCCGGGCTCGAGCCGTCGCAGCCGCCCAGGGTGCCCGCGAGGGCGCCAGCGACGGCCAAGATCATGAATTTGTTATCAAGCGTGGTCATTTCTCGAATTCCTCCACTCCGGGTGTGCGGGGACGCGAAGCGCCACGGCGGATGTGAACAAAATCA
>JAPPOT010000190.1 GCA_028817855.1 Myxococcales bacterium
CGCCAGCCACGGGGGCATGATCGCCGCGCTCGCGGTGCCGATACGCAGCGAGCCCACCCGGCGCGCGTCGGTGTCGAGCAGGCGCTGGACGAGCCCGGCGGAGCGCCGGCCCGCCAGGCGCTCCGACAGCGCCCTGGCCCAGTGCAGGGGGCGCTCGTAAAACGGCAGCGTCGCCGCGTGCTCGAGCTGCTGCTGCGCCAGCATCCGTCGCGCGCGACGGTCGAGCAGCGCCAGCACGCTGCGATCCTGGACCGGATCGCGACTGGTGTGGGCGCGGCGGTCCGGCGCCGCCAGCGCGCGCTCGGTGATCGTGCGCGCCTGCTCGGGCCTGCCGAGCACCAGCAGGAAGCTGGCCAGCGCGCGCCGCATCTCGTTGCGGTCGGAATCGCGCACATGGGGCGGGCGGCGCATGCGGTGCCTCGGCACCTCGCGCAGGGCCGACAGGGACTCGCCGAAGCGCCCCTCGCGCAGGTAGAGCTCGCCCAGCTCCAGCCACGGATTGCCGTAGCTGGAGAGCGCCGCGCTGGTCGCCTGCAGGCTGATGCGCTCGGCCTCGTCCAGCTTGAAGAGGGAGCGCGACGCCTCAGCGAGGTTGGTCAGGTCCACCGAGTCCGGCACCCCGTAGCGCTCCATCCGGTCCTCGACCGCGCGCTTGCAGGCCTCGTAGCTGACCAGGGTGTTGCCGGCCTCGAACTCGATCGCGCACAGCGCGTTGAGCGCGACCATGCGCTGAAAGGCGCTGCCTTCGGCCAGCCCCAGCTCGGCGGCCAGACGGGCCTCGGCGAACCTGCGCAGCTTCATCAGCGGCCAGGCGCGCTCTGCGATCTTGTGCGGCTCGTAGAGCTCGTTGAAGCGCGCGATGTGGGCGAGCTTCTCGGCGTGGTGCTCCATCGTGCCGTGCACGTTGGCCAGCTCCTCGATCAGCTTCATGTGCCAGAACCAGGGCGCGTCCCCGTCGGGCCGTGCGCCGTAGCGACCCTCGAAGAGGGAGCGGGCGCGACGCAGGTGGAAGAGGGCCTTGGGCAGGTTCACCTCGGCCCGACGATAGGCCACGCCCAGCACCAGGTGGGCCACGAAGGAAGAGGCGTCCTTCTGCAGGATGCGCGCGGCGAGCTCACGCGCCTTGATGTGGCGATCGGCCGCGCTGTGGGCCCAGGCCTCGGTCTCCGCGTCGCTCGCCTCGCGCCCGTCGTTCTGCGGAAGCTGGAGCTGCGAGAGGTCCTCGATGCCGTGCGGGAGCTCCTGAGCTTCTTCGGGGTGATCCTGGGCCAGCACGCCGCCGACCGCGATCGCGGCCAGCCCCAGGCTGACGACGGCGATCCGGAGCCCTCTCATCGCTGCAGGCTGAGCTTGGCGAGGCGCTCGATCTGGGGCGCCAGGGCGGCCGCGATCACCTCGGCCTCCGAGCCCACGCCGGGCACGCACTCGATGCGATGGCCGAAGACCGGCACCGCCAGCGCCTCGACGTCCTCCGGCGCCACGAAGTCGCGCCCGCGCAGCAGGGCGCGCGCCTGCAGCGCCGGCAGCATCAGCACCCGCGAGCGCGTCGAGGCGCCCTGCAGCACGCGCTCGTCCTCGCGCAGGCTGCGCGCCAGGTCGACCAGCGCCTCGCGGATCGGCTCGGCGATGTGGACGCCAGCGCGGACGGCCGTGCGCGCCGACAGCAGCTGGTCGCGGGTGATGCGAGGCAGCTCCGCGCCCATGTCCAGGCTGGCGGTCGGGTACTGGCGCAGCACGTCGAGCTCGGCGTCGCGCGCGATGTGGCGCATGGTAATCTTGAAGAGGAAGCGGTCCAGCTGCGGCGTGGGCAGCGGATAGGTGCCCGCCACGTCGAGCGGATTCTGGGTCGCGATCACGAAGAAGAGGGCGTCGAGGGCGTGGGTGTCGTTGTCGACCGTGACCTGCTTCTCCGCCATCGCCTCGAGCATGGCCGCCTGCACCTTGGGCGAGGTGCGGTTGATCTCGTCGGCCAGCACGATGTGCGCGAAGATCGGTCCCGGCCGGAAGCTGAAGCGGTTGGTGTCGAGCTCGAAGACACTGGTGCCGGTCACGTCGCTCGGCAGCAGGTCGGGGGTGAACTGGATGCGCCGGAAGGGCGCGATCGTCATCGCACCCGCGCCCGCGTCGGTACCACCGCTCAGGCTCTCGCCCAGGCAGCGCGCGAGCGTGGTCTTGCCCGAACCCGGATAGTCCTCGAGCAGCACGTGCCCGTCGGCGAGCAAGGCGATCAGGGTCAGCTCGATCACGTCGTCGCGCCCGACCACCGAAGCCTTCGCGCGGC
Source organism: Myxococcales bacterium (assembly GCA_028817855.1). GTDB lineage: Bacteria > Myxococcota_A > Polyangia > Polyangiales > JAFGIB01 > JAOUOP01. The sequence goes on from JAPPOT010000190.1 coordinate 2,282, forward strand.
GTTCAATGCACGAGATGGTGTCGCGTGCGCGCGCGAGCGCGTCCTCGGTGTCCCCCCCGGTCTCGGCTGCTGCGGTGCTGGCGTCCACGTCGTTCCTCTCTGGCAGGTACAAGTCTATCGCGTCTGGAGCCACGAGTAAGGGTTGAGCGTGCCGAGCAAGCGCCGGCGGAAGGTGACGAGCTGGCCCAGCTCGCGGGCGACCCCGGCGGAGAGGGCCCGCAGGCGCTGGCGATCGGGCGGACGGGCCGTCGGGCCGAAGCTGCGCGCCACGTGACCCGCGGTCAGCACCCCAAACGATGGGAGCTGCGCCGCCAGCCGCTGTGCGAAAGCCTCGTGGCTCTCGCCGAACTCGCGCCGCAGGGCGACCTCGCTCAGGCGATCGAGCTGCGCGCGGTAGGCGGCGCGTCCCACCGCGCGATCGGAGGCGACGGCCGGCGACAGCCGGCGCCAGAGCTTGACCAGGTAGCCCAGCAGCAAGAGCAGCGGGATGCCAGTCGCGAGCACGCGCGCGAGCAGCGCCGGCAGGTCCCGCGCCAGCCGCGCCACCGGCTCGAAGGGGCGGTTCTCGCTCGGCGGCACCGGATCGAGCCCGCGCGCCATCTCGCCCAGCAGCCGCTGCAGATCCTGGTCGGGCGGTTGGGGCGGCGGGTCGAGGGAACGCTCCGGCGAGACATCCGCAACCACCCAGCCCACACCCTCCACGTGCAGCTCGGGCCAGGCGTGGGAGTTCGCGCCGGACAGCAGGACGGCGGAGCCACCCTGGCGCGCCGCCTCCTCGATCGCATAGCCGGTGCCGACGCGCGCCGGCACACCGAGCGAGCGCATCAGGTAGACCGCGGCGTGGGCAAAGTGCACGCAGTAGCCCGTCAGGTCGCCGAAGAGGAAGTGGGCGGTGGGATCGTCGGCGGTCGCGTGCCCGCTCTTGAGGCTGTAGATGCCCTGCTTGCTGAGCCAGTGGGTGATCTTCAGCCCGCGCGCGACCGGGTCTTCGCGGATCCACTCGGGCAGGTCGGCTACGATCTTGTCGGCCAGCTCCGCGTAGCGCGGATCCTCGGGCGCCGTCAGGTAGTGATCGAGCACCTCCCGATCCCACGATGCGTCGCCCACCGGCCGCCCGATCAGCTCCGCGATGTCCGCCGAGAAGGCCGACGAGCGCGCCCGGTAGACACGCCGGAAGCGGCCCGGGTCCGGATTGGACTGCGGGCGCAACTCCATCGGCGACTCCAGCGCGAAGGGCCGGTTGTGCTCCGCCAGCAGCGCCACGGTCGTCTCGAGCTCCGTACGCTGGGCGCTGCCGCGGTGCGCGCCCTGCAGGTCCGTGGGCTCATACACGAACTGGCGAGCCAGGTCGTCATCCACGCCGTCGCGCGTCGCCGCCACCAGCCGGCGGCCGTTGTACTGGCTGAACGCGGCCTGCCGGAAGTAGTAGAGCCCGGAGGGCGGCGAGTAGTCGTCGTGCAGCAGCACGACCGCCAGGGGCACGCGCTTGCCGTCGGCGCTGTAGTCGTCGCGGAACTCGGGCGCCTCGTCGGGCCGCCGATCGTCGGTGCCGCGGCCCTCGCCCTGCTGGGGCCGCTGCTTGCGCTGCTCGCCCTCGTCGCCCGGTCGCAGCCCCAGCCCGCTCGAGCCAACCGCGGGATCGGGCAAGCCGAGAATCTGGGTCGTGCCCACCACCAGCATAAGCAGCACCGCCGCCAGCACCAGGTGCAGCAGCGCGCGTACCGGGCTGCGCTCGCTCAGCAGGAAGATCACCGCGATCGAGGCCGCCAGCGCGCCGAGCGCGAGCAGCGCGTCACGCGGGTCGCCGCCCGCGGCGATGATCGAGTCCGCCAGCTCGAAGGGGCGGTTGATCGCCCCCCCCCGGTGCGAGACCACCAGCTGCGCGAAGGCATACCCGACGAAGGCCACCTCGAGCGCGCGCACGATGCCGCGGCGCAGGGCGGCGGCGCGCAGCACGGTCGTCAAGGCGGCGGTGCCGAAGCCGAGCCCACACGCCCCCGCGACGCTCAGGGCCGCCGCCGGACCCACCGCGGCGGACAGCGTGCTGGTGCCCGACAGCAGCGCACCGAGGCCGGCCGCCGCCGCCAGCCCGGCTGCGCCGAGCGCCACGATCGTCCACAGCCGCAGCGTGCCCTGGGCCAGGGTGCGGCCGAGCAGGGCACCGGCGAGCGCGCCGACCCCCACCGCGAACGCCACGGGCAGTGCCGCGAGCGGAAATGCAAAGACGAAGCCGGCCGCGGCGTAGACCACCGGGCGTAGCCACGCGGACAACACTGGCTCGTCGGCATGCGCGCTCACGACGGCACCCCCGTCCGCGCCGCCGCAGGTGCGGAGGCGAGCGCGCCCGCGTCGAGCGCGCGAATGCCGCGGCGGTGCTGCTCGCCCAGCATTCGGCCGCTACCGCGGTCGATCACGGCGACCTCGGCGCCAGCCCGCGAGAGCGCGCTGACCACGTCCTCCAGCTCCTCGCCCGAGGCCCCCTCCGGCAGCCCGGTGAACGACAGCAGGCGCCGCCACCACGGCGGCGCGTCCTCGGTCCGCACCCCGTCGACCGCGATCACGACCCGCAGGCGCTGGCCGCGGGCGACGGCCACGACCCGCTGCAGCCACGGCCCAGGGCGCGGCGGTGCAAACACGATCAGGCTCGCCGGTCCACGGGCGAGCACCGCAGCGATGAAGGCCGAGAGCCCATCGCCACCGCGCGCACGGCCGCGCGCCGAGCTCACCAGCATCGACAGGGCCGTGCCCTCGTCCGAGGCCCCCCCCGGCTCCAGGTCCGTGCCGAAGGTCCAGTCCTGCCCCAGCAACCGCCGCTCGATCGCCAGGCGCGCCGCGCCCGCGGAGGCGTCGTCGTCGGGGCCCGCCACCATGAAGGCCGCCATGCGCCGCGCGACCGACAGGGCGCGCTCGGGGCGGCGCACCATCAGCTTGCGCGTACGGCCGAGCACCTTCCAGTGGATGAAGCGCGCCGGATCCCCGGGCGTGTAGCGCGACAGCTCGAGGCGGTCACCATCCTCGAGGCCCATCGGATGCGGCACCGCGTCACCGGACGCGTACGAGGTCAGCGAGGGCAGGTTGCGCAGCCCGCCCACGCGCGGCAGCACTTCGAGCGCGCGCTGCTGCTTCATGTGCATCGTGACGCGGCTGATGCCGAAGGGATCGCTGACAAAGAGCAGCCGCTCGATGTGCTCGAAGCGGCCGCGGTCCGTCACCTCGACCCGCTCGCTCAGCGCGCGCGCCTCGCGGGTGGGCGTCACGCGTGCGGCGGGTGGCGTGAGCCACTGCCAGCGGATCTGCACCAGCGGCAGGTACCAGAGCGACGGCAGGCGAAAGCCGGTGGCGCGCGCCACGCCCGTCTCCAGCGTGAATTGCTCGCCTGCGTCGTCGAGCGGCCCGCGCAGCTTCAACCAGACCGCCGCCGCCAGCACGGTAATGGGGCTGAGCAGCGTGAGGCCCAACCCCACGTAGCCGACCACCAACCAGACCAGGTCGAGCTCGGCGTAGGCGAACCACTCGAGTGCCGCATAGGCCGCGGCGGTCAACACGACCCCCAGGGGAGTCCAGGGGAACAGCTCACGCAGGCGCGAAAAGACCCGTCGGACGCGCGCGGGAATCCAGCGCACCATCCACGCGAGCCGGCCCTCGAGCCGGGCTTCGTGCGCCGCCTCGCTCATCGACGCGGACCCCAATAGCCAAGGCGAGGGACGGGCTTCTCAATTGCGTCCGAGGCTCCTATTCTGCGACGCATCTGTGTAGGGTGATGGTGCACCGGCCAGGGTTCAACCACGAAGGGCGGCGCAACATTCTCTTGCACGGGCTTACGGGGGACATGGGCGAACCGGGATCGCTGCAGGAGCGACCGCAATTGGGAGAGAGGCTGTGATGAGAGGAAAGATCGGCTGGGTGGTGGTAGTGGCCTTGGCTGCAATGGCGCTGGTGGCCTGCAAGCCGAAGTCCTCGGCGCCAGGAGCGTCCGGTGCGGACGTGGAGGGCAGCGAGGGCGGCGACGCTCCGGTGCCCAACAGCGTCGTGAACAAGTCCGGCTCCAGCGAGGTGGAGGCGACCTTCGGCCCGTCCGGTGGCTCGCTGTCACTGTCCAGCGGTCCCAAGGTGGAGATTCCACCCGGCGCCATCCAGGGCGGCGAGGACATCGTGCTGAAGGAGGCGCCGATGACGACCGCGTTCTTCAACGAGGAGCACGAAAAGCCTTGGGGCCCGACCTTCGTGGTCTCGCCGGGAATCGAGGCGCCCGAGGGCCGCTCGATCACGGTCTCGGTGCCGCTGGCATCGTACCCGCAGGGCTGGGGCGAGGTGGCGATCGCCTACGAGTACCCGGTCTCCGCGCGCGTGGGCGCCGAGGACAGCCAGCACACCAAGTGGCAATACGAAAACGCCCGGCTCAGCGGCGGGCGCGCCGTGGCCGACCTGCCGGCGCTCAATGGCTACCGGCTCCAGTTCGTGATCACGAACCTGGAAGCCCAGTAGGCGCCATCTGGTTGAAAATTTGACGCAATTCACGGCTGGGGCGATCCCCATGGGATGCCGCGCCCCGGTCCGTTCGTGCTCGCCCTTGCGGGCCTCTGCGCCAGCTGCGCGATCCCGATCATCGGCGCCCACGGCGCCGAGCGGGCCCACGAGCGACGCAGCCGCGGCTCGGCGCTGACGCTCCACGCCGAGCGACCCGACGTCCCGGCCACCGCGGAGCGCTGCTACGCGGAGCTCGAGGGCGCCGGTGTGCGCTTCCAGCGGGTGGCTGCCGGACGCGCCCACGGCGTCCAGATGCCCCTCCAGCTGGCGGGACCGGTCGGGGGCGTCGCGGTGTGGCCGCGCGGCCGGAAGGCCATACACGGCATCCTCGACTGCCGATTGGCCCTGCGTCTGGTGTCCTGGGCCCCGAGCCTGCGCCGCGCCCGCGTCACCGGCCTGGAGCACTACTCGATCTACCGCCCCGGCGCCCGTACCCCCAGACGGGGGCGGGTCAGCGGCCACGCCCGAGGGCTGGCGATCGACGCTGCGCGCTTCCACCTGGAGAGCGGCGAGGTGGTCGACGTGCTGTCCGACTGGGAGGATCGCGGCCGGGGCGACGCCCCCTGCCCCCAGCGCTCGGACGAGGCGGCCCCCTCGCGCCTGCTACGCGGCGTCGTGTGCGAAGCCGTCGAGCAGCGCCTGTTCTCGGTCGTGCTGACCCCGCACCACGACCGCGCCCACCACAACCACGTCCACCTGGAGCTCAAGCCCGAGGTGAGCTGGACATATGTGAGGTGAAGGGCGCCCCCGGCCCCCCTCCGATCGGGTCACGAGCCGCGGAATAAACCGGGTTCTACCGGGTTAACGGGGCGCTCGGGCCAATCTTGACTGGGTGTTGGTGACGACTACCATCGCCGCTCCCCGGCGGCGGCGAGGCCTCTGCGGGTGGCCCATCACGGGCCGTATGAGGAAGCGATGAGCAGCGAAGTGATGATCGAAGCTCGCGACCTGGTGAAGCGCTACGACGACGTCGTCGCGCTCGACAAGGTCAGCATGGAGGTGCGCAGGGGCGAGGTCCTGGGCTTCCTGGGGCCCAACGGCGCCGGCAAGTCGACCACGATGCGCATCCTGACCTGCTTCACGTCGCCCACCGAGGGCAGCGCGAAGATCAACGGCCACGATGTGCTGGAGGAAAGCCTGCAGGCGCGCGAGGCGATCGGCTACCTGCCGGAGAGCAACCCGCTCTACCCGGACCTGTTGGTGCTCGAGTACCTGCAGTTCGTGGCCGAGGTGCGCGGGCTCGACAAGGCCGAGACCCGCAAGCGCCTCAAGACGATCGTCGAGGAGACCGGGCTGGGCGACGTCTACGCCAAGCAGATCCGGACGCTCTCCAAGGGCTACCGGCAGCGCGTCGGCCTGGCCCAGGCGCTGATCCACCAGCCGCCCATCCTGATCCTGGACGAGCCGATGAGCGGTCTGGACCCGAACCAGGCGGTCGAGATCCGCGACCTCATCAAGGACATCGGCCGCGAGCGCACGGTCGTGCTCAGCACCCACAACCTGGCGGAGGTCCAGGTGGCCTGCGACCGGGTGCTGATCATCAACAAGGGCAAGATCGTCGCCGACGACACGCCCGACGGCCTGCGCGACCGCGCCGGCAAGACCCGCTACCTGGTCACCGTCCAGGGCGAAGCCGCCGACAAGTGCGAAAGCGCGCTCAAGGCCATCGACGGGGTCGAGCGCGTGCGCGGTCTCGGCGCGGAGACCGGCGAGCTGCGCTTCGAGCTGCTGCCCACCGGCAGCGACGACCTGCGGCCGCGCATCTTCAAGGCCGCGGTCGACAACGATCTCACCCTGCTGGGGCTGGGCCGCGAGGGCCAGGGCCTCGAGCAGATCTTCCGAGACCTCACCACCAGTGAAGAGGCCGCCGGCGCCAGCGACAGCGCGAACGCCGACGCGGCCGAGTAGAGCGAGCCGATGCAGAAAACGCTCACCATCGCAAAGCGCGAGTTCGTCGCGTATTTCAACGGGCCGGCAGCCTACATCGTGATCTGCCTGTTCCTGGTCCTGTTGGGGATCTTCTTCTGGAACCCCTTCTTCTTGATCAACCGCGCCTCGGTGCGGCCCATGTTCGACCTGATGAGCGTGCTGCTGCTGCCGACCTGCCCCGCCATGACGATGGGCCTGCTGGCGGAGGAGAAGCGCACCGGCACGGTCGAGGTGCTGCTGACAATGCCGCTGAAGGACACCCACGTCATCGGCGGCAAGTTCCTGGGCGCGGTCGGGCTCCTGTGCGTGCTGCTGCTGCTGACCCTGCCGTACCCGATGAGCGTGGCCTCGCTCGGCAACCTGGACTGGGGTCCGGTGATCGCCGGCTACACCGCGCTCTTCCTGCAGGGCTCGGCGATGCTGGCGATCGGCGTGCTGGCCTCGAGCTGGACCGAAAACCAGCTCATCGCCTTCTTCTCGGCGGGCATGATCTGCTTCGCGCTCTTCATCGTGACGCGCTTCCTGCCCTTCCTTCCCCAGCAGCTGGCCTCGACGGTCGAGTGGTTCTCCTTCGACTATCACTACGCCAGCATGCTGCGCGGGGTGATCGACTCCCGCGACGTGATCTACTTCCTCTCGGTGATCGGCTTCAGCCTGGCGCTGGCCTTCCGGTCCCTCGAGAGCCGGCGCTGGAGCTGAGGAGCAAGCCATGGCGAGCAAGAGCAAAGCGAGGATGGCGAGCGAGTCGACGCTCTTTCTGATCGTGCTGGCCGCGATCGCGGTGCTGGTGAACATGCTGGGCGTCGCCGGCGTGAAGGTCCGCACGGACGTCACGCGCAACGAGCTCTTCTCCCTGTCGGAGGGGAGCAAGCGGCTGGCGGCCGGTCTGGACGACCAGATGGAGATCCGGGCCTACTTCAGCAAGGAGCTGCCGCCCCCGTTCAACGCGACCGCGCGCTACGTGCGCGACATGCTGAGCGAGTACCGCGACGCGTCGAAGGGCAAGATCATCCTGCGCATGATCGAGCCCGAGAGTGAAGAGGAGCAGAAGGCGGCCGAGCGCGATGGCGTGCAGCGGGTCGCCGACCGCACCTTCGAGGATGACGCCATGGGCATCAAGGAGGGCTACCGCGGCATCTCCTTCCACTACCTGGGCGACACCAAGTCGATCGGACGCGTGGATACCACTGCGGGCCTGGAGTACGAGATCACCCAGCGCATCAAGCAGATGATGGGTGAGAAGGTCGAGATCGGCGTCCTCGGTGGCCACGAGGGCCCGACGCCGAGCGAGGGCCTGGCGGCGATCAAGGAGTACATGGCCACCTACACCCTCGCCGAGGTCCAGGCCACCAGCCCGATCGACGCCAAGTACAAGGCGCTGCTGATCCTGCATCCCACCACGCCGCTGACCGACGTGGAGCTGCGCCACATCGACCAGTACGTGATGAAGGGCGGCTCGCTCGGCGTCTTCGGCGGCTCGATCAAGCTCGACCTGGGCGGCCAGCAAGGCGGCGACCCCTCGGCCCAACCGATCGACGCCGGGCTCAACACCCTGCTCGAGAAGTGGGGCGTCTCGATCGACAACCGCATCGTGGCCGACGCCCAGTGCGGCCAGGCGCGCATGCCCTCGCCGATCCCCGGCCTCGCCATCCCGGTGCCGTACCCGCCCGTCCCGATCGCCAGCTTCGACGAGAAGCAGCGCGAGCACCCGGCGCTCTTCCGCATCAACCAGGTGGCGATGCCGTACCCGGTGCGCGTCGCGATCAACGACCAGCTCAAGGGCGACAAGGAGGTCACCCACACCGTACTGGCGCGCTCCACCGAGCAGAGCTGGTTGATGGAGGGCGACACCATCGACCTCAAGGCGCGCGAGCGCTGGCAGGTCCCCGGCTACAACGGGCCCTTCAACCTGGGCGTGGCGATCGAGGGCAAGCTCCCGAGCGCCTACGCCGCGGCTGCGGTCTCCTCGGAGCCCGCGGACCCCTCCAAGCCGACCGCCAACATCCAGGCGCCGGAGCGGGCCGAGACCAACGTGCGTGTGCTCGTCTTCGGCACGGGCTTCTTCATGCGCGACGAGTTCCTGCCCAAGCCCCAGCCCGGCATGCCTGGCTTCCCTGGTGCGGTCGCCTTCGCGCTCAACGCCATCGACTGGCTGACCCAGGACAGCGATCTGATCGCGATCCGCGCCAAGAACATCGAGGAGCCGATGCTCGAGGTTCCGAAGCCGGTCAAGGAGGCCGAGGCGGTCATCCGCGAGGCGATCGAGGAGAAGGACGAGGGCAAGGCCCAGGCCGCCTTCGACGAGCGCAAGGAGGCCATGAAGGCCTGGGACAAGCGCAAGGACTCGTACCGCTGGGGCAACACCCTGGCGATCCCCCTGGCCTTCGCCCTGATCGGCGTGGTGCGCTGGCGCGTGCGACGCGCGCGCAAGGCCAACCTGAAGCTCTAGGACGGCAGGAGAGCCGCGATGAACCAGAATCGACTTGGAATTGCCAGCATCGTCCTGGTCGCCCTGGTGGGCGCCACGGTCTGGCAGCTGAACTCGCGCGAGGCCGAGGACAAGGTCACACCCACCGCCACGGTCGAGGTGCCTTCGCTCAAGGCCGACGACATCCAGGAGCTGACCTTCACTGCACCCGAGAAGCCGACGGTGACGGTGGTACGCAAGGGCGACGGCTGGCAACTGACCGCGCCGGTCCAGGCCAAGGCCGACGACAACGCCATCAAGACCGCCCTGACCAAGCTCGAGGAGCTGGAGGTCACGGGCGTGGCCGCCACCAAGGAAAAGAACCACGGCAAGCTCGAGGTCGACGGCGAGACGGGCAGCCGCGTCACGGTCAAGGGCGCGGGCAAGACGCTGCTCGACGGCTGGGTGGGCGTCTACCGCTCCGGCAACTCCATGTTCCGGCTGGAGGGCGACGAGAAGGTCGCCACCGTGAAGGGCTCGATCCGCTACGCCTTCAGCAAGGAAGTGCGCGAGTGGCGCGACCGCACCATCACCAAGGTCGAGACCGACAGCGTGCAGGAGATGAAGCTGGTCAACCCGAAGGGCGAGTTCCACTTCAAGCGCGAGGGTGACACGTGGGCCCAGGTCGGCGGCAAGAAGGTGGAGCCGCTGGACGAGAGCAAGGTCAAGGGCATCGTCGGCTCGGGCGCGAGCCTGAACGCCACCGACTTCGCCGCCACCGACGTGACCGCCGAGGCGGCGGGCCTCGGCGAAGACGCCCCCACCTTCACGCTCGTGCTCGGCGGCGACGCGGGTCCCTCCGAGATCACCTATCGGCTGGGCGGCCCGGCGGAGAAGAACTTCTACCTGCAGAAGGTGGGCGACGACGAGATCTTCATCGTGTCGAGCTGGGTCCACGGCCGCCTAACGGCCGGCGAGGACGTGCTCAAGAAGGAAGCGCCGCCGGACCCGAACCAGCCGCGCCTGGGCTCCCCCGAGAACCCGATCCGCGTCGAGCCCACCAAGGTGGAG
>JAPPOT010000819.1 GCA_028817855.1 Myxococcales bacterium
GAGCCCGGATCCGAGACCGGGGCCGAGACCGAGACCGAGACCGGGGCCGAGACCGGGGCCGAGACCGGGGCCGCGGCCGGGACCGAGGCCGAGACCGAGACCGAGACCGGGACCGCGGCCGGGACCGAGACCGAGACCGGGGCGCGTGGGGCGAAGGTTCGGCAGGCTCGCAAGGCTCGCAAGAAGAAGCCGGTACCCGAGGCGCCGGCGGCGCCGGTCGGGCGGGGGGAGCTGAGCATTGCGACGCCCGGGGGGTGGGCGACCGTGTACCTGGGGGCGCGCGCGCTCGGCTCCACGCCGGCGCGCTTCACGCTACCGGCGGGGCAGCACACGCTGCGGCTGGTGCCCGGCGATGGCGGGAAGCCGGCGACCATTCGGGTCACGATCGAGCCGGGGCGCACGGCGCGGGTGACCCACCGCTTCTGACGCGGCTCCAAACGGTCCGCGAGACGCGCCATCGGGGCGTGAGCTACTCCAGGATCACGCCGCAGGGCCACGCAGCGCTCACCTTGCCGCCTTTGCCCGTCCCGCAAAGGCGATTCCAGGACGCGGACACACGCCGGCGGCCAGCTCGGACGGAAGGGGCCGCGCCCATTCGAAGTTGAGCCGTTGTCCCGGCGGCATCACACATAGGAGCAGGTCGGTGTGGTTGGGCGCATGCCGCGGGCTCGCATGAGACCCGCCAAGGAGGTCCCCATGCCCACCGTCCTGCAACTACCTGTCGCCGCCCTGGCGATGCTTCTCCTTGCGGGGTGCGCGAAGGGCGCAGCCGACCCGATCGACACCGAGGGCAGCGCGACCGTGCCCATGACGGGGACGGACGCGAACGGCGCGACCATGGGCGAGGCCGAGCCCTGCGGCAACGGCATCATCGACGTCGGGGAGGACTGCGAGGGGATCAACCTGGCCGGCAAGAGCTGCCAGAGCCTCGGCTTCACCGACGGCATGCTCCTGTGTGACGCCGAGACCTGCACCCTCGACACCCAGATGTGCTTCAACATGGCGCCCACGCCCATGGATCCGGGCGGTGGCGGCGGCGGCGGCTGACCGCCTTTGACCGGCGAGGCCAGGCTCCCGGGGCACCCGCTTGGCAGGTTGTGCCATCGTGGCCGATCACCTCTCACCCGTCCCCGCCTTGGGTTAGGGTGTTGCGTGGCGCACAAACAGGAGCAAGAAGACGCGAGCCCCGACGTGGTCGAGGTCGCGCCCAACGTGCTGCGGATGCAGCTGCCGATCCAGATGCCGGGCCTGGGGCACGTCAACATGTACTGCCTGGTCGATGACGACGGCGCTGCGGTGGTCGATCCGGGCCTGCCCGGTGAGGAGACATGGACCGCCATCGGGGAGCGCCTGGCCCAGGCCGACCTCGAGGTGCGCCACGTGCACACGGTGCTGATCACCCACTCCCACCCGGACCACTTCGGTGGTGCGGGTCGCTTCGCGGCGGAGGCGGAGAGTCGGGTGATCGCCCATCGCGACTTCACCCTCTTCGGGCGCAAGGCCGGCGAGGGCGTGCCGGAGTGGTCCGTGGAAGACCTGGACGCCCAGCGCATGCAGCACGCCCATCACCACGATCACACGCACGGACACACGCACGACCCGCGCGGACCGCAGGCCGTGACCGAGGGGCAGAGCGAAGAGGAGCCGGCGTGGTTGGCCGAGCCGGGCGAGCGGCCGCCGACGCCCTGGGGCGGCAAGCAGCCGGCGCCGTCACCCGAGCAGCGAGCCCGCTGGCAGCGCATGCGCGCCAGCGGCGGTGCATTCATGCCGAAAGTCACGCACGTGGTGCAGGAGGGCAGCGTGCTGACGCTCGCGGGGCGCGAGTGGTTCGTGCGCCACACGCCCGGTCACACGGCCGATCACATCTGCTTGCACGATCCGGACGAGGGCATCTTCCTCGCCGGCGATCACGTGCTGCCGTCGATCACGCCCCACATCTCCGGCCTGGGGGACAACCCGGATCCGCTGCAGGCCTTCTACGACTCTCTCGAGGAGGTGGGGCACATTCCGGACGTCCAGCGCTGCCTGCCGGCCCATGGCCATCCCTTCGACGACCTCGCCCGGCGCGCGAGCGACATCCGCACTCACCACGACGAGCGCCTGGAGCGCATCAAGGGCATCTCCAAGAAGCTCGGGCCCGCCACGGTCGAGGCATTCTCCCACGAGCTCTTCCACGAGCGGAACTGGGGACCGATGGCCGAGAGCGAGACCTATGCCCACCTCGAGCACCTGCGCATCCTCCGCCAGGCCGAGTGCCACCGCGACGACGACGGCATGCTGATCTACGTCACGGACTGACCTTCTTCCTCGCGCGGGGGGCGGGAGCGCGCTAAGGAACAGCCGCCCCCGCGTACCCGCGGCGCGAGGGGCGTCCGACGATGAGCGCCCCCGCCCCGCCGAAGCTCGATCCCGGCTCCTACCGCTCCATCTGGCAGCTGGGCTGGCCAGTGATGGTCAACATGGGAGCGCACACGCTTTTCTCGCTGGTCGACCTCTACTGGATCGGCGCGCTCGGCACCGAGGCGATCGCAGCCGTCTCCCTGTGCGGCAACATCATGTTCTCCATGTTCGGCCTGACCGTGGTGATCCAGGCCGGCGCGCTGGCCATGATCTCGCGGCGCGTGGGCGCCGGTGAGCTGAGCGGCCCCGATGGCGCCGAAGGGCTGTCGGCCCAGACGCTCCATCTAGGCCTGCTGCTCGGCGCCATCGTCGCGCTGCTCGGCGCCGTCTCCGCGCGGCCCATCATGGTGCTCTTCGACGCCTCCGATCAGGTCACCGAGCTCGGCACCGACTACCTGGTGCCAATGATGCTGAGCTTTGCCGCCACCTTCCCCGCGATGGGCCTGGGCGCCGCCTTCACTGCCGCCGGCGACACGCGCACGCCGATGTACGTCGGCGTGGCCTTCAACGTGCTCAACACCGCGCTCGACCCCTTCCTGATCTTCGGCTGGGGCGGGCTGCCCGCTTGGGGGGTGGCCGGCGCGGGCATCGCCTCGCTGATCTGCCAGGTCTTCGGGTTGCTGTTGACCATCCAGCTCTTCCGCCGCCGGGACCTGGGCTTCCCGCGCCCTCCCCTGTTGCGCTGGTACGGCACCGGAGCTTGGGCGCGCATGCTCCGCATCGGCATCCCCGCCGGGCTCGGCGCCATGACGCGCCCCTTCAGCACGCTCTTTCTCCTGAAGGTGATCGCGACCTTCGGACCGGCCGGGGTGGCCGCCTTCGGGATCACCGTGCGCGCCCTGTCGCTGATGTGGCTCTACTACGCGTCGCTCTCGACCGCGGTCTCGACGCTGACCGGGCAGTCCCTTGGCCGCCAGGACGTGGACGGGGTGCGGCGGTTGGTGGGCAACAGCGTACGCCTGTCGATTGCGCTGTCGCTCGCGATCGGCGTGCCCTACTTCATCTGGGCCTGGGAGGTGATCGGCATTTTCGAGCAAGACAACCAGGAGGTGCTGCAGTTGGGCGAGACCTTCCTGCGCCTGCTTGTCACCGCCAATCTGGCGACCGCCTTCAGCATGGTCTGGGGCGCGGTGATGAACGGCGCGGGCGACACCCGCCCGCCGATGATCATCGCGATCCTCTCCAACTGGGTGGTGAAGCTGCCGCTGGCCTGGGCCCTGGCGATCGCGCTCGGGATTGGGGTCGAGGGCATCTGGTGGGCGATGGCGATCTCGCTGATCTTCGAGAGCGTCGCCCTGCTCTACGCCTACCGCCGTGACGTCTGGATGCACGCGGGGGTCTGAGCTCGGTCGGACGGACTGGCCAGTTGCGCCACGGTGACGTCATCGGGGGCGCCTCCTGCAAATGCCGCAGGTCGGCCGGATCGCGTCACGCAGCTGTGATAGGAATGCCCGCATGTCGGGTGACATCCGAAACGAGCGAGCGCCGATGCAGTACCGGCGCTTCGGCAAGACCGAGCGCGAGCTGAGCGTGATCACGCTGGGCGGAATGCGCTACCCGCGCCAGGGCGAGAGGCCGCGCAGGGACGTGCCCAAGGAGATGCTGGACAACTGCATCGACTGCACCGTGCGCGCCCTGGACGCCGGCATCAACCACATCGAGACGGCCTGGGGCTACGGCAAGAGCGAGAACTGCTACGGCATCACGCTGGGCGAAGAGCTCAAGATCCCGCGCGACCGCTACCACCTGATGACCAAGGGTCAGCCGCAGACGGCGGAAGACACACGCAAGATGGTGGACATCCAGCTCAAGTCCCTGCGCACCGATCACATCGACCTCTACGCCATGCACGGGCTCGGCAGCCGACGCGCCTTCAAGATGGCACTGCGCGACGGCGGCCCGGTCGAGGAGCTCTACAAGCTCAAGGAAGAGGGCGTGATTGGCGAGATCGGCTTCAGCACCCACTGCCAGGAACCGGAGATCCTGATCGAGGCGCTCGACAGCGACCGCTTCTCCTTCATCAACCTGCACTACTATTACTTCTGGCAACGCCACGCGTCGGTGGTCGCCCACGCCGCCAAGAAGGACATCGGCGTCTTCATCATCTCGCCCAACGACAAGGGCGGGCGGCTCTACGATCCCCTGCCCGAGCTGCGCGACATGACCGCACCGGCGACGCCGATCCAGTTCAACGCGCGCTGGTGCCTGAGCGACCCGGCGGTGCACACGCTGAGCTTCGGCATGACCGCGCCCGAGCACTTCGAGGAGATGCGAGGCATCCTGCCGGTCCACGCACCGCTGTCGGAAGCGGACGCGCGCGTGGACGCGCGCCTGCAGGCGCGGCTCGACGAGGTGCCATTCGCACGCTTCGAGGGCCTCGACCTGGTGGACGACCCTTCGGGTATCAACATCCCGGAGGTGCTGCGCCTGCGGAGGCTGTGGCGCTGCTTCGGTCTGACCGGGTTCGCCAAGTTCCGTTACAACATGTTCTCGGGCGACCAGGCCATCTGGTACCCCGGCGAGCTCGCCACCGACGACAACATCGAGAAGCTGGACGTGTCGCGCGTGCCGGAGGGCGTCCCCCTGGGGGACCTGCTGCGCGACGCCCACGAGGGCCTGTACGAGCGCTAACCAGAGGGGCGGCGCGCCTGTCCCTATATGGCACTAGGTGTGCCTACCGGCGCATGGCCCGCTTCTGCTACCCTTGAAGTTGTGTAGCGTGATGGTCGAGCGCCTGCAGCAAGGGGAGCTCCTCGGGGGGCGGTATCGGGTTCTGGGGGACCTCGGGCGCGGCGGCATGGCCATCGTCCAGCGCGCGCTCGACGACTCCCTCGGCTGCGAAGTCGCGGTCAAGCGCCTGCGCGCCGATCCCGACGATCCCCAGTACGCCACCAAGCGGCGGCTCTTCGAGCACGAGTACGAGACCCTGATCGAGCTCGACCATCCGACGATCGTGCGCGCGCGCGACTACCACGCCGACGGGGAGGACATCTTCTACGTGATGGAGCTGCTGGACGGCTCCGACATGACGGGGCTGGTCCCGCTGCCCTACCCGCGCGTGTGCGCCTACCTGCGCGACGCGGCCTCGGCCCTGTCGGTGCTCCACGCGCGCCGCCTGATCCACCGCGACGTCACGCCCCGCAACCTGCGCGCGACGGAGGACGGCCGCTGCAAGCTCTTCGACTTCGGCGCCCTGGCGCCCTTCGGCAAGACCGAGGAGCTGGTGGGCACCCCGCCGTACGTGCCGCCCGAGGTGCTCGCGGGCAAGGAGCTCGACCAGGGTGTCGATCTCTTCGCCCTGGGCTGCGTCGCCTACAACATGCTGACCGGCCAGACCGCCTACAAGGCGTCGAAGTTCGAGCGCCTGCAGATGCTGTGGGCCGCGGGTGTCGAGCCACCCTCGCGAGTCGCCCCCGAGCACGACGCGGACGGCAACCCCCTGCCGCCGATCCCCGAGGCGCTCGACCGGCTCGTGCTCTCGATGCTGCGCCCGGAGCGGCTCGCGCGGCCGGCCAGCGCGGCCGTGATCATGGACCGGCTCGAGGCGATCGCGGAGATGCCCCACGACCAGGGCATCGACGTCGCCGACGCCTACCTGCACAGCGCGCCCCTGGTCGGACGCGAGCACGAGCTGCGCCACCTCGACCGCGAGGTGGCGAGCGCCCCCGGGGGGCACGGCTCGACGCTGCTGGTCGAGGGGGATGCGGGCACCGGCAAGACGCGGCTGCTGCGCTCGCTGGGCGTGCGCGCGCGGCTGCGCGGCGCGAGCGTCATGGAGGTCAACGCATCCATGTCGCGCGGGCCCTACGGCACGGTGCAGGCCCTCGCCGAGCAGCTGCTGCAGGTCATGCCCGGGCCGGCGCTCGAGACGGCGTGCCCGGACGCCGCCGTGCTCGGTCACCTCGCGCCACAGCTGGCCGAACGCTTTCCCGACGTGCAGCTGGCCACGCTGCCGGCCGAGCCGGTGGTGTGGCGCTCGCGCGCGCTGGCAGCGCTGCGACGCTGGTGGGTCTCGCTCTCGGAGCGCCGGCCGATCGTGTTGGTGGTGGACAACGTGCAGCGCTGCGACGAGCAGTCGGCGCTGATGCTCGCGGCCCTCGCCCACGAGGCGCGCAACCACCCGATCGTGCTGGTGCTGGCCCAGCGCCTCGGTGACGAGAGCATCGCCCCGGCCGCGCTCGAGTCCCTGCGCGAGGCGGCCGAGGTCGCCCACCTGCGCGGACTCGACGAGGACCAGACGCTGACCTGGCTGGGATCGATCTTCGGCAGCGCCGAGGGCCTCGCCCAGCTCACGCACGACTTGCACCGCCGCACCCTCGGCAACCCCGCCCACATCGCCGAGCTGCTGCGCTACCTGATCCAAACCGGACGCGTCACGCTCCACGAGGGTACCTGGCGGCTGCCCCATGAACCCACTTCGATCGTGCTGCCGGACAAGCTGCAGGACGTGCTGCTCGCGCGCCTGGAAGGCCTCGACGAGCCGGCACGTCGCCTGGCGCAGGCCCTGAGCATGTACCGGGGCCCGCTCACGCGGCACCTGTGCGAGCGTCTGGCCGACGCGCGCGACCGTCCTCGCGTCGCTCACCTGCTCGAGGAGCTGCAGCAGCACAAGGTGCTGGTGGCCGAGGGCAAGCACCTGCGCCTCGCCCAGCGCGCCCTGCGCTCGGCGCTGCAAGGCCAGATCCCGGAGTCCCAGCGCGCCGAGCTGCACCATCGGGTCGCCGAGGCCATGCTCGATGCGGGTCTCGACGGGGTGGCCGAGCAGCTGCAGGCCGGTGTGCACCTGGTCGAGGCGGGCGACGAGCGCGGGGTCGAGCTGATCGGCGAAGCCGGTGTCTCGCTGGTGCTGCACCACCGCGAGATGGCGGCCTGCGTGCCCCTGCTGGAGCGCGCCCTCGAGCTCTTCCGTGCCCAGGGCCGTAGCTCCTTCGACATGGCCACCGTGCTGGCACCGCTGACGGCTGGCGCCTACCTGGTCGACCGCCGCCTCGATCGCCACGCCGACGAGGCCATGCACCACCTGCAAGAGGTCTCGGGCCTGGCGACGGCGCACCGACTGCGGGGCAAGCTCGGCTTCCATCTCTCCACGCTGGCGGGCATCGTCAAGGGCTTCATCACCCACGTGCTGTCGAGGGATCGCCGCCAGACCAGCTTCGCCGACGTGGTCACGCTGCTGCTCTTCTCGGTGGGATGCCTGAGTGGCAAGGCGGCGATCTGCCTGGACCGGCCGGCGATCGAGAAGCTGATCGAGCGCATCGCGCCCCTTGGCATCTTCCCGCGCGGAACCACCCTGCGCTTCGGCTACGACTACTCGGTGGGCCTGGCGATGATCACCCAGGACCACTTCACGCGCTGCTACGCGCACTGGAAGATGTTGGAGCGGCTGGTGTGGGCGAAGCAGCGCATGTGGCTGCTCCCGGACGCCGCCCGGACGCTCTACCACGGCGGCTGTCAGTACGTGCTGGGTGTGCTCGACGCCTTTGCCGCCAGCCCTCGCGCCCTCGAGCGCGCCGACGCCCTCGACGGCGACGCGATCGACGTCCACCACCTGATCGCGGCCAACCTGCGCATGCAGTACCACGCCTACCAGGGCGACGCCGCACGCATGCGCCACTTCCGCGAGCGCGTGGAGGCCTGGGCCGTGCAGACGGGGTCCGCCTGGCAGGTGCAGACCTGGGACTCGGTGGCGCGCTCGCTGCTGGGCGCCGTGTGGGACGACATGGTAATCGCCAAGAGCAGCGTGCAGAAGGTCGAGAGCTCCGCCGACGAGCTGCCCTCCCTCGCCTGGTATCGCCAGATGGCCTACGGGCTCTTCATGCTGGTGCGAGGCCAGGCCCAGGAGGCGGTCGAGGCCCTGGGCGCGGCGCGCGACGGCTGTGCGCCCTTCGAGCGCCACGGCTGGGCGGCGTGCAACAGCGTGCTGTCCGAGGCGCTCAACGAGCTCGGCGACCACGCGCGCGCGCGCGAGGTGTGCGAGGAGCTCTTCGCGCGGGTCGATCCGGAGGACCGGCGCTTCGTCGCCCACTTCATCAAGGCCGAGGTGGAGCTGGCGGTGGCGCTAGCCGGGCTCGGCGAGCAGATCGAGGCGCGCGCGCACCTCGAGCGCCTCTTCCGCAAGCACGAGCCCCAGGGCAACGCGCTGATCCTCGGGCTCATCCACGAAGCGGGTGCGCGCATCGCTCGCGAGGTCGACGACCGCGAGGCCCTGGGGCGGCACGTGGCGGCGATGGAGCGCCACTTCCGACCGCTCAACAACCCTGCCCTGATCGTGCGCTACAAGCGCCTGTTCGACGCGGTCGAGGGGCAAGGGGGCGGCAGCGGCGACGGCCGGGCAGCGGCCCACGCGCTCGACGGCGAGCTCGCGGCCCTGCGCTCGACGACGGCGGTGGCCCAGCGCTCGCTCGAGACCCTGATGGCGACGATCGAGGGGCTCGACGGCTATCTCTTCGTGCGCACGCCCGACGGCAGCATGCGCATGGGCGCCGCCACCGTGCGCCTGCCGCCGCCGATGGAGCTCGGTGAGCTGGTGCACGAGCGGCTGGTCGAGCTCGGCAGCGACGAGGACGAGACGCTGTGCGGCACGGAGGTCTTCGTCCCGCATCACACGATCATGGGGCGCGGCGGCGAGCGCCTGCGCGTCTACATCTACTTGCTGAGCTTCTGCGAGGGCGGCGAGTACCACGGTGAGGGCGCGCTGGCGTGCCTCGGCAACGTGGAGCAGCCGCCGCAAGTGGCCTACGAGAACTTGCAGGTGATCGCGCAGCAGCTCGCGCGCGTGCGCATCTCGGAGCTCGAAACCGCCGCCTAGCGCCGGGACCGCGTCACGGCTCTAGAGCCCATCTCAAGAATGCTCCGGATGGATTTCGGAGCGCGACGGGGCCGAGCGGCGCGTCGGCGAACCGAGGCAATGCCGAGTATTGTCGAGCGTGAGGCGAGGCGGCGAGCGGCCCTGTCCCGCCCGAAAGGCGCCGAGAGCATTTTTGAGATGGGCTCTAGTGCTTGCGCGAGGCGTAGAGGCGCGGACAGATATCCGGCCGATACTGCCGCGGCTCGGGGCAGCGCAGGCTGTTGTCCGGGCACTTGATGCGCACGTGGAAGTGGACCTGGTGGCCGTTCATCACCTGCAGCTTGTCCACCACCTCTTCGAAGCGGTGCTCGTCGACCTGGGGGTCGCGCAGGTAGCGGCAGAGGCGCTGCTGGAAGGCCTTGCCGACGTACATCACGTCGACCATCGACTCCTCGCCCTCGGGGCCGCCCTCCACGAACATGCGCATCAGCTCCAGGTTCTCGCGCACGCCGATCGGGCAGCTCGAGTCGTCGAGCCGGCCGCGCAGCTTGCAGTCCCGATGCAGGTAGCGCACGTCCGCGTCGAGACCGTTGCGGTGGCTGCTGTGTACGCGCCGCCCGCCCGCCTCGCGGATCGTGCCGCCCTTGCGTAGGGAAAGGTCGCCGACCTCGATCTCCCAGCCGTCGCCGATCGAGGCGAAGCGCGCGCCCACCTGCTGGATCAGCTCGACCAGCTCGTAGGTGCCGTAGTTGCGCCCCATGTTGGGGCTGAGCACGTGCACGCCCGGGGCGTCGCCCAGCTCCGTCGCGTCGCGCAGGCTGCCGGTGTGATCGGTCTCGGGATCGTCCTCGACCTGGTGCGCCAGACCGACCGCCTGCACCACTGAGTCGGGGTTCGGAAAATAGGACGTCATCTCGACGTCCGCCTCGAACGGCGCGGGCGCTGCCGTGATCATCCGTGGCACGAGCTGCACGGGCTCGGGGTCGTCGCTCGCGCCCACGAGCACCACGGCGAGACCCGCAGCGAGCAATCCCGGCAATACCGCCGACCGGATCCACGACACCATCGCCTTCGGTTGTCCACGGACGCGCCCCCCAACACAACGGGCGAAGGAGGCCAAAGTTCGCTTTCTGTCCGTGGCCGCGCCTTTTGGCACGGGATGGAAGTGTTTTGGGGACCGCTCGAGCGATCCGTCGCGTGATCCGCTGCGTGCTATCGTCCGCCCCGGGAGGAAACGCCGCGCGATGGCCTCGATCTTCAAGCTTCTGCTCACTTGTTTGCTGCTGCTCGCCCTGGCCTGCGGCGACGACTCCGACGCGAACGTCGACGATGGCGGCGATGGCGACACCCCTGACGCGGGGATGGGGCCGGGCGCAGAGCCAGACCCACTCCCCGAGTTGGGACTCACCACGAACGCGACGCTGGCGCCGGTCAGCACGCCGGCGGACACGCCCGACGATCGCTTTCCACTGGAGCCCGAGGACCGCGCGTCGATGCTCGAGGACGGGCTGGGCGACGAGATGGGAGCCGACGGCGAGCCCTACCTCACGCGCGTGATGGGCGACGCCGACACGCCCCCGCCTGGTGAGGGGCGCGAGCTGATCGCGCGCTTCGCGCATCTGCCCGACCTGCAGCTGACCGATGACGAGTCCCCAGCTCGCGCCGTCAACTTCGACAATGCGACGCTCTTCGCTGGCGCCTTCCGCCCGCAGGAGTCCTATCTCTGCCACATGACCAACGCGATGGTGCGCACCCTGAACGAGGTGCACGCCGACCATCCTCTCGACTTCGTGCTGCTCGGGGGCGACAACGCTGACAACGCCCAGTCCAACGAGGTCGACTGGGTGCTGCAGATCCTGGGCGGCGCCGACGAGGTCGAGTGCGACTCGGCCGACGACACCGATCTGGTGGAAGGTCCCGACAACGACGGCAAGGATCCCTTCGAGGCGCCAGGCCTGGATGTGCCCTTCTATTGGGTGACCGGCAACCACGACATCCTGGCCCAGGGCACCGCGCCGCTTAGCGAGGAGTACATGACGGCCGTCGTGGGTGAGCTGCCGGTGGAGGGCTTCGCCTGCCGCGACTTCTCGATCGAGGGTGGTCCGATGACGATGGAGGGCCCGGTCCCGGCCGATCCAGACCGCTTCTTCCTGAGCCGGGAGGCGCTGATGGAGCGCGTGGCCGGACACGACGACGGGCACGGTGTGGGCGACGATCAGGTCGAGTCGGGCAAAGCGATCTACACCGTCGACGTGGAGGGCACGCCGCTGCGCCTGCTGGTGCTCGACACCGCTGCCGAGACCGGCGCGGCCGAGGGTGTGATCCACCAGGCCGACATCGACGCCGCGATCGGCCCCGCCCTCGACCAGGCCGTGGAGAATGGCAAGTGGGTGATCCTCGCTTCGCACCACGCGGTCAGCTCGCTAGGCAACGGCGGCGGCTTCATGGGCGTCGTGCAGGAGGACGCGGTCACGCAAGAGGACTGGCTCGCGCTGATCGGCAGCTACCCCAACGTGCTCTTCAGCATGGTCGGCCACAGCCACGTCAACCGCGTTCGCGCCCTGGGCGACGGCCACCAGTTCTGGGAGCTGACCACGAGCGCACTGGCCGACTACCCACACCAGGCCCGCATCGTGGAGATCTGGGACCAGGACAACGGCTGGGTCATGCTCCGCGCCACCCAGGTCGACTTCGACGTCACCGACGATCCGATCGCGGCCGAGGGCCGTCGCCGCGGGGTGATGGACTTCGTGAGCGGCTGGAACCCGGACGGCAGCGGGGAGCTGGAGGATCGGAACGTGGAGCTGTGGATCGAAGAACCCGACTTGTAAGTCTCGGAGGTGGGTGCTGGGTGTTGCGTGGGCCGTGCCACGCATTGCGTCAGAGGTAGTCGGGCGGCTGTCGGGGTGGGGAAGCCCGGACCGGGGTCGGCCCGCCTGCAATTGCGGCGGAGGCGGCGGGCTTGAACGCGGTGCGTGCGCCGCGCACGCGGGCCTGCGTTCGCGCGCCAACCCGGGGTGATGCTT
>JAPPOT010000072.1 GCA_028817855.1 Myxococcales bacterium
ACCTGTTGACGATCCGCCGTGTCCGCAGCCTGAACCGCAAGCTCAACCATCCGATCGCCCTGTTGCTCGACCTGCAGGGGCCCGAGATCCGCACCGGTGAGGTCCACGGCAACCTGGACCTGAAGGTGGGCGAGGTCTTCTCGGTCACGGTCGTGCCCCAGGAAGATCCCGAGGAGAAGAGCATCCACATCGACTACCGCGACATGATCAGCCACCTCTCGGTGGGCGACCGGATCACGGTCGACAACGGGCTGATCAACCTGGAGGTGCTGGAGATCGGCGACCACGACCTCTCCTGCCGTGTGCTCGATGGCGGCACGCTGGGATCGCGCAAGCACATCAACCTGCCAGGCGTACGCGTGAACCTGCCGTCGATTACCGAGAAGGACCGCAAGGACATCCTCTTCGGCCTCGAGCACGACGTGGACTTCATCGCACTGTCCTTCGTCCGCAATGCCGAGGCCGTGCGCGAGGCACGGCAGGTGATCGAGGAGGCGGGTGGGCACCACGCGCGCCTGATCGCGAAGATCGAAAACCAGGAGGGTGTCGATCACTTCGACGAGATCCTGGAGGCCGCCGACGGTGTGATGGTGGCTCGTGGCGACCTGGGCGTGGAGATCGACCTGGCGGAGCTGCCGGTCGTGCAGCGTGGGATGGTGCGCAAGTGCGCGCTGGCCGGCAAGCCGGTGATCGTGGCCACCCACCTGCTGGAGTCGATGATTCAGAACCCGGTGCCGACCCGCGCCGAGGTCACGGACGTCGCCAACGCCGTCTACGAGCAGGTGGACGCGATCATGCTCAGCGGCGAGACCGCGACTGGAAAGCATCCGGTCCGTTGCGTGGAGGCGCTCGACCGGATCGCCCGCCGCATCGAGAAGGAGGAGGGGCTCGACTTTCACGATCAGCGTGCGGCCGAGGGCATTCGCGAGGAGCTGGCGCGCGCGGCCTGCCGCATCGCCGACTCCCTGGGCGCACCCGCGATCGTGGTGATGACGCGGCGCGGCCTGCTCGGGCAGCTGGTCTCGAGCTACAGGCCCGAGAACGCGATCATCTACGCCTTCACCAACATGAGCACCACACGCCGAAAGCTCTGGCTCTCGCGGTCGGTGGTGCCGTTCAAGATGGACTTCTCGAGCGACCCGGAGAAGACCATATCCAGCGCCTTCGAGCGTCTGCGCCGCCACAATCGCGTGCTACCGGGCGATCCGATCGTGGTGGTCTCCGACGTGAAGGCAGGCCAGGAGGCCGTAAGCGCCATCCAGGTCCGCGTCTTCCAGTAGCGAGGTCTCACGCGGATGGGGAATCGCCGAGGTTCGCCCAGGAGCGTCTTCGCCTGCGTTCTCGGCCGCTCGATCGCGGCCAAGGCGATTGCTCGGCTCAGCGTCCTCGGGAAAATCCAGTCGACTGGCCGGCATCGCAGGCGCGCAGCGTCGAGAAGCCGGCTACGCCTCCGGTGTTCCCTGCGGGCGCGCTCGCTCCTGAACGAACCTCGACGATTCGAGTTACGGGTAACGGGTGGTGCTGAGGACCTCGAGGCGATTGGGACGTCCTCGAGGCGCCGGGAGTGACGTAGTCGTAGTCGTAGACAGTCGTCAGGCACCCACTTCATGGCCAACGCAGGGGTCAAAGCCCGTCGCTTCCCTGGGTAGGTGTGGCACCTACCGCGGCCACCGTGCAGCGATTCCGCTATGATCGCGTGCGGGGTTCCGTGTCCGAGTTCGACATCTACATCCGGTCGTTCGATCCGGACCACCCGGAGTCGCCCGAGACGGGCCTGCAGCGCGTCTTCGGTTTCGGCGAGGAGCGCGCGCGGGCCTTCGTCGATGCGGTGCCGCGCATGGTCAAGCGCGGGGTGCCGGCCGCTCAGGTCGAGCGCTACGATAGGGCCCTCGCGGAAGTGGGCGCGCTCTACGAGCTGCGGCAGGCGCCGATCAAGCCGCAGCAGATCATGGTGGGGGTGGGCGGCGACACCGGCGCGCGCGAGGACGAGGGCGGCGACACGCTGACGCTCCCGCCGCCGGCTGACCCGGAGCCGCAACCGGTGATCGGCATGCAGGCGACAGTCGTCGGGGCAGCGCCGCCCGGCAGCCCCACGAGCACGCGCGGCGGCGGCGATTCCGGTCGCACGGCCGTCGATGCGTCCGCGCGGCGGGGCGCCGACGACCCCGATCGCACGGCGGTCGACATGGCCCCGCCCGCGGGCATGCAGTCGGGGCCCGCACCGGTCCCCGCGAGCGCCTCCGGTGACCCTGGGCGCGCGACCTCCGACGCGACCGATCGCACCCTCGTCGACAGGCACCCGGCCGGAGCGGCCGCGGCCGCCGAGCACCCGGTCAGCGCGGAGACCGCGGTCGATCCGCAGACGCGTCCCTCGGGCGTGGGCAGGGGCACGATGCGCGAGGGCGGAGCGCTCTCCGGATACCTCGGCGATCCCCAGGCGCCGCCCGGCCGCACTCAGCCCCAGGG
>JAPPOT010000463.1 GCA_028817855.1 Myxococcales bacterium
GCCCACCGCCGCCTCCGCCGCCGCCGCCTCCAGCCCCCGGCTGACCTGGATCGCCCGCGCCGCCATCTCCCGATCGCGATG
This sequence comes from Myxococcales bacterium, assembly GCA_028817855.1. Taxonomy (GTDB): domain Bacteria; phylum Myxococcota_A; class Polyangia; order Polyangiales; family JAFGIB01; genus JAOUOP01. Next base: position 82 of record JAPPOT010000463.1, read on the forward strand.
CACCGGTTTCAGGTCGCAGCCGAAGGGCCTCGGGCGCCCGTTGCCCCGGCGCGCCCGCCATCAGCACCGGCTGGCCCGCCACAGCGCTGCCCTGGGGGGCTGAGCACGGGTAATCCTGCGAGTCGCACGAACCGCCTGCGCAGCCGCCGGCTCCGCCCCGGCCACCTCGCGCACCGTCCGGAGCCGATGCGCCCTGCTCACCGGGCTTGCCGGCGTTTCCATCGGATCGTCCCCCTGTTCCGCCAGCTCCGCCGGGCACGTCGCAGCTGGAGACGCCGCCCTCACCCGGCGTGCGGGAACTCGCGTCGGTACCGTCGCCGCCGCGCTCGCCGGGCGTGCCGGCCGCGCCGTCGAGACCCGCTGCACCGCGCCCGGCCGTCAGGTTGCAGCCGCGGATCACCACCTGGACTGGCGCATCGGCCAGGCGCACCGCGTAGCTCCCGTCCCCGGGCTCCTCCGCGTTGGCCGCAAACACCTCGAGGCGCTGCAGCTCCAGCGGGGCGGACAATCCGACGCCCGCAATCGCCGTGGCGCCCGCCACGATCGTGCTGAACGCCCCGGCTGGACGCGTCCAGTCAGCCTCATCATCATAGCCCCCGAACAGGCTGACGCCCGACACCAGCGCGATGGACTCGCGGTAGGTTCCGGTGGCGATCAATACGGGGCGCTGGTCCGCTTCCGCCAGGGCGATGCCGGCGGCGATCGTCCGCACCGGCGCGTCCGGGGAACCGTCGTTGCGGTCGTTGCCGTGCCGCTGCGACACGAACACCGACTCCTCGCGCTCGCCGTCGATGCCGTCACAATCGGCGTCGACGCCCTCCAGGTCCGGCTGGTCTACGACTGCCGGGTCGCACTCGCTCGCGACATCAGGCGGCGCAGTGCCACAGGGGCGCCCATTCGGATCGGTGCTGCCCGGCTCACAACAGGCGAGCGCCCCAAACTGTTCGCTCTCGGCCCAGCAGCCGTAGGCGTCCTCGGTGGGCGGCGCCTCGCAGTGGCGCGACGCGGGCAGCCGGTCGTGTTCCGCACACTCGTTGATGCACCCGCGCCGGTAGACGTCCTGCTGCCCTTCGCCGTTGACGTACTCGATCGCCACCCAGGTCAGCCGGTCGTGACCATCTAGATCGGCCAGGTCCCGGGTTGGTTGGCAGTCCAGTCTGGGAAGCCCGGGATTGACGCTGGGGCCGCCCCGCTGGCTGTCATGGCCGACGACGCGGCACCGGTTCCTGAGCCAAGTTCGCGGGCTGGGCGTCTCCTCATCGGGCTCGCTCCAAAGAAACTCCCCGCCGCCCTCTGTGCTCGCGACGACGGCGAGCTCCGGCTGCCCCGGGTGAAGGTCGTCGAAGACCCGCCGGCTCACCGTGTTGACGCACCTGAACTGGCTGTGATGCAACATCCCGCGACCGACGCGGTCGTCCCAGGCCTCGCCAAACTCGGCGAAATCGGCACCCGCTCCGGCCTCAAACCGGACATCGTCCCGGTAGGCACGATCGACACGCCGCAGGCAGGTCTGCCAGCCCAGATCGGCCTGCTCGTCATAGGCGAACGGAAACGTCTCACCCGTGCGCACGCGCTCCGCGATGTGATAGGTCCCGGGGCCCGTTCCGTCGGTCGGACCTGAGTACCAGCCCCGATGCAGCTCGACGAAGTAGCTGAAGCGCTGGTAGACGTTGAAGTAGGGTAGCACGGTTTCCTGCTCGGCCTCGGGAAGCTCCGGCTCCAGCCGCGCGTGCTCGCGCGAGTCGGGCCAGCCGTTCTGGTTGAAGTCGCCGGAGGGTAGCACGCAGGCCTTCGTCAAGCTGTTGAGCGCGCGCGGCGTAAACGCGCCGTAGTCGTCATCCGGGTAATCGTGGTCGCGGGCCGAGCTGGTGCCGTCGTTGATCGGGCGCTCATACAAGCGCATCGGTTCGTCCAGCGAAACCTCGCGTTCGTCGCCGGCGTCGCTCCTGAGTAGGATCCGGTCGACCACGCGGACGCTGCAGCGCTGGGTGCGACCGTCGGCGTCGCCCTCGATCAGCCCGGCGGCCTCAGTCGTTATCCAACCGTCTCCGTCCTGGTCGCACGCCTGGGGCTCGCCGCTCGAATTGATGAACCAGCCGTCCTCGGGCTCACAGGCGCAGCCCGTAGGGGTGTGCAGGATCTCCCCCGTGGCGCCTTCCCGAGCGTCGCACTCTGGCGCGGGTGTGCAGGCTCGGCACATGCCGTCGGCCGTAAGGCCCTCCCCGCCGGGGCACGACGACGCCACACAGCTCGCATCGCGTCCCTCGGACTCGATGCACTCCTGCCCGTCCTCGCACACATCGGCGCAGCGCAGCGGCTCGCGGCAGGCCCCGAGCATAGCGTCCCAGACCCAGCCGCCAGTGCATGACTCGAGGCAGCGACCCTCCGGCGAAGCGCAGGCCTGATTCCGGCCGCAAGCATCGAGACATGGGTCGTCGTCGACCGCGCGACAGGTACCCGACTCACGCTCATACCCGGCGCGACAGGCGCCGCAGTGCGCGTCCTCGGTGGCGGACGCGGCGACGCAGATGCGCCCACGTTCTTCGCAAGGCAACTCGTCACACCCGCGCGGCGAAACGCAGCGCGAACCTCTCCGCAGCTGCCCCTCCGGACAGCCAGGGTCGCAGTGAGCCCCTTCGTCGTCGTCGATGCATTCCCGGCCAAGCGTGTCACAGGCTGCCACGATCGATGCGGGCGAATCCTCCTGGCATGAGCTCTCCACCGTGGGCACACACGTCGCGTCCGTCGGCTGCCACGCGAAACCGGGCTCACAGCTCCCGTCGCAGGTCACCTCACCCTCATCACTGATGCTGCACACCTGGTGGTCCGCGCAATCCGAGCAGCTGGCGTAGACCTGCCCGCGCGTGCCCGCCTGCTCGACGACCGCCGTCTCGTCGCCCCCGCAGGCCGACGCCATTGCGACAAGGATCGCCCACGACGCAACCTGCCATGCGGACGCACCGACACTGCTATGCACAGATGACTCTTGCATTTGTTCCTCCCAGAGGTGGTTGTGATTGGCGCTACAGGGCCGTGAAATCCGAGTAGTAGAAGTAAAGCCGTATGTCGCTCAGCGCGTTCAGCGCGACGTCCTGGTTCACGCGCTCGTCCCGCTGGTTGAGGATGAGCTCCCAGGCGGTGTTGGCATAGGGCAGGTCGCGAAGCCGGTCATTGCGATAGACCTCGGGCGTGAACACCCGCGTGCCGTTGAAGAAGGTCTCCACCACCGCGGTGCGCTCTGGAAAGCGGAAGTAGCGCTGCTCCCCGTCCAGCGCCGCCACGGTACCGGTCCCGGACTGCGTCACGTAGACGCGCGCCACGGTATCGCCCAGCCCGGCGCCGACCAGCTCCGCCTCGATCCACGCGAGCTTGTGGTTGCGCGTCAGGGGCGATAGCCGCGACAGCGCGGTCGAGAACGGCATCACGACATAGCCGCGGGCATCGAGCCGCCCGGTGTCGGTGATCGTCTCCCGGAATAGCCGGTCCCGCTCCCCCTGGGTCAGGGCGTGCCCCCGCTCGTCGTAGAGCGGCACCGCCAGCACATCGTCCTTGAGTGACAAGACGTCGACACGGATGTCCGGGCGGCCGAAGCGCTCTTCGAAGGCATAGAAGGCCTCGCGCAGCTCGGCGAGGTACCCCTCGAGGCTGTGGTCTCCGTGGGCCACGAGCCGCACGAGGGTCAGCTCGTCGAGGCGCGGATAGCTCTGGCTGGTGTAGTACTCGTAGACCTTGGTTGCGCGGTAGGCGTCCTGGAGCGCGCGGAAGAACGCCTCGTCTGCGTTGATGATCGCGTCGTTCTTGTAGATGCGAACGTTGGGATCGTTGCGAGCGGCTTCCACGTTGATGGCCAGTTGCTCGGCGTCGGCCTGCTCGGCCATCAAGCGGGTCGCCTCGTCCCGAAGTCGCTCGATTCCGGAGCCCGAAAGCCGGATCCGATAGGCCGTCCGGAGCGCATCCAGCTCCACCTGCACCAGCTCGTGACCGAGTTGGAGCATGACGGGCTGGCTCTCCACCTGCAGCAGCTGGCAGTCGTAGTCCGCCTCCACCAGGATGCGGTCGCGGGCGATCTCCGCCATTTCCTGGCGCTTGCTGCGAAGCGCGGCTTCGAGCCCGCTGGTCACGCCCTCGACGGCGACGTGGTAGGCGACGAAGCTGGCAGAGGCCGGGCCAGACGTCGCACAGTCAAGGCCACTGCATTTCGCGAGCCCGAGCGCCCCGGCCAACGCGGCCTTGTTCCGCTGCAAGACACCGACCATCGCCTGCGTACCCGCGATCTGGTTCTGCAGCCCGTCGACAGCCTCGGCACGTTCATAGCGATACTTCGCCAGCCCGCGGGCGATCCCACAGCGCTGCTCGACGCGCCGGTCCTCCGCGTCCAAGCGCTCGGCGACACTGTCGTAGCGACGCTGAACCTCATCGATCTCGAGGCCGAGTAGCTCGAGCCCAGCGACCGCGTCGAATAGCTCACCGTTTCGAAGACCACAGGGATCCCCTGTGGGCGCGAGATCGGCGCTCAGGTAGGCGTACTTGCGGATGGCCGGATAGACCTGACCGTTGTCTGCGGTGAAGCTGCCGCACAGGTCGCCGAGCTGCTGCTCGTACGTTGAACGGATCTTGGCCAGCTCCGACTGGAACTCCGCCGTATCGGTATCGAACCCGCGGGCGCCTTCGATCGCGCGCGCCTCCTTTTCGGCCGCGAACGCGGTCGCCTGCTCGGCAGTCGCGAGCAGCGTTCGAAAGGCATCAGGGTCCTCGGGCTCGAGCGCCGGCATGGGGATGTAGCCCGGCTCGAAACCAAAATAGGTCATGTTGTCGGTGAAGGTCGAGTAGACTTCGCGCATGTCCAGCAGCGCGATCTTGTAGGTGCGCATGCCCTGGTCGAGCTCGCTTCCGATCTGGAATCCCTCCGGCGTGGGTACCACCTCGGCGACGCGCTGCATCGCGCGCGTCAGCACCATAGACTCCATGTAAGCGGACGAGTAGGCGCGCTCGAGCACGAGGCGGGCCAGCCGCGGGCGATTCATCGACTGGTAGCGCTTGCCGATCTCGCTCCACGCGCGGCTCTTCTGTGTCGACGCGCGCAACACCTTGCGAAAATAGCCGACCACCGTCTCGAGCGAGACGAAGTTGCGCGCGGAGTCGGCCCCATGGTCGAGTGCCTTCCAGATCGCGGGGCTCAGGGCGTGGAACCGCTCGAGCACGAGCCGGTAGTACTGGGTGGCCTGGTAGAGCGTGTACAGTTCGTGCCCCGCCACGCCCGCCAAATCGACGCCGTCGGGTTCGAATAGCGACCCCTCGAAGGACGCCTGGCCCTCGCCGGCAAGGTCAAAGCGGCTGCTAAAGGCGCGCGTGTAGGCCTCGTCTCCCAACATGATCAGCAGCTCGGCCTGCAACAGCTCGAAGCCGTCGCCACGTACTGGGCGGCGCTCGGTTTCGGAACGCGCGCGCTGGTATCCGAAGGACAGGTCCAAGAACGCTTTGACCGCTCCACGGGTGGCGCTGGACAGGTCCGAATAGTGCTGGCTGAAACCGTCCACCAGGCAGTCGACGCGCGCGCGAGCCGCCTCGATCTTGGCCGGATCATAGCAGTAGGGCACCAGGTTGGAACCATCGACGCAGACCTCGGGCACGAACCCGACGCTGTCACCGCGGCGGTTCCGGAAATGGGTCTTGTAGCGGAACGCGTCGTCGACCTCCGGCTGCAGCGGCCGGAGGGTCGGCGCACCAGCGGCGGCCGGATAGAAGGTCTTGCCAGCACGCAGGTCGGCGCGGTCGCGATCGCAGATCACCTCGTCACCCAGGCTGCAGCGAAAGACGGGGTCGAGTTCGACACCGCCGGGCACCTGGGCGGTGAGGGCGGCCAGGGCCTCCCGGCACGTGCCGTCGCTTTGGCACGGGTGACCCGACAGATCCACCGGCAGCACTTCGGCCGAAGCGGCGAAATAGGTCACCGGGCTCGTGGCGGGACAACGGGCCGGCGGGATCGCATCGGCCGGCCCGGCGTCGAACAGGCCGGTATCGTGGCACAGGTAGTGCACTTCCTCGGGGGCGTAGGGGGCTGCTTCCGGGTCGGGTGGCGAACCATCGAGCAGCCCGTTCAACAGCCGCTCCCAGTCCCAGTCATCCCGTGATGTCGGCGCGCGTTGGCCGAGCACCTCCGAGGCCAGGTCGGCGTCGCAGGCGACGGCCGCCATGACATCCACATCGACTTCGGGCGCCTCGTCTTCGACGCTGGTCCCCTCGAAGGCCGTGTCGTCCAGGTTTGCCAGGGTGCGGTTCAGCACCATGACCCCGTACGCCTGAAAGCCGTCGCTTCCGCGGCCTGCGAACCCGGCGTTGGAACGTTCGCGGAACACCAGATATAGGGTCTCCTGGTTGAGGAGAAAGCCATCGACCAGGTCGATCGTACGGATACGCCGCTGACCGTCGGGGATCGGGTTGGCCGCAGACAGACCCGCGTTGCGGGCTCGCTGATCGGCGTATGGCTGGCGGTCCTCGCGACACTCGTGCGTGTACAATAGCCCCGTCTCCGGATCTGGCTCGGCCCCCGCGGTGAAGCCGGGAACCAGCCACGGGGTCCCTTGCAAGCGAGTCCCTGGCCCCCTGAGCCTGCGACAATTCACGTCCTCGCGATCGGTCCGGTAGCGGCCCCCGACGACGAGGCGGGCGTCCAGACTTGCAACATAGGTCAGGCACGCCTCGGATGCGGACGAGCTACCATCGCAAGCGAGCGGATCGGTCGCGAAGGACAGCGACAGCTTGGGATCCGCGGGATACTGTAAGGCGTGGCTGGAAACGATACGCCCCTCCAGCGAAACGCCGCCCGTCATCCGTAGATCGACCGCGATCGGAAGCTCGACGACGCCGCCGGGGATCGGCTCCCCCACGTTGTCGTCCGTGTAGCGACGCCATGGCTCATCGTCCTCGTCGGCGTCGGGCGCGACGAAGGGAAAGCATTCGAAGCCCGGGCACAGCGCACGCGTGCTGGGCCAGCGCCAAGACTCCGTCACCGTAGACCGCAGGGCCGCCTCGAACACCGCCGCGCTGATCACCCCCTGGCGGAGGTTTCCGAGCTTCTGGACAAAGGCGTTGCCCACCGCAGCCAGCTTGCGGTCATTGCCGCGGTCCGTCATCCAGGCATCGAGGTTGCGATCGCCCCACTGCCCAAAGTAGTACACCTTGCCGGCCCAGCGACCATCGGGGGTCGCTGCATACGATAGCTGTACGCGCCGAGCGCCGAGCGCCTCGCTGACGATCTCAAAAGCTCCGTGCCAACGCGCAGGCACGTCCTCGTCGTCCTCGACCTCGAACTTGACCTCCAGCGTGCCACCGTTGCCAGGGACCCGGCCGAGGGACAGCTCCCAGTCCTTGCCCGGCTCATCGGCCGTGCCAGCAAGCAGCCACGGCATCGGTATGTCCCGGTGTTCGTCGGCTTCCTCGGCTTCCTCGGCTTCCTCGGCCTCCGGGCGCGGATCGTCTGCGAGCCGACGCAGGGAGAACTCCAGCGTGCGCGGCGTATCGTTGGTCAGGAGGATCGTGGCGCTGTGATTGCGATTGGAGAGCGTGACGGTGTCCCGGCTGAGCGAATAGCCGCCCACGACGGGGTCGATGACCAGCTTGGGGGCCTCCGCCATGGGCATGCATACGCCGTGCTCGCCGTCCATGAGCTGGCAATGGCCACCTTCCGCGCACCCGCCCTCGCTGGTATTGCAGACCGCGCGACAGGCGTGACGGTGGCACCGCTGCGCCCCACGACAGTCCGAGTCGAGCTCGCAGTTGGCGTAGCACTGCCCCTGAATGCACAACTGATGGCTTGCACAGTCCACGTCCGCGCTACAGTGGGGCAGCGCCCCGTCATCACCGACGCATGAGCCATCCACGCACTCCATGCCGTCCAGGCACCCTTCCATCAAGCCATCGACGTCGCATGCGCGGTATAGGCCCTCACCATCGGTCAGGCCTTCCCGGCACGGGCTGTAGCAACGGGGATCGTCCGGAACCTCGCGCAACGTGACATCGTCGACGCATGTTCCAGCGAGGCAGGCAAGACCCATGTCGCACGTCATCGCATCACCGCAGGCGCACCCCAGCTCGCCGGCGATGCATTCGATGCAGCGGCCGGAGGCACAGCGTAGGCCTTCGTCACAGGTTCGGTCCGGGTAGCAGCGTTGGTGGGTGCCTCCGATGGGCTCGGTGCAGACCCCGTCCTCACAAACGCAGGGGTGCCCGTCCACGCAGGTCGCGTCACCCATGCCCGCATCCGTTGGCACCCCTTCTCCGCCGCAGGCGAACAGGCAAGCCGCCGTGCCTACCGCAAGCACCCCAACGAATTCACCTCTGCTCATGCCGCCCTCCCGATGTACGCGCGCGGTTTGCCTTTCGCACGCGTTCCGATGCCAAGGCTCTTGGGACGCGCCCATCGCGTCGAGATCTGCCTACCTGGGTAGTAAGGACGGCACGCCTGACCATTCCGTCAGACAGTTCTTTTGTCCGGCGCGATGCTACCTGTCTGCGCACACCACAAACCGAAGCATGCGCAGAAGGATCGCTGGAAGGCACCAGCGCAGGACCGAGCCCGCCTATACCTGACGCGTTGCGCGCGCGAACGCCCAAGCACCAGACGGCTCGATGCAGCGCATGCAGGGAACAGCCAAGCTAGCCCGGACAAGCCAAGCTAGTTCGCCTCATCACCGTCCGCGCAGTCTGGGTCGTCTGCATCCTCGGCACATCGACCGCTGCCACTGGGACCATCGCATGCGGCATTGCCCTGCAGCTCCACTGGGCAGTTGCCACGCCGATAGGGCGGGCGGCAGATGCCGCCGCTCGGGGTCTCCACACATGGAATGTCGCCTAGGCAACCGGTGCGCGCCTCGGCGTCGCAGCGTGGCAGGCACACGCCCAACCAGTCTGCGACGTATTCGCACCGCCCGTCGCAGCTCGCAGGATAGCGGGGGTCGCACCACCGCGCGCAGACCCCCTCGTGATCGCGGGTGGGATGGTAGCAAATCGCGCCCGCCTCGCAGCCCCCGGCGCAGGGGGTACCGGTGGGGATCTCGCCGGGGACTCGGCAGACGGTTTCCAGGCCGCCTTGCTCGCCAGCGCGGGCAAGGCAGTGAAGACCGGCTTGGCACCCGCACTGCGTAAGCGGGTCGCACGGCCCCCCATCGAGGCCGTGCGACTGGAGGCATGTGCAGTCTTGAGGGTCTTCGCGATCGGACGCGCAGCGCCCCGTGCCGCTCGGCCCATCGCACGTGCCATCGCTCACGACCTCAGTGGGACATTGGCCTTCGCGATAGCCCGGCTCGCATAGGCCCTTGAAGGACGGCGAGCCAGATGGCGCGCAGAATGCGCCCTCTTGGCAGTCTGACGCACGCTCCGGATCGCAGCCGGGGTGGCAGAGACCAAAGTGGCCGCTGTCACCCGACCCGATCCGCGCACAATACCCCTCGCAACCAACGCCGGCTGCCGCGCGGGTATCGCATGCTGAAAGGCACATGCCGAACTGCTCGGGCCCTCCGGCATCACACGTGAGCCCCGCTGCGCACTCCGAAGGGCTCCGACAAATCGCACCTTCTGGCTTGGGTCCCGGCAGTTCGCAGCGGGAGACGAGCTGACGGCCGTCATCGAGCTCGTAGCGACAAGACAGACCCGTGGGGCAACCACACTGCGTGATCGGATCGCAGGGACCGCCGGCTGCCGGCCCCGCGCAGGCGGCCTCCGAAGCGTCCCGGCCGTCGGGGTCACGCTCGGCGCGGGTGCCCGCATCAACGGGTTCGGACGTGGGCTGTCCCGCATCCTCCGGTTCCTCCGGTTCCGGGAGGGCAGCGTCCTTGAGACTGTGCTGATCAGGGACCACGGGCTGCAGCGATGGCGCAGCGGCGTCGGTCCCGATCGCCGGCGCGGCCGGGCCCGCCGAGCTGCCCGCGTCCGGTTCGCTCGAAGACGCCGCCGAGGGGGAGGCGTCCGCGGTCGTCATGCTGGATGCATCGGCGACCGTCGCGTTGGCGGCAGCCATCATCGTGGCGTCGTCCCCGCAGGCGCTGAGCGAGCCCGCGCACAGGAGCCCCGCCAGCGCGAACGCCGCGTTCAGACGCAGGCCGTTCGGGCAACAGACCGTTGGTGTCGATTCCGTGGTTTGCATGGTTCGTTCCTTCCGGTCCGGTCACATACAGCCGTCCGGATCCTCGCTATCCGCGTCGCACGCCCCGGTCCCGCTGGGGCCATCGCAGGGGCCGTTGTGCTTGAGCTCCACGGGACACTCGCCCGGCCGATAGGGCGGGATGCAGAGATCGCCCGTCGAGCTGCTCTGGCAGTGGATTCCCTTACCGCAGCTAGCGACGTCCGTAGCGTCGCAGCTCGGCAGGCAAGTACCCACCCAGTCGAGCGTCGGCACGGGCTTGCATTGGCCGTCACAGCTCGACGGGTCGCGTGGATCGCACCATTCGGCGCAGAGGCCTTGGTGTTGCTCGCTTGGGTGGTAGCAGATCAGGCCCTCGCCGCAGCTGCCCTCGCATGGTGCGCCCTTGACACCGACACCCGGAGAGCGGCAGACAAATTCGATCCCGTCGCCGTCGCCGTCGCCGTCGCCGTCGCCGTCGCCGTCGCTACCGAGCTTGTACCGCCCGACGCAATGGAGCCCGGGCACACATCCACACCGCTTCACTGGATCGCAGGGACCCTCATCCAGGGCTCGCTGTGCACTGCAGGCGCAGTCAGTCGGGTCCTCGGCGTCCGTTGCGCAGCGTCCGAACCCGCTCGGGCCATCGCAGGTGCCGTCGCCGTCATAGTCGGGTGGGCAGTGGCCCTCGGTATACCGCTGCACGCATACGCCCTCCACGAGAGGAGAACCCGAGGGTTCACAGTACGCCCCGGTGCCGCAGTCCGGCGCTGCAGGATTGCAGCCAAGCGCGCACAAACCGAACTCCCTACACCCCCCGTCGCAACCGTCTCCACGGGGGGCGTTCCACAGGCACACGCCATCACATCCGCGCGTGGCGTTCGGATCGCAGGCGGCCATGCACATGCTCCGCCGGTCCTCAGCGTCAAAGCCGACGCAGCTGAGGCCGGGGCCGCACTCGGCCGATCCCTCACACGTCTCGGTCGCCGACTTGGTCCCAGGCTCAGCGCAATAGGTCGAGAAGTCACCTTCGCCACTACCGCGAAGGCGGCAGGTTTCCCCCGTCCGGCAACCACACTGACTGATCGGATCGCAAGGGCTGTCGGGCGTGGGCCCCACGCACGCACCCGGGTGCGCGGCCGCGCCGCCGCCATCGCAGTCGGCGCAAACGGGCTCCGCCGCGTCCAGCCGGTTCGCACCACCGCGCGAAGAAGGAACCGGCGCTGCAGGCATCGCGCTGTCCATTGTTTGCGGCTCGTCGCCGGTCTCGGCGCCCTTTTCAGGACGGCTGCCCGCGGTCCCCGCATCTTTGGGAACCTCAAGGGGAGGCACCGCACTGTCCATCCTCTCCCGCTCCGCAATCGCCGGGTGTACGGCCGCCGCATCCTGGAAATCGATGAGCGAGCTCTTGTCGATGCCCAGAAGGTCGTTGCATCCGCCGCTCACGAGCAGGAGCCCAACGCCCAGCTTGGCTTGCATCCAACGCGTCTTCATGTCTGCCCCTCCACGGGTGGCGGTCCCGCTCTTAGCACGAGCCGGCGAGGCGGCGCCCCTGCAGTTGTCTAGGACGACGCGATCGCGCGATCCGTCAGACACCGGAGCGTGCCACGGCAACAAGAGGCGCGGCCTATCGGTCACTCAGAAGCAAGCGAGCGCTAGCAGGAAGGAGCGCGGTACACCTTTCGCTTTCGCTGGGTTGGCCAACCGCGCAAACAGGGCAGCAAGTAGCTCGAAGCTAGCTAAGCTAGAAGTTCTCGATGAGCTCGGGTGGAAGGTCCTCGTGGCTCGGACTCGGCGATTGCGGCACCTCGGGCGCGCTTTCCGTATGCCTGGGCGCGGTCTCTGGAGGGGGTCGCTCGTGCCCGGCCCTGGCCTGGACCTGCTCGCCGCGCGCTGGGCTAGCGCTAGTCGACGGGTTCGGAGGCGGTATCGAGGGCGCCGGCCTCGCTCGCGGCCGGGAGGGGCG
>JAPPOT010000805.1 GCA_028817855.1 Myxococcales bacterium
CGGGGGGGCGCCTGCGCGCGCTCCCAGGCGCGGCTGCTCTCCAGCTTGCGGGGGCTCTTTCGCTATCTGTGCGCCGAGCGTGTGCTCTCCGGCAACCCGCTGGAGCTCATCGACTCGCCGCGTTTGCAGCGTAAGTTGCCGAGCTTGCTCACGAGAGAGGAGATCCTGCGTCTCCTCGATGCACCCGGAGCCGAGACGCCGAAGGGGATCCGCGACACAGCGATGGTACACGCCATGTATGCGGCGGGCCTGCGCGTGTCGGAGCTCGTGGGCCTCGAGCTTGGGGACGTGGACCTCGGCGGGGGCTACCTCGCGGCCTTCGGCAAGGGGCGCAAGCGGCGGCTGGTGCCGCTCGGTCGGCCGGCCTGCCAGGCCATCGGCCGCTACCTGGCGGAGGTCCGGGGTGGCTGGGCGGCGAGCTCCGAGGCCACGCTCTTCGTCACCTCGCGGGGTCGCGGCATGACGCGCCAGGCCTTCTGGAAGTCGCTCAAGGTCTACGGCCGGGTGGCCGGCATCGCCAAGCCGCTCACGCCCCACATGCTGCGCCACTCCTTCGCCACCCACCTGCTGCAGGGCGGGGCCGACCTGCGCACGGTTCAGACGATGCTCGGCCATGCCGACATCAGCACGACCCAGATCTACACGCATGTCACGGGCGATCACCTGCGCACGATGCACTCGCGCTACCATCCGCGAGGCTGACTTTTTGTTCAGTATCGCGCTCGGCCGCCCGGCGATCGCGAGCGACCCCAAAGCGCGTGAGCGCGGCCGATTTCGTGTGGTATAGAGGCTCGCCTCTCAGGCGCCGGGCGGTCCCAGTGACGCGATCGCTGCGCCGAAGAAACACCCCCCGACCGCCGTGCTTCGGGGGCGACCCCAGGGCCCGTGCGGGCAAGGAGAAGCGAGTCGATGCCAAACCGGAAGAAGATCGCGCTGATCGGCGCAGGCAACATCGGGGGCGAGCTGGCCATGCAGGCCGCGCGCAAGGAGCTGGGCGATGTGGTCCTGCTCGACATCCCGGACAAGGAGGGCGTGGCCAAGGGCAAGGCGCTCGACATGATGCAGGCCTGCGCGCTCGAGGGCTTCGACGCCAACATCCTGGGCACGTCCAACTACGACGACATCGAGGGTGCCGACGTGGTGATCGTGACCGCGGGCGTGCCGCGCAAGCCGGGCATGAGCCGCGACGACCTGCTGTCGATCAACCTCAAGATCATGCGCAGCGTCGCCGGCAACGTGAAGGACAAGGCGCCCGACGCGCTCGTGATCGTGATCTCGAACCCGCTCGACGCCATGGTCTACGAGATGAAGAAGGTCACCGGCTTCCCGCGCGAGCGCGTGGTGGGCATGGCCGGCGCCCTCGACAGCGCCCGCTTCGAGTGCTTCCTGGCCGACGAGGCCGGCGTGAGCGTGAAGGACGTGAGCGCGCTGGTGCTCGGTGGGCACGGCGACACCATGGTGCCGTGCCTGAGCTACACCACCATCAAGGGTGTGCCCGCGACCAAGGTTATCGACAAGGACAAGCTCGACGCGATGGTCCAGCGGACCGCCAAGGGCGGCGGCGAGATCGTCGGCCTGATGGGCACCAGCGCCTATGTCGCGCCGGCCTCGGGCGCCATCTCGATGGCCGAGAGCTACCTGCGCGGCCAGCGCCGTATGATCGCCTGCGCCGCCTTCCTCGAGGGCGAGTACGGCTACAAGGACATCTACATGGGCGTGCCGATCCTGATCGGCCCGGCCGGCATGGAGAAGGTGGTCGAGATCGAGCTCTCCGACGGAGAGAAGTCGATGCTCGAGACCAGCGCCGCCGCCGTGCGTGACCTGATCGAGGCTGCCGCCAAGCTGTGAGCGAATCGCTCGAAGGGAGAGAGAGATGAACGTTCACGAGTATCAAGCCAAGGACGTGTTCCGGAAGTACGGCATCCCCGTACCGAAGGGCGTTCCGCTGATGGACCCGAAGGGCGCCAAGGACGCGGCCCAGGGCCTGATCGACGAGACCGGCAACCAGGTCGTCGTGGTCAAGGCTCAGATCCACGCCGGCGGTCGCGGCAAGGCCGGCGGCGTCAAGGTGGTCAAGGGCGCCGACGCGGCCCAGGGCGCAGCCGACGAGATCTTCGGCAAGACCCTGGTGACCCACCAGACCGGCCCCGAGGGCAAGCAGGTCGGACGGCTGCTGATCGAGCAGGGCCTGGACATCGACCGCGAGCTCTACCTGGCGCTCGTGCTCGACCGCGAGGAGCGCAAGGTGGTGGTCATGGCCTCCACCGAGGGCGGCGTCGAGATCGAGGAGGTCGCCGCCAAGACCCCGGAGAAGATCGTCAAGGTCTGGGTCGACCCGGTCACCGGCCTTTCGCCGTACCAGTGCCGCCAGGTGGCCTTCGCGCTCGGCCTCAAGGGCGACGCGATGAAGGAGCTCGGCAAGAT
>JAPPOT010000077.1 GCA_028817855.1 Myxococcales bacterium
GCGTGGGCTTCGGCATGGCCCAGGCGATGGGGCAGGCGATGGCCCCGGGGCAGCAAGCGCCGCGCCCCGAGATCGAGCAGCCGGTCGCGCCCGCGAGCGGCCCCACCAATTGCCCGGGCTGCGATGCCAGCGTGCCGGGCGGTCGCTTCTGTGCCGAGTGCGGCGCCAGCTTGACCCCGAAGCCGCGCTTCTGCTCCCACTGCGGCGCCGAGGGTGCGGCCACCGCCAAGTTCTGCGCCGGCTGTGGCACTGCCTTCCCGCAGTAGGGCAGAGGAGGCGCCGGTGCGCGCGCGGATCGGTCTGCTCGTCTTGTGCTGTGCGGCCTGCGCGACCGCGGGCAGCGCCCCGCGCGAGGATGGTGAGCCGCGTTCTGCGGAGGCCTATGGCGTGGCCGCGTCGCCGGATGCCGTGCGCGGCCGAGATAGCGATGACCTGGCGGGTGAGATCACGGCGCTGCTGCGCGACCTGGCGATGCCGGTCGCCGGCGATGGGCGGTTGGCGGAGCTCGCACGCGGGCTCGCTGCCCGCGCGAGAGCGGAGGAGCGGCAGGCGCGTGCGGCCCAGCTGGGGCTGGTCGACGGGCAGCTCCATGTGGTCGAGCTCGAGCGCCGCGCTGGCGAGCCTTGGGGCGATGCGGTGCAGCGGACCCTGAAACAGGTGCTCGTCGAGATGCGTCCCACTCACTACGGTGCGTACGTCTTCGACGGGAGCTACGCGCACGTGGTGTTCGGGCGGCGTCCGCCGGCCTTCGACCCGGTGCCGCGGCGTCTGCCCGCGGGGGAGCCGCTCGTCCTGCGGGGCAGGTTGCCGGGCGATGCGGGCCGTCCGGTCGTCGAGCTGGTCACCCCGGACGGCGCATACCGGGCCCTCTCGGCAGGTGCAGGCCCCGGCTTCGAGGTGCGGGTGCCGACCGCGCAAGAAGGCGCGCATCGCGTGACGATACGCGGCACCGACGGTGGCACCCTGGCACGTCTTCAGGTGCAGGTGGGTCGCGAGCACGTGGGGGCGGCCGGCGTCGCAGGTGAGGGCGCGCTGCCGGCGGCGACGATCTACTACGACGAGATCGCGCGGCTCCGGCGGGCCATGGGGCTACGCCCGATGGCCGCCGCATCGCAGCTCGAGCGGGCCGCTGCTACTGGCGTTCGGCCCGCCGGCGGGCTCGTGTTGCAGGCCGTCGTGCGGGCGGCCGACGGGGCCGGCCTGCGCGGCGCGCTCGCGCGCGTGCCCGCCGCGCGTGCAGCGATCATCCACGCCGACGTGACGCACGTGGGTGTGCATCTGGCGCGCGCAGCGGGCGGCGGCCTGGAGCTGCGCCTGATCACCGCGCGGGTGCAGCACCCGGGCGCCAGCGAGCTGAGCGCCGCGCGCTTGCTCGAGGCGACCAACCGTGCGCGCCGCGCGCGTGGCGCCGAGCCGCTCGCGCCCGAGCCGCGCTTCGGCCGTGTGGCACGGACGATCGCCGCGGCGCACCTGCGCGGAGAGCTCACCTCCGAGCAAGCGATGGTCGACGCCGCGAACGTCGAGCTGGAGCGCTTCTCGCTGGGCTACCGGAGGGTCGCGGCGCTCGTCGCGTTCGTCTCCGATCCGGGTGAGGTCTCCGCGCTTGAGCCCGCGCTCGATCCGGAGGCGAGCGTGGTCGGCTTCGGCGTGGCCCGCCGTGACCACGAGCGCGGCCAGCTCGAGCACCGCGGAGTCGCCGTCGTGGTCGCGTTGGGCTGGCCGCGCTAGAGCCCATCTCACAAATGCTCTCGGCGCCTTTCGGGCGGGACGGGGCCGCTCGCCGCGTCACCTCACGCTCGACCATGCGCGGCATTGCCTCGGTTCGCCGACACGCAGCCCGGCCCCGTCGCGCTCCGAAATCCATCCGGAGCACTTGTGAGGCGGGCTCTAGAGGCGTCGGCTCAGCGGATCATGCGCTTGCACTCGGCGACGTAGTCCCCGGTGCCGCGCTCGACGCATGCGCGGTAGGCCTCGCGCGCGCCCTTCACGTCGCCCAGCGCATGCTTGGCGGCGCCCAGTACGATCCAGCCCTCCGAGCTGGTCGGGTCGACCGCGACCGCGCGGGCGGCGAAGTCCCTGGCCTCCTCGTTCTTGCCGCGGTTGAGGTGGCCGAAGGCGAGCCGGCTGAGCACCGGCGCCGAGTTGGGATCGAGCTCCAGCGCCTGGGCGTAGAGCTCGCCGGCCTGACGGCGCTTGCCCTCCTGTTCGAGCGTCCGCGCCCGAGCGATCAACGCTTCCACCTCTGAGCTCGGGGCAGCCGGCAGCGGCGCCGCAGCCTGGCTGCCGGCAGCGGCGGCCGGTGCGCTCGGCTCCGGCGTTGGCTCCGGCTCCGGAGCGGGTTCGGGTGCGGGCGCGGGTTCGACCGTGTGGGCCTCTGCTTCCGGGGCGGGGCTGCCGTTTTTTATTGAGATGGCGTCGACCTAGATCAACACCACGCCGAGCAAGAGTGCGAGC
>JAPPOT010000730.1 GCA_028817855.1 Myxococcales bacterium
TGCGTCAGAGGTCGATGGGCGGCTGTCGGGGTGGGGAAGCCCGGACCGGGGTCGGCCCGCGTGCAAAATGCGACGGTGGCGATGGGCTTGAACGTCCTGCGTGCGCCGCGCACGCGGGCCTGCGTTCGCGCGCCAACCCGGGGTGATGCTTGCCAGCGGGTTGGCACGCGAAAGCACCCCGGTCCGGGGTTCCCCACCCCGACAGCCTCCACGTCGTGCCGCTGGGTGAGGAAATGCGCGGCGCTCTCTTTGTGGCAGTTGCGTGCCGCCTTTGCGGCCCGCTGCTGCGCGGGCAAGCAGAGGCTGTCGCGCGGCCAGCAAGCGTCATCTGGTTGGCGGCTGGTGCGTCGTTTGCTTTGGTGCCAACAAGAGAGCTGGCGCCGCCAATACGAGTCGGCTTGACGGTGACCTCGAGTACCTGCGGGATCTCGACTAGATGCCGAGCAGATGACAGGGATGGCGAAGATGCCCAACACGAACGCTAGCGACATCGCGGAACTTGCCGCGTCTGTCTGGGCATCTGAGGAGTACCTGCGGCGCGACAATCTCAAGCGCAAGCGGCAGGAGATTGCAGCCGATCAAGAGCGTCGCGGGATCGGCAATTCGGGTCCACGCTGGTCCAGCGAGGTGGACCTGGTGTTGTGGCACGCCCGGCAACTCGTAGAGGCCTGTCTCGACCGGCTCGCGGACGGTGACGGCTGCGTGGCACGGCACGAACGGGACGAGGTGTATTGGACGCGAGTGGAAGGCGTGATCCTGCCGAGCGCGAAGCAGTTTCTGCGGGGCGCGTTGGGAGCAATTGAGCGGGAAGCTAAGGTCCGGGGCGCTGGAGGAGGAGTGGGGGCTGCACTCATGCTTCAGGAAGGGCAAGGCTCCGCAGACATCGCGCACCGGATCCAGACTCGCATTCGCGGGTTGGCGTTGCGCGATCGACTAGCATCCTCTAGCCAGGAACGCGCAGTGCCCCCCCAATCGAAATCCCCGTCGCCGGACCATGGCAAGTACGATGTGGCGCTGTCGTTCGCTGGCGAGGATCGCGAGTACGTGAATGCGGTCGCACAGTGCCTGAATGAAGCGGGCATCCAGACATTTTACGATGGATTCGAGGAGGTCGGGCTCTGGGGCAAGGACCTCTACGCCTATCTCAACGCTGTGTACCGAGATCGCGCCACTTACTGCGTCGTGTTCCTCTCCGCCCACTATGCACGGAAGGCTTGGACAAATCATGAGAGGAAAGCTGCCCAAGCACGAGCCTTCAACGAGAGTCGTGAATACATCCTGCCTGCGAAGTTCGACGACACCGAAATCCCCGGCGTGAACCCGACCGTCGGCTATATCGATTTGCGGGATCGGACGCCGGCGCAGCTTGCAGAACTAATAGTTCAGAAAGTGCGTGGCGATGCGCCGAACCCGAACGAGCCGACCGAGGGCGCCAATCCCACGTGTTGACCTTGGCCGCCGGGTGCTGTTCGCACTACTTCGCCACTGAGACGGACGGCGAGACGTGCGTTTTGGACGAGCCCCTAGTGGTGATTGCCGCAGGCACTGTCTCACGGATGCAGGGACTGCTGCCCGTCGCAGAGGCAGCCGCGCGTGCCACGAGGCCGCTCCTGGTCATTGCAGACGATGTAGTGGACGAGGCGCTCTCGGTCCTAGTCACCAACAAGGAGAGTGGCAGGCTCGCTTGCTGCGCGGTTGGAATCGGGTCAAGCGCCAAGAGCGCAAGAGTGCGGCGAGACATCTCGCGCTTTGCTGGTGGCCGCGTGTTCGGCGACGAAGCAGGGCTAGTCTTGGAGTGGGCGGGGATCGACAATGTGGGATCCGTCCGCAGGGCTATCCTGAGCGAGGCTGAAACACGGCTACTTGCACCGACCGCCGGGGCCTCTGAGTAGAGGACCAGGTCTGGGCCCGAACTCTGGGTGTCAACGTACACCATCGGGAATGCGAGGTGGCAGCCAACCTCGAATGGTTGGTGCGGGAGCGGACCTCCGCCGCCGAGCTTGTGGGGCCCGGCGGCGGGTCGGTTCAGTGGGTGAGCTTCCAGAGGATGGCGAGCTCTCGGTCGAGGAGGGTGAGGGGGCGTTGGACGTCGCGGTCGGCGAGCCAGCCCCAGGCCTTCGCGACTCGGAGGTGGCAGCGGGTTTCGTCGGCGCTGCCTGCCGCGATAGTGAAGAAGTGGATGCGGTCCCTCCCGTGCCTGCGGTTGCCTTCTCCGAGGTTGGCCGCCACGGACGAGGCGGCGTCCTCGATCTGCTTTGCGAGTCGTGCGTTGCGCTTCCGCACTCGCTCGACAACGGGGCGCAGGCTCTCGATCAGGATCAGGGCGAGCTCCAGCGCGACAAAGGGTTGGGCGCAGGGTCGTTTCGTGTGGGTCGTCATGCCCACCCTTCGGCGCAGGCGCCGTGACAACCCCGCCATGCTCGTGGACTGTTGGTGGGCGGTGTGGTCACGGG
>JAPPOT010000280.1 GCA_028817855.1 Myxococcales bacterium
CGCCCGCACCGGCAGGACCGCCCACCCGTGGGGGGCGGGGAGGGGGCCGTGCTGAACGGGGGGATGCGGGGGCTTGGGCCGCGCGGCTCACGTACGCCGTTTTTCGCCCGGCGACAGCAAAACTTTTGGCCGGTGGGGGCGTCTACACCTCTGAACGCGGCAGCCGGTGGCCCCGGGTCACGAGCGCGGCCGCGCCTTCCAGGAGGTGTCCGCCATGGACCGTCGAGGGGATGTGCGCAGAGGTGCGCAGAACAGCCGTCTATCCACAGTCCAGGCGCTGGTGTTCGCGCTCGCACTGGGTGCCTGCGGGCCGACCCTGCAGGCGCCACCGGAGCCCGTGTCGGTGCCACAGGCGGCGCAACCGAAGGCGGTCGAGGAGCCCGCCGCCGTCGCGCCACCGCCGCAAGCGGTCACGAGCCCGTCCGAGGCCCCTGCGCCGCCGGCGCCGATATCCGCAGAGGCAGAGGCCGAGGCACTGCCAGCCGACAGCGACCCCCAGATGGCGCGTGAGGCAACGAAGGAGGACGGCCGCCAGGAGGCCGCCCGCGCCCCCGCTCGCAAGCCGCCCGCACGGCCTGCACAGCGACCCGGGCGAGGGCGTTCGATGGACGACCTGCTCGACAACGCCCTCAGCGGAAAGTCCAAGCGCAGAGCCGCCGCGCCGCGCATCGCGCACGGCACGGTCGGCGTCGGCGGCGGGCAGGGCTCGGGCTACGGTCGCGGCGCGGGTGGGCTCGACAAGCGCCACCGTCGCCTCGCGATCGCGGGCCCGCGGGGGCCCATGCCGTTCCAGGAGGTGCTCCCGGAGCACAACACCGAAGACTACGCCCACGTCCGCGACAATCCCTTCCGTACCGTCGCTGACAAGCCCCTGTCCACCTTCTCGATCGACGTGGACACGGCGTCCTACAGCAACGTGCGCCGCATGCTCAACCAGCAGACCCGGCCGCCCGCCGACGCGGTCCGCATCGAAGAGCTGGTCAACTACTTCCGCTACGACTACCCGGAACCACGCCGCGCCACGCCGTTCTCGGTATACACGGAGGTCGCATCGGCCCCCTGGAGCCCGCGCCACCGGCTCGTGCACATCGGCCTCAAGGGGCGCAGCATCGAGGCCGCCGATGTGCCCGCGCGCAACCTGGTCTTTCTGCTCGACGTCTCCGGCAGCATGCGCGCGCCCGACAAGCTGCCGCTGCTCAAGCGCGGCATGGCGCTGCTGGCCCGCCAGCTGCGCGAGCAGGATCGGCTGACGATCGTCGCCTACGCCGGCGCCAGCGGGCTCGTGCTGCCGCCCACCTCGGGCGCGCACCAGGGCGAGGTCCTGGCGGCGCTCGACCGCCTGCAGTCGGGCGGCTCCACCAACGGCGGCGCGGGCATCCAGCTCGCCTACCGGATGGCGCAGCAGGAATTCATCCGCGGCGGCATCAACCGCGTCATCCTCGCCACCGATGGCGACTTCAACGTCGGCGTGACCGGCAACGGTGAGCTCACGCGCCTGATCGAGGACAAGCGCAAGAGCGGCGTGTTCCTGACCGTGCTCGGCTTCGGCCGCGGCAACCTCAAGGACAGCACGATGGAGACGCTGGCCGACAAGGGCAACGGCAACTACGCCTACATCGACTCGATCCAGGAGGCGCGCAAGGTGCTCGTGCGCGAGGCCGGCAGCACGCTCGTGACGATCGCCAAGGACGTGAAGCTCCAGATCGAGTGGAACCCGAAGCTCGTCGCAAGCTACCGGCTGATCGGCTACGAGAACCGCATGCTGGCCGCGCGCGACTTCAACGACGACAAGAAGGACGCAGGCGAGATCGGTGCCGGCCACACCGTCACGGCCCTCTACGAGGTGGTGCTGCGCGGCGCCGACCACGGCCGGCCCGAGGTCGACCCGCTCAAGTACCAGGCCGACCGCGCGCTCACCGGCGCCGCCGAGAGCGGCGAGGTGATGACGGTGAAGATCCGCTACAAGGCGCCCGACGGAAAGACCAGCAAGCTGCTCAGCAAGCCGGTGGTCGACGCCGGCCAGGGACTCGACCGCAGCAGCCGCGACTTTCGCTTCTCGGCGGCGGTGGCCGGCTTCGGCATGCTGCTGCGCGGCTCCGAGCATCGGGGCGACGCCTCCATCGAGCTCGTGCGGGAGCTGGCACGCCACGCGATCGGCCGCGACGAGCACGGAGATCGACGGGAGCTCCTGCGGCTGATGGACGCCGCTGCCCGCATGGGCGTCGGCCCCACCAGCGGCTGAACCACGACACGACACCCTCCGGACCTGCGAAAGGGCGCGGGCTGGGGATGCTCGGCGGACTAGCTGATCGTCTCCAGCTCGCGCCTGCGCGTTTCCGGAAAGAACAGCAGCACCGCCGCGCCCAACACGATCACGCTCGCGACGAGCGGCGTGTGGTCGGCGATCTCGTCGACGCCGTCGGTGCCCATGCGGTGGAGGATGTAGAGCCCGGTCATGCCGCCCAGGGTCTCGAGCACCGAGTACATGCCCGACGCGGCGCCCCGATGGGACGTGGGGAAGAGCTCGGTCGAGAGCGCGCGCAGC
Source organism: Myxococcales bacterium (assembly GCA_028817855.1). Lineage (GTDB taxonomy): Bacteria > Myxococcota_A > Polyangia > Polyangiales > JAFGIB01 > JAOUOP01. The sequence continues at coordinate 2,546 of JAPPOT010000280.1, forward strand.
ACCACGCGGCCGCCCATCGAGCAAAAGACGAGCCCCACCCAGGAGGCGGAGATCACCGCGGTCGATCCCTGGTAGACGCCCCAGGCCGCGAACGGGAAGAGGGAGAAGAGCGTGAAGCCCACGATCTTGCGCCCGTAGGCGTCGCCGAGTCGTCCGGCCACGATGTTGCCGATGATGCCGATGGCGCCGCCGACGATCACCATGGTCGAGTACTCCCCCGGGGACCAGCCGCGCCCCTTGAGCACCAGGTGGCCAATGTACTGGAAGCTCGGCAGCGTCGCGGCCGAGACCAGGAAACCGCTCAGGGCGATGCCGGCGGCGCGCGCCGGGTGGGTGACCGCCAGGGCCTTGAGCGGGCCGATCACCTCACCCAGACCGAAGAAGCGCGCCGGCTCCACGTTGTGGTCCTTGAAGCGCTGGGTCTCCGGCACGCGCGAGAGGAAGTACGGGATCAGCAGCAGTGGGATCACGCCGAAGGCGTAGAGCGCGCGCCAGCCGTAGGGCAGCACGTCGATCAGCGCGAAGGCGCCCGCCGCCACGCCGTGCCCGACCGCACCGAGCGCCGCCAGCATGCCCATGCCCCAGCCGCGGTGCTCGGCGGGAAACTCCTCGGTGATGATCACGAAGGCAGCCGCCGAGCCCGACAGGAAGAAGGTGCGCGTGGCGGCCTGCAGCAGCACGAACTGCATCGGCGTCTGCGCGAAGGCGGTCGCGAACGTGAAGACGCCCATGGCCGCAGTCGAGTAGATGAAGAGCGGCCTGCGCCCCAGGCGATCGGCCAGGGGGATGATGAAGATCGCCAGCAGCGCGCCGGCGCGGATCATGATCAGGTAGGGGCCGAACTCCTTCTCCGGCATGCCCAGGTCGGCCGAGATGTACTTCAGCGTCGAGGTGAGCATCGCCAGGTCGTACTCCTCGAAGAGCAGCGCCAGGGCGACGGCGGAGAGCAGCTGGAGCGAGCGATCGTCGAGCCCGGCCGGCACGCGACCGAGGAAGGGGGGAATCCACCAGGGGTTTCGACGGCGCTCCACGCGCGCTGTCCGTACTACGTCTCGGGCGGCTGCGTCCACCAGCCGAGCGCGGGCTCAGAGTAGCCCGTGCTCCTCGAGGAAGGCGCGCTGGTCGCGCACCCAGCCCGCCAGGTCGGGCGGGCAGTCGTTGTGGCGGCAGCGGTAGGTGATCAGCCGGCCGCGCCTGGCGGCGTCCGCCAGGGCCTTGCCGTGGCTGTAGGGAATGATGTCGTCGCGGTCGCCGTGCATGATCAGCACCGGGCCGTCGAAGCCCGCCACGACCGAGCGGTTGTCGAAGGGGTCCCGTAGCAGCGCGGACGGCAGGCCCATGCCGTTTGCGAAGGGGCGCAGATCGGTGAACGTGGACTGCAGGATGAGCGCAGACAGGGGGCGCTCCCGGGCGAGCGCGCACGCGGCTCCGCCGCCCAGGGAGCGGCCATAGGCGACCATGCGCGCGCGATCGACATGGGGCTGCTCGACCAGCCAGTCGTAGGCGGCCGCCATCGCGCGCGCGATGCTCGCCTCGGACGGTGAGCCCCCGGAACGGCCGTAGCCCGGGTACTCGACCACGGTGGCCGAAGCGCCGATCGAGCGCACCGCCGCGAGCAGGCGCGGCCAGTGATCGATCAGCTCGGCGTTGCCGTGGGCGAAGATGAGCGCCGGTGCCGGCGTGGCCGCGTCACCGCTGGCGGGCCAGTGGTAGGCCTCGACCCGCTCCGCGCCGGCCTCCAGCCACACTTGCTGGAGCCCTTCGGGCAGCGGCGGTGCGGCCGGCGCGGCGCCGCGGCGGCGGCCGGGGAAGATCAGATCACGCTGAAAGGCGAAGGCGAGCGCGCAGTAGGCGCCGTAGATAGCTGCCACGGCGGCGAGGACGCGAAGCCAGGACACGCGCTTGTCGGGCTGCGTCGGGCCGACGCTCAGCCCTTCTGGTCGGCCGTCTGGGCCTCGGTAACCTCGAGCTCGGCCGCGCTGGAGCTCTCCGCAACCTGCTTGTCCGCCGGGGTCACATCCTCGTCGTCCGAGTCCAGGCCGCGCTTGAAGTTCCGGATGGCCTTGCCCATTCCGTCGGCCAGCGCCGGCAGCTTCTTCGCCCCGAAGAGGAGGACGAGAATCGCCAGGATGATGCCGAGTTCTGCCAGTCCAAATCTACCCACAGCGAGACTCCCTGCTGAACGGTGGACTTTCAGTGTAGCCGGTTTCGCCCTGATCTCCCACCACCGGACCAACGGCTAAATTTGTCCATAAATCCTAGAACTTGCGCACACTTGGTGGGGCCTGGCCGCTGCGGTAGCGTCCGTCCGTGGTCGTCCTGCGATACCTGATCGAGGCGCTGAAGGCGCTCATCGTGGTCGACGCCGTGCTCAGCTGGGTGGTGGGCCCGGCCGACATGCCGCGGGCCTTCACCAAGGCGATCCTGGACCCGGTCTACGCCCCCGTCCGCAACACCCTGGCGCCCCTGGGCTGGCCGGTCGACCTGGCACCGCTGCTCGCGCTCCTGCTCGTCTTCGGCCTCCAGTTCGCGATCTTCGGGCGCAAGAAGCTGCCCGAGGAGCTGCGCTGAGGCCGTGCGCCGCTACCTGGCGGGCAGCGAGGCGATCGAGCGCGCGCTGGCGGCGGGCGAGCCCGTGCGGGTCCTGCTCTACGACCGCGACAGGGCAAGCCCGGCCGTGCAAGCGCTGGCCACCCGGGCGCAAGCCTCGGGCGTGGCGCTGTGGCGCGGGGGCACCGGTGACCTGCGGCGCATGGCGCGCGCACAGCAGGCGCCGGACGCGATCGCCATGGTCGGCCCCGAGCCGCGCCCGGACCTGCCGGCGCTGCTGCGCCGCCGCGGCGCCCTGTGGCTGCTCGACCGGGCCGCATACCCGAGCAACGTCGGCTTCGCCATCCGGACGGCCGAGGTCTCGGGCTGCGAGGGCGTGATCGTCGACGCCGACTTCAACCACGAGCAGCGCTCGCGCGTGCAGCACGTCTCGATGGGCGCCGACCGCGTGATGCCGGTGCTGTGGGAGCCGACCGCGACGGTGCTGGTGGCGGCCGCCCGCGCCGGCTATCGACTGATCGCACTCGAGGACAGTGGCCAGCGCGCCCCATGGGAGGTTGACCTGACGGGCCCGGTCGTGCTGCTGGTTGGCAACGAGCGCACCGGACTCGCTGCCGAGGTGCTCTCGCGCTGCGACGCGGTGGTGCGGCTGCCGATGGCGGGCTTCGTGCCGAGCTACAACCTGCAGGCCGCGCTCAGCGCCGTCGCCCTCGAGCGCCTGCGTCAGAGCGCCTGAGCGCGCTCACTCGAACCAGTGGTCCTTGTGCTGCAGGTAACGCTCCGCGCGGCGCCGTGCCACCTTGTTGCTCAGCCGGAACTCGTGGCCCATGTCGTCGGCGTCGACCACCTCGTGCATGAGCGCCATGAAGAGGTCCTTCTCCTGCGCGTTGATCGCGCACGTGCGGGCGTAGTTGATGTGATGCAGGTGGTTCTTGCGGCCGGTGAGCTTGAGGGCGCGCTCGAAATACTCGTGGCCGCGCTTCCAGTTGCCGCCGTACTCCTCCGGATAGGAGCAATCGATGCCCGCCAGCAGCGCCACTGCGCCAGCGTTCTCGTAGCCCTCGTCCAGGCTCACCGCATGCTGGGCCAGGGCCTTGACCGCGGGCATGTCGATCAACGCGTCCATCTCGGGCGCGTTGGTCACGGCGGAGCCCCAGGAGATCGCCATCCAGAAGACGAGCTCGATGTCGTCCTCGGGGTCGCCGAACTCCTCGCGCAGGTAGGCCTTGAACTCGTCGGGGTCACCGATCGCCGCCTTCATGAAGCCATCGTCCTGCTCCATCATCAGCGACTGCATCAGCGCGACGGAGCGCGTGTACATCAGGTAGGCGCGGTGCTGGTGGCGGTCGGCGGCCTCGTAGTCGTAGGCGAGCAGGGCTTGCTCGTGCTGATCCATCACCCAGCCGAAGGCGTAGACCACGTAGCCCTGGGCCAGCGTCAGCGTGAGGCGCTCGTTGTCCGGGCTGATGGTGTGCAGGGCCTCGAGCTGGAGGATGCCGTTGGCGGCCGCGTGCCCCGCGGTCTCGTAGTCGAAGAAGCCGCGCGTAGCCGGCGCGGCGTCAGCGAGGAAGCCCGCGGTCGCATCCGCAGCGAGCTCGCTGACGCAAGCCGTGAGCGAAGCGCCCCAAAGACAGAGCACGAGAATCGACGGACGGAATCGGGAAGCCAAGAACATCGACGAGCGCCGGTGGTGTGCTAAGCGCCACCGGCCCCTCCTGAGTACCAAGAGCAACTCCGAGGATCATGACCAACGGCGGTGGCCCGATCAACCGAGCACCGCACAACCCCACGAGGACAGCATGAGCACAGCCAGCGATCACCTGATGCACGTGGCCGACAAGCCCAAGGCGGTGATGGTCCGCGGACGCGGCTCCTGGCTCTACGACCGCGAGGGACGCGAGTACCTCGATTTTGTGCAGGGCTGGGCGGTCAATCTGCTCGGACATTGCCCCGATGTGGTGCAGCGCGCGCTCGCCCGCCAGGCGGCGGAGCTGGTGCACGCGGGACCCGGCCTGCACAATGCCGTGAGCGGAGCCCTGGCGGAAGCGCTGGCCGCGGGGACCCGGCTCGACCGTGTCTTCATCGCCACGAGCGGGGCCGAAGCGAACGAAGGTGCGATCAAGCTTGCGCGCAAGTGGGGCGCCGCGCGTCGCGGGGGGGCGTACGGGCTGATCACCACCGACGGCGGATTACACGGCCGCACGCTGCCGACCATGTCCGCGAGCGGGAAGCCGGGCTGGGACGCGCTCTTCGAGCCGAAGGTGCCCGGATTCCACAAGGTGCCCTTCGGCGACGCTGCGGCGGTGGAGGCGGCGATCGACGACGCGACGGTCGGGATCATGGTGGAGCCGATCCAGGGCGAGGCCGGGGTGGTGGTGCCGCCCGAGGGATACCTACGCGAGCTGCGCGCGATCGCCGACCGCCACGGCCTGCTGCTCATCCTGGACGAGATCCAGACCGGGATGGGACGCACCGGGCGACTGTTTGCGTCGGAGTGGGAGAATGTGTGCCCCGACATCGTGACCGTGGGCAAGGGCCTGGGTGCGGGAGTACCCATCTCCGCCGTGGTGGCACGCGAAGAGATTTGCTGCTTCGAGCCCGGTGATCAGGGCGGTACCTTTGCGGGCAATCCACTGTCCTGCGCGGTCGGCTTGGCCGTGATCGAGACCATCTCCGAACCCGCCTTCCTCGAACGCACACTGCAGGCGAGCGCGCGGTTGCGCAGCGGGCTGGATGCCATCGCGCTCCGACACGGGGGAGGCCGTGCACGGGGCAGGGGTCTTCTGCTCGCGCTCCCGCTGGCGCGCCCGGTCGCCATCGAGGTGGCGCGTATCGCGTTCGAGCGAGGGCTTCTGGTCAACGCGCCACGTCCGACGACGATTCGCCTGGTGCCGGCCTTGAACGTGAGCGACGCGGACATCGATGTAGCGCTCGAAAGGCTCGAGGCGTGCATCGAGAGCGCGCTCGAAGTGGCGTGATGGCGACGACATGCGCGATGCGAATTGCGGGCGCATCACGAAGCTGTGAATTAGCTCATGATTGGCGCGCGCTGTCCTAATCGTGCACAAGCGAATTGATCGAGAAAAATAGGGGTCAAACCGCTGTCCCTTGGTTGCGCAGGAAAAGCGACACGGTTGACCAACAATTTACTTGTCAGCGCCGCTTGGGCAGGTAAGAACAGCCCCAGGTCGAGGGGGACGCGAGTCCAGCAAACGGACCGCCACCACACATGACGCGCATCACGCACAGTCAGGCAACCGAGCAGGCGAACAGCCGCTGCATCGACCGAGAGCTTTTCCTCGGCCGACGAGAGATCGTCGGCAACCTCCACTGACACCACCCCGGCGGAGGGCGTTTGGTAACCCCAGGCGCCCTCCGCCGCACCCACCTCGCTTTGTTGCGAGGTTCGCGCAGGAGCGGCTTACGTCCTCGACGTAGCGCTGCTACGCCTGCGGGACCGGCTCCGGGCGCGCTCGCTCCTGCACAAACCTCGCAACAGAGCGATCGCCCCGCTACGTGGACTTGTGGTTCGCGTTGCTCCCGCGGTGTTGGCTTCGCTCGCACCGAGCTAGAGGGGGAGCTCGATTCGGAAGGTGGCGCCTTGTCGGCTGCTGGTGGCGCTGATGGTGCCGCAGTGGGCGTCGATGATCTTCTTGGCCATGGCCAGGCCGATCCCGGTGCCGTCGGACTTGCCGTGGGTCGCGAAGCTCCGGAAGAGCTTGCCCTCCATCTGCTTGGGGATGCCGGGGCCTGTGTCCTGGCACTCGAAGACCAGGTTGTCGCCCTCTCGCTGGACCCGCCAGGTGAAGGTGCCGCCCTCCCCCATCGCCTGGCAGGCATTGCGGGCCAGGTTGAAGATCACGCGCTTGAGCTTGCTCTCGTCGAAGCGCGCCACGCCGTCGTAGTCCGCCTCCACCACGAGCTTGGCGCCGTAGCTCTCGGTCTCGGGCACGAGCATCTCACGCACCGCGTCGATGAACTTCGACATGTAGACCTTCCGGGCGAGGATCTCCCGCTGCCCCTTGGCGAAGGCCAACACCTCCTGGGTCATGCCCTCCATGTGCGACAGGGCTCGCTCGATCCGGCCCACGTAGTCGCGCCGGATCGCATCGTCCTGCTCGTCCGCCATCAGCTCGGAGAAGCCGCCGATCGCGGTCATCGGGGTGCGCATGTCGTGGAGCAGGGCGCCCAGCGAGTGGCCCAGGAGCGCCAGGCGCTCGGCGCGCTCTCCCGCCTCCCGCTCTCGGCGCATGACCACGCCGCGCGCCACCTGACCGGCCAGCAATGTCAGCATGCGCAGCATCCAGTCGTCACCCTGGTCCTCGCTCGTGCGGTTGACCAGCTGGATCAGCCCAATGGTGCTGCGCGCGTCCGACAGCGGCGCGGTGAAGGTCTCGCGGATCTCGAGCCCCTGCCGCTCCGGCATGAGCGTCTCGGCTACCCCGCCCCCCTGATCGCGCACACGCCGGATCGGCACCTTGGCGTGGGTCACCAGCGAACGCGCCCGGCGCGCGTCGACCGCCATCGGCGGGACCGGGTCGAACCCGGGCCGGTGCAGGAAGACCTCGCCGCCGGCCTCGCCGGTCAGCAGGACCGCACCGCACTCCACGCCGAGCAGGGAGCAGGCCCGGTCCAGGGTCTCGATCAGCAGCCCGGGCAGATCGCTGGCCTCCGAGATCTGCTGCTCCACGTCGTAGAGGATCTCCAGCTCCGCGTTGGCCCGGCGCAGCCGGAGCTCGGCCTGCTCGAGGGCGCGGTTGCGCTCCAGCAACGCCTCGTAGAGCAGCGCGCTCTCCAGGGCCACGGCGCACTGGCTGCCGATCGAACGCAGCAGCTCCTCGTCCTCGTCGCCGAAGGCTCGGCTGCCCTTCTTGTTGAGGCACTGGATCACCGCGATCACGTTCAGCTCGCGATCCAGGATGGGCACGCACAGCAGCGAGCGCGTCCGGTAGCCGCTCTGCTTGTCCCAGGTCCGGTCGAAGCGCGAGTCCTCGTAGGCGTCCTCGAGGTTGACCGTGGTGCCGGTCTGGGCCGCCCAGCCGGCGATGCCCTCGCCCACCTTGAGGCGAATCTCGGTCGGCTCCACGCCCTGAATGACCTTCGACCAGAGTTCGCCGCGGCTGCGGTCCACACTGTAGAAGGTCGAGCGATCGGCCTTCATGATGTCGGTGACCTTCTCCATGATGCGCGGCAGCAGCGCATCCACGTGGAGCGTGGAGCTTACGTCCCAGGCGATCTCCATCATCGCCTCGAGCTGCTTCTGGAAACGGCCCGGATCGGGCGGCAGGCTGCTGAGCGGCCGCGCCGCGGGCGCCGTCGATGGGGTGTCCGCCGACATCGGCTGCCAATTATGCTGGGCCGCCGCGCGCCATTTCAAGCCCGGCCACGCGACGCTTTGACATCGGAGAGGCCCGGGACCAGGGTCAGGCGCTGTGCTGACCGCGTTCCTACTGACGCGCACGTGGCGCGACACGGCCACCCGCCTGGAGCTGGAGCTGTGGGGCGCCTCCGAGCGCGGACCGGTCCGCATCGTCGTGCGCGATCAGCGCGCCGTGCTCTTCGTCGAGCGACAGACCGAGACCCACGGCGGCGAGCGCCAGCCGGTGGAGCTCAGCAGCCTACTGGGACGCCCGGTCGACGCGCTCTACTTCCCCACTCAGCGCGCGCTGGTGGACGAGCGTGAGCGATTGCTAGACGAAAACCGTCAGCCGCTCGAGGCAGATCTGAAGCCCGTGGATCGCTACCTGATGGAGCGCTTCATCACGGGCGCGTGCCAGATCGAGGGCGAGCTGAAGGCGCGCCGGGGGCACCTGGAGGTCCACGACCCCGGACTGAGCGCGGCCGACTTCATGCCCACGCTCCGGGTGCTCTCCTTCGACATCGAGACCGACCAGGAGGCCGGTACGGTCCTGTCGGTGGGCATGAGCTGCCGGGGGGCCGACTACCAGCGCGTGCTGATGGTGGGCGACGGCCCGGCTCCCGAGCATACGGAGATGGTGCCGGACGAGCGCGGCCTGCTCGAGCGCTTCGTCGCCGAGGTGCAGGACCTGGACCCGGACGTATTGATCGGCTGGAACGTGATCGAGTTCGATCTGCGCTTCCTGGTCGAGCGATCCCGCGCGCTCGGCGTGCAGCTCGCCCTGGCCCGCGGCGGCCGGCGAGCCGAGGTGCTGGCGCCGCGCAGCAACAGCCAGCCCTACGTGGCGCGCGTACCGGGCCGGGTGGTGCTGGACGGCATCGCCACGCTGCGCTCCGCGACCTACAGCTTCGAGAGCTTCGCCCTGGAGGACGTGGCCCAGGCCCTGCTCGGACGCGGCAAGAAGATCGACGAGGTGCCGGACAAGGCCGCCGAGATCCGCCGGCTCCATCGCGAGGACCGGCCCGCCCTGGCCGCGTACAACCTGGAGGACTGCCGACTGACAGAGGACATCTTCGAGGCCACCGATCTGGTCGGCTTCGCGCTCGAGCGCCAGCGGCTGACGGGCCTGCCGATGGACCGCCAGGGCGGCGCCGTGGCGGCCTTCGATCACCTCTACCTGCCCCGCCTGCACCGCGCCGGGCACGTGGCGCCGAGCGTGGGCCAGAGCAGCGAGGTGGCGAGCAGCCCCGGTGGCTACGTGATGGAGTCGCGGCCCGGCCTGTTCCGCAACGTGCTCGTACTCGACTTCAAGAGCCTGTACCCGAGCATCATCCGCACCTTCGCCGTCGATCCCATGGGCCTGGCCTTTCCTGGCGAGGATCCGGTCGAGGGCTTCGAGGGCGCCAGCTTCGCGCGCGAGCGCCACATCCTGCCCGCCCTGATCGAGGGGCTGTGGGCCGCGCGCGACGAGGCCAAGAGGCGCGGCGACCGCGCCCGCTCGCAAGCGATCAAGATCCTGATGAACTCTTTCTACGGGGTGCTCGGCACACCGGGCTGCCGCTTCTTCAACCCCAAGCTGGCCAGCTCCATCACGCGCCGCGGACACCGCATCATCCACGAGAGCCGCGCGTACATCGAGGAAGCCGGCCACCACGTGATCTACGGCGACACGGACTCGCTCTTCGTGTGGCAGGG
>JAPPOT010000340.1 GCA_028817855.1 Myxococcales bacterium
GCCCCCCCCGTCCACGCTAAACCAGAATAAGAATTCGGATTAACTTTTAGAGAATCCCCCAAGCTCCCAGAATGACAGGCAAATCTAAGCAGCTCGAATGGATCCAGCCCCAACAAGCGCGCAGCCGCAAGCGCCTGGAGCTGCTCCTCGACGCCGGCGAGGCGCTGATGGGCGAGAAGGGGCTCGACCAGGCCACCGTGGCCGAGATCGCCGAGCGCGCGGGCTCCTCGGTCGGCGCCTTCTACACGCGCTTCCCCGACAAGGACGCCCTCTTCTACAGCGTGCTGCAGCGCTTCTACGAGCAGCTGACCGCCACCGTGCAGGAGGCCACCGCGCCCGCGCGCTGGGCCGACGTGCCGGCCGACAAGATGGTCGATCACATGCTCGCCTTCGCACTCCACATGGTCGACCAGCAGCGCCACGTGATCGCCAGCATGATCGCGCGTGCGCCCCGCGACGCGCGCGTCCGCGCCTACCTGCTACGCGCGCGAGACCTGATCATCGAGCGCTGCATCGCGCTCTTGAAGGCCCGCCAGGACCTCGCAGCGACGCCGGACGTGGAACCGCGCTGCCGTGCCCTGATGTGGCTGCTGCTGGCGGCCTTTCCCATGGCCGCGATCTTCGGCGGCGACGCGGTCTCGGACGTGGAGCCCGAAGAGGTCGTGCGCCAACTGCGTGCCCTGGTGCTGCGCCAGCTCGGCATCGACGCACAGTCACCATCGCCGGAGCGCCGCGCGCTCAACTGACAGGAGAGCCCATGCAAGCACCGACCCCCGTCTCCGCAACAGCCCGCGTCATGACCCGCGCGCGCCGCCTGGTGCAGCCGGTGCAGCGCCCACCCGGACCGCCGGTTCAGCCCGTGATCGGCCGCCTGCCGCGCGTCGAGCGCGCGCTTGCGGGCCACGGCATCGAGTACATGCTCGATCCGCTGAAGTTCCTGACGCGCATGTCCGAGGGGCATGGACCCATCTCCCACGCGCGCCTCGGGATCAAGCACGTCTACATGCTCAGCGACCCCGCGCTGATCCACGAGGTCATGATCGGCCGCTACCGCGAGTTCTGTAAGGGCGTGCTCTGGAAGCGCTTCCTGATCCCGCTGATCGGCATGGCGCCGCTTTCGGCCGACGGCGAGGCCTGGCAACGCTACCGCAAGATGAGCACGCCACCGCTGCAGCGCAAGCACATCGCGGGCTACGCCGACGAGATGGTGGCCTGCACCGAGCGCATGGTCGCCGAGTTCAGCCACGGCGAGACGCGCGACATCTACGCGGACATGAGCCGCCTCACGCTCGACATCGTCAGCCGTTGCCTGTTCGGACAGGACACCACGCGCGACGCCACCAAGCTGATCGAGGCACTCGACGCGGCAATGGAGAACTTCGCCAGGAGCGCCTACTCACCGCGCTTCCTGTTGCCGCACTGGCTCGATCCGAGCCAGACCCTGGGGCGTGCGGCGAAACAGACCGACGAGATCGCCTACGCCATGATCGACCGTTGTCGCGCCGACGGCGCCACCGGCAACGACCTGCTCTCGCGCCTGATCCACGCGCGCGACGACGACGGCGAGGCCTTCACCGACAGGGAGATCCGCGACCACATCGCGACCATGCTCTTCGCCGGCTACGAGACCACCGCGATCTCCCTCGCCTACACCCTGGCGCAGCTATTCGACAACCGTCAGGTGGCCGAGCGACTGCGCGCCGAGGTCGACCGCGTGCTCGGCCAGCGCACCGCGACCTTCGACGACGTGCCGCAGCTGCCCTACGCGGACGCCGTCTTCAAGGAGGCCCTGCGCCTCTACCCCCCGGTCTACGCCTTCGTGCGCGAGCCCACGCAGGATCTGGAGCTCGGCGGGTTCACCATTCCCCGCGGCTCCATCCTGATCCTCTCGCCCTACGTCATGCAGCGCAAGGCGCGCTACTACCGCGACCCCGAGGCGTTCCGCCCGGAGCGCTGGCTGAGCGGCGAGACCGACGACAACCCGCGCTTCGCCTATTTTCCGTTCGCCAGCGGCGCACGCGTGTGCCTCGGCATCCACTTCGCCAAGCTCGAGGCGGTGCTCGTCCTGGTCACGCTGATGCAGCGCCTGTCGCTCCAGGTCGAGCCCGGCTTCCAGGTCGCCCCCGCCACCCTGATGACCCTGCGCCCGGCCACCGGCCTCAAGGTGATCGTCGAGCGCCGCTGACGCGGCCGCCGTAGTTCCCACCTACGCAGCTGCCGCAACGGCCTCGATGTAGCGCGCGTTGTCGCGCTGCCAGCGCTCGATCAGCGCGGAGTCGTCCAGCTGCCAGGGCGTGTAGTCGCGCCTGAAGTAAGCGAAGAAGGACGGCACCATGCGCGTGACCAGGCCGCGGAAACCGAAGAGGTACCAGAAGCCCCGAGCGATGTCGGCGATGTTCCACAGCTGCCCGTCCGCGCGCAGCATGCTGAAGGTGCTGCGCAGGGTG
>JAPPOT010000346.1:0-21727 GCA_028817855.1 Myxococcales bacterium
GCCCACCCCTGCGCCGTCCGTGCCGCCGCGCAAGCGCTTCACGCTGCCCGAGCCGGTCACGCCACGCATCCCCGCGGGCAGGTATGAGACCGAGCTCGACATCGACGTCGGCGTCGAGATCGAAGGCTGCGAAGAGGACTCCTCGGCCGCCGGCACGGCGCCAGTGCCGCCCGCGCCCGTGCCAGTCGTACGCGCGCCTGCGGAGTCCACAGCTCCCGCGCCGCCGCCATCGGTCCAGCCGGAGGATGCAGCGGTACGCCCACGCGGCCCTCGCCCGGTGCTCGCGCTTGGTGCGCTCGCCATCGTGCTCGTCGGCGGCTTCGTGCTCCACGCCATGGGAGAGACCGACGAGCCCGCGAAAGATGTCCACGTCGTGCTGCCTGCGCCGCCGCACCCAGTGGCCCCCGCGCCGGAAGCCCACATGGCGCGGGGGCTGTCTGCGCCGAAGGCGCCGGCCGCGACCGGGACCGGTCCGGCTCCGCTCGGTGACGACGCGATGGCGGCAACCGTCCCGCAGACCGACACCGCCGGCACCCCGCAGGCGCCCAAGTCCCGCTCCCGCAAGGCCCCGAGCCTCTACGCGCGTGCGCTCGAATGCGTCAAGGCGGGCGACAGCCGCTGCGCGATCAACGTGCTTCAGGACAAGCGGCTCAGCCGGGCGGGACTCGAGCTGCTGATCGAGAGCCACCGGGCGGTGGGCGAGCCCGGGCAGGCGCGCGAGCGGATGCGCGACTACCTCCGGCGCTTCCCCAACGGCCCCCGCGTCGCCCGATATCGGCGCCTGCTGGGCGACGGCGAGCGCTGAGCCCAGAGCGGACTTCCAGGCGGGGCGAACCGGCCCGGGCCAGCCTAACATTGCGTTCTGCGACGTTCTCGAACCTGACGGGGCGCGGGGGCTGAGCTCGTCGAGCGCCCTGCCCTGTCGGATACGCGCTCACGGAGCCACACTTCAGCGCGGTCTCGGCGGCTCACAGAGGGTCTGCCACTCACCGCGGGTCTCGCACACGATCAGGTCTGGGAGCGTCTCATCGATCCGGGGTCCCGTACACTCAGAGCGCTCCACGCGCGGTCCGCAGTCCTCATCGCAACCATTGCCTCCTCCACAGATATTGGAGTCGTAGAAGAAGCGATACAGCGTGCCATCCGCAGACATCGCCCAGGCGCCGCGCGCGATCGAGTCGACTCCTGCGCGTTCGAGCACCACGGTAAATGGGCGATTGGCGCCGAGCTCCGCGGCGACGCACTCCGCGACCTCCATGCCCGCGTCCAGCTCGGCGACACCACAGTCCGTCGAGCCCACCGAGGCCACCGCATCCACGCGAGCCTCGAGCGTGCACTGGTCACACCAGTCACTCGAGTCGTCTTTGCACGAGCTGAGACTCAGGAGCGCCACGAGTGCGAGCGCATTGCATGATGGGCGTCGAGTCATGGCGGCAGAACAGTCACTGCAAGCAGGTGGCGGCAACCGACCGCACTTCACGCGGCCGCACCGATCTCGATATTCTAGTCCTTCTGGGGCGTTCCCGCCCGGACATGGCTGTGCCGCCCGCCGCGCAGCCTGGCCCAGAGCGCTCGCTTGCCAGCGCCCAGCCCCCATCGTACCGTCCGCCCGCGGCCCGCGCGGCCGGGCGAAGACGCGATGAGGACTGCTCGCAAGCTCGTGCGCTCCCTGCTGAGGGATCTGGCGGCCTCCGGCCTGGCGAGCGCGGGCCTGACCGACCTGGGCAGGCGCATGCGTGGCAGGCTGATGATCGTCACCTTCCATCGGGTGCTGACGGCGGAGCAGCGCGCCCGCTACCCCCTGCCAGGACTGGCGGTCACGCCGGAGGAGCTCGACTGGCACGTGAGCGTGCTCAAGCGTCACTTTGACGTACTGCCGCCCAGCGAGGCCGTCGAGCGACTGCAGCGCTCCACCGATGGCCGCCCCCTGTGCGCGATCACCTTCGACGACGGCCAGCTCGACAACTACGTGCTCGGCAAGCCCGTGCTGGAGGCGCAGGGCGTGCGCGCGGCCTTCTATCTGCCCGTCATCGCCCTCGAGGAGTCGGCCCCCCTCTGGCACGACCGGCTAGGCTTCGCGACGCTCCAGGCATTCGCCCGCGGCGGCTCCGTGCTCGAGGGTGCGCGCGATCGCCTGGGCGTGGTCGATGCGCGCGCGGACATGCTCGACATGATGGACGCCGCCAAGGCAATGGCCCCCAAGGCGCGCATGGAGGCGGTCGAGTCGATCGAGGCCTTGACCGGCACCACGATCCCAGACTGGGCCGGCATGATGAGCTGGGAGCAGGTGCGGGAGCTCTCGGCAGCCGGCCACGAGATCGGTTCCCACACCATGACCCACCCGATCCTGCCGCGCTGCAAGACCGAGCAGATCGAGCACGAGATCGCCGAGTCACGCCACGTGATCGAGGCGCGCCTCGACGCGCCCGTGCATTCCTTCTGCTATCCCAACGGCGACTCGGACGCTCGCGCGATCGAAGCGGTCAAGCGCGCCGGCTATCGCAACGCGGTCACCACGGCCTGGGGGAGCAACGGGCGCGACAGCGACGCCTTCCTGCTGCACCGCTGCGACATGGTCGCCGAGGACGTGACCCATCGCAGCGGGCGGCTCTCCGAGAAGCTGCTGAGGCTGCGCCTGAGCGGCCTGCATCCGAGCCTGCACTAATGCGCATCGGCTACCTGATCACCGAGTACCCGGTACTTTCCCACTCCTTCATCCGCCGCGAGGTGGTGGAGCTGCGCGCGCGCGGCGTCGACATCACGACCTTCAGCATCCGCCGCACCGACCCCGCCAAGCTGATCTCGGACGCGGATCGACAGGAGGCCCGGACCACGACGAACATCCTGCCGATGTCGCCGGTCACGCTGGTGGTTGCGCAGCTGCAGCAGCTGCTCTCGAGCCCCCTGCGCTACTTCGCCGTGCTGGCCGCCGCGCTACGCGACCGACGCCCGGGGCTGCGGTCCTTCGTCTACGGCTTCTTCTACTTCCTCGAGGCGATGGTGTTGGTGCGTGCGCTCAAGCAGCGGGGCGTCACCCACCTGCACAACCACTTCGCGAACAGCGGCGCCGATGTCGGCGTCCTGGCTGCCCGCTACCTGGACATCCCCTGGAGCATGTCGCTGCACGGCACGGTCGACTTCGAGTACCCGGCCAGCGTCACCCTCGGCGCCAAGGTGCGACAGGCGCGCTTCGTGGCCTGTGTGTCCCACTTCGGCCGCGCCCAGGCCATGCGCACGGTGCCGGCATCGCACTGGGATCGGATCGAGGTCGTGCGCTGCGGCGTGGACGCAGCTCCGCTGCGTGCCCTGTCGGAGGGGCGCACGCCCGGGTCACCGATTCGAATCCTGTCCGTGGGGCGGCTCTCCGAGGAGAAGGGGCTGCACAGTCTGCTCGACGCGTTTGCCGAGCTCTCAGACGACCGGCGCGAAGTGGAGCTTCACCTCGTCGGCGACGGGCCAGAGCGCGAGCGTCTGAGGGCGCGCATCGCGCAGCTGGGTCTCGGCGAGCGCGTCATCATGCACGGCGCGCTGGCCGGCGAGGCGCTGCTCTCGCAATACGGTGCGGCCGACATCTTCGTGTCCTCGAGCCTGATGGAAGGCCTGCCGGTGGTGCTGATGGAGGCGATGCTCGCGGGCGTGGCGGTGGTCGCCCCTGGCCTGTCGGGCATCCCGGAGCTGGTGAGCCACGAGCGCACTGGCCTGCTCTTCACGCCGGGCGACGCGGCGGCCCTCGCACGCGCATTGCGTCGTCTGGTGGAGGACGGGGCGCTACGCGCGCGCCTGGCCAGTGCCGGCAGTCAGAAGGCGCTCGAGCAGCACGAGATCGGCGTGGCGGTGCAACCGCTGCTCCATCACTTCACCCCGGACGCGTGACGCCTACCGTTTGGGCCCGGTGAGCGGAGGCCGAAATTTAGCCAACGGTGGGGGTCGACGATCCCACGCGACTCGGTCACCATTGCAGTCATTCGTTCCGGGGGAATCGAGAGTGCGCGGGCCGCAACCCGCGCGCGCTCCCGGACTGGGGAGAGCCATGGATAACTTGGGATTCAGTGTGCGGGCCGCGGCCCTGGTCTACGGCGTCGCGATGCTGCAGGGCTGCTTCACCAGCTCCAGCGAGGGCGAGGCCTCGGCCAGCGAGGAGATCTGCGCGAGCCTCGGCAAGGAGTGCGGCGAGATCGAGCACGAGGGCGAGACCTACGATTGCGGCGGCTGCGCCGACGACGAGTCGTGCGGCCTCGCCGGCCTCGCGAACACATGCTGTATACCGGCGAGCTGCGAGGATCAGGGTGCGGAGTGCGGCGAGGTCACGGACGGCTGCGGCAACATCCTGGAGTGCGGTAGCTGTGACGAGGGCAACTGCGGCGCTTCCGCGCCCAACCGATGCGGCGGTACCGGCTCGTCCGCGATGCCGACCGGCGGTACCGACGATCCGCCCGGGAACGACGCGGCCGGGAATGACGCGGCGAACGACCCCTCCGGTGGCGACGGCGACGATGCCATGGGCGATGACGGCGGGTGCACGCCCATGAGCTGCGCGGAGCTCGGCGCCGAGTGCGGCGTGCTCAACGACGGCTGCTCATCCGTAGTCCAGTGTGGCGAGTGCGACGGCGAGGCGACTTGCGGTGGCAACGGCGTGCCGTTCCAGTGCGACGTCGCCGGCACCAGCCAGCCCACCGACGAGCTCGCCCGCGGCTGCTTCCAGTTCCCGGTCACCTCCACGAACTTCGTGCGTCGCTCCGTGAACATGGCCGCGGGCGACCAGGCTGTGGACTTCACCCTCAACGACCTCGAAGGCAACCCCGTGACCCTGTCCACGCTGCTGGAAACGAAGGCGGTCGTGCTGCAGACCGGCTCCTACACCTGTCCCGCGTACCAGAACAACCGCGCCGGCACCGAGAGCCTCGCGGCCATGTTTGGCGATGACGTGCACTTCGTCGTCGTCTACACGCCCGAGGCCCATCCCGCGACCGAGCCGAGCGTCTACGGGGGCGCGCCGATCCCACGCGAGTTCAGCGACTACGAAGAGGCCACGAGCTACGCGCAGCGGGTGGAGCAGGCCTCCGCCGTCACCGGCATCCCGAGCCAGCTGATGCTGATCGACGACTTCGACAACCACGCCAACCCGGTCTGGTGCACCTACGGGACCTCGCCGAACGCGGGCTTCCTGATCAACCGCGACGGCGTCATCGAGCTCGTGCAGGGTTGGTACAACATCAACAGCATGCGCTCGGCGATCCAAACCATGCTGGCCAACTGAGCAATCGCAACCTGTGGCAGCACGGCGCTTCACACTCGCATCGGCCGTCGTCGCACTCATCCTCGGACTCGCCTCGCCTGCCCTGGCGGGCCCGTGGACCCGCGACCCTGGCCGGTTCTACGCCAAGCTCAGCGAGGGGCTCTACCTCGCCAACAGCTTCGTGGACGCCTCCGGCACGCTCCAGGAGGGAGTGAGCTACACCGGCCTGACCACGGCGCTGTACGGAGAGCTGGGGCTAATCGAGCGCTTCCACGTGCAGCTCTACGTACCGTACGTCCTCGCCATCAGCACCGACAGCGACGACGCGAGCTTCACGCGCGGCGGCATGGGCGATGGAATCCTGGGCGTGCAATACGGACTGCCGATCGAGGCGATGCCGGTGGCGGTGCGGGCGACGCTCAAGATGCCGCTCTACGCGCGCGACAGCTCTCTGTCGGAACGCGCCTTTCCCGTCGCCGGCGACGGCCAGATCGACTCCACCCTGTGGCTGTCCGCCGGCACCAGCCTGGACGCGATCGCCGGCTGGACCTACCTCGAGGTCGGCTACCAGCTGCGAACCGAAGAGTACATCGGTGACGATCCACTCTCCGAGCGCAGCTACGCCGACACCATCCGCAGCACCGCCCAGCTGGGATACGGCCCTGGCGAGCTCGTCATGCTCGCCCTCACTCTCGACCTCGCCCTGCCGCTCGAGGACGACAGCTTCACGAAGGCCTACTTCAACGGCGGCCTCGGCGCCTTCTTCAAGTGGGACAAGGACAGCCCCTGGTCGATCGAGGCCAACCTCGACCGAACGCTGTGGGCACGCAACAGCTCCCTCGGCACCGCCATCGGCCTGGGCCTGTCCTACCAACACTGAGGCGCTCTTCCAAAGAATTGCCTGCACCTGACCAAGGAACATCCCGATGACCCCGGACCCCGCGCGGCGGCCCTACACGCCGGTGTCCGTGCGCAAGCATCGCAGTCTGAGCCGTCATGCAGGGGCCGACGCTGTTCCCGGAGGGAAGTCCGATAGGCTCGGCAGGTGCACCCGAGCCAGGATCTCGAGCTGCTTCGCCTGACGATGAGCATCGCGTGACGCGCGTGCTCTTCGCCGGCGCCGATCAACGGCACGGCCGGAAACGTCTCCTGTGATGGCTGCCTGCGCGGCGCGCCACCGGACCCTCGGGAGCTGGTGCCCTCCGCACCGCGTCCACATTGGTGGTGCGTCTCGATCCGACGCGACCAGCCGGCTTATACTCCCGGCGATGCAAGCGATCGTCTTCGACTTTGACGGCCCGATCTTCGATGGGCGCCGAGCTGCGCGCAGGGCGACGGACGATCTGCTGCAGCTCCACCAGACTACCGCAGAGCGCGCGCTTGGCGTCTCGTTGCCGTTGCTGGATTCCGCGCGCGTCGTCGGGCTGCTCTATCCCGATCTGGAGCTGGCAGAGCGGGCACAGGTCCGAGAGGCGTACCGCAGACTGCTAGACGAGCGCGAGCGCGAGCTCGGTGTGAGCCGGACCACGCTGGACACTCTCGGTCGCCTGGAAGAAGCAGGGGTTTCGATGGCGCTGCTGTCGGCGCGCCGCCAGGACAACCTCGACGCGCTGGTCGACGATTTCGGGCTTCGCCGCTACTTTTCCGAGGTCCTCAGCGTTCGCAAGCCCGACCCGCAGGGCCTCACCGCGGTGGCCGAGAAGTTGGGGCTCATGCAGTCGCACTCGGCAAACGAGCAGCGCCCCGCCGCGCTGGCGGAGCTGGCCCTGGTTGGCGATTCGGACGCCGACTATGCGATGGCGAACACGGCGAAGGTCACGTACTACCACGCGGGCTGGACAGCCGAGCCCTGCGCGCTTGCGGCGACCGAGGCCGACCGCGTGCTTGGCTCACTCGATGAACTGGCCGCGATGGTCGAGCTCGACCGCCAGGTGCGATTGCCTGCCCGGCACACGAAGTCCGCGATCCGCGACGCTCTGCGTCATGCAATCGCGAGCACGGACCTCTCCTTCTATGCGGGCGCCGGCATCTCGAGACCGTCGGGCATCGGCGACTGGGTCACCCACTACGAACCCCTGCTGCGTGAGCTGGGCGCGTCGTTCATTCGCGCACCCGAGTTGCCGGAGGCGCTGCAGCTGCTCGCAGAGGTCAAGCCCAAGGCGGTCTTCGATCGATTCAAAGAAAGCTTCGCGGGGGGCGAACGGCCAAATCCCTACCACCACGCGATTCTGCGTGCCCTACCGCGCAGGATCTGGACATCGAACTACGACCGCCTGTTCGAGCAGGCCAACAGCACGGGCAACCATGGCTATCGCGTCGTGTACGACGACGTCGATCTGCAGCGACACTTTCGGGACCAGATCATCGTGAAGATGAACGGCGACTTCGAGCGCGCGGCCTATGACGAGACCTTGGACTGGGGACTGGTGTTCCTCCAGGAGCAATTCGACCGCGCGGAGTCCAGTCGACCTGAGATCTGGCGGCTGTTCGAGGATGACTATCGCAGCTCGCAGATCGTGTTCGTGGGCACGTCCTTCCGCGACCCAGCGCTCCGGCGCATCGTCTCGGTCGCACGCAGAAAGCTCCTGAGGACCCGGTACGACCACCTGTTGCTCGCTCTGCGCGCGCGCAGCGGCGCGGAGCGCCTGCAGCAGGCCTTGTTTGCGCAGAACCTCAAGCGGGTCTCGATAACGACCGTACTCCACGATTCGCCAGAGGAGATTCGAGACACGGTGGAGGCGATCGCGCTTCAGGTGAATCGCCCAGTCGTCGGTGTGAGCGGAAGCGTCGGGGCCGTGGACCTCGGTCAGGCCCAGTTGAAACCGGCCGAGGATACTGCGCCCGGGTTGACCATGCCCTACGGCAAGATCGAAGCGGTCTGTCGCGAGCTGGGCACTCAGCTGGCCCGCCGAGGGCTCCGGGTGAGCTCTGGGTGTGCGTCATACGTGGGGATCCCGGCGGTGGAGGCGGCCTTCACCGAGGAGCCCAAGAGCGCCCGCTTCTACTTGCGCAGGCGCGGAGGACGCTCCTACCCCCGGACGGCGCCTGCGGTCGTCGTGCCGGGGGATGACTACCAGGCGATGCGAAGAGTCTTTGTCGAAGAGCTGGGCTGTCTCGTAGCCATCGCAGGTAGGAAGCGAGATGGACCATCGGGCACGCGGGAGGAGCTGGAGCTCGCGATAGGGCGCGGCGTCCCCATCGTGCTGCTGCCGCAAGCTGGAGGAGTGACGGCCGACTTTGCACGTGAGCTCCCCAACCGGCTCGAAGGGGCCTATCGAGACGATCGCCTGCGCGGGGCGGTGCGCGCGATCAATCACGACGTGGCAAGCGTCCCGGCCGACGCGCTCCAGGCGTTCGTTCGCGAAGAACTCGTGCGGCGCATCGAGAACCTCCTGCAGGTCTCGATGGGTAGAAGCCCTGAGAGCGGGCGGGGCCAACCCATCGCCAGACCACACCACTGGTAGCGCCCACGGAGGCGCAAGTTGCGTTGCCCCGAAACCATGGATCTCCCAACGCTCTCCACGGCGGTCGATCTGGTCAAGCGCGCTTTCGTCGAGGGTGCTGAGTGCGATGGTCTTCGCGATGTCGGCTTCGTGGGTAACGCGAGCGGACACTACCCATGGGAGCCCACTCCGATCGTCGACCTGGATATCTGCGTGTTTGTCGACTCCGTAGACCCCACCGTCGGTCACCGCTTGACCGCCATCGACGACTCGCTGACGCAGAGGCTCGCGCAGCTCGACGTGGACTTCGAGACGCGGATCATTCGCGGCGCCTACAAGCGCACACTGCTCGATGTGTCACGCCCCGTCGTCGTCGCACACCTGGGCGTATTCACCGAAGCCATGTATCGGGAAGCTTCCCCGTTCTTGCGCTGGGGTTGGCGCAAGTACCGATGCACAATCGAGCCTGGACGCTTCGCGCGCCTGGCTCCGCCGCAGCCGTCCATCGCTCAGCTGCTCCATGGTCCGCGCGGGGTACACGAGCGGCTCTCGGCGCTCGTGGCGGGTCGCGTGGTCATGCACGAGTGGATCCTGCCCGAGTTGACCGAGGTCGAGTGGGCGGTGTCGCAGTCGGAACCGCTCTTCGCGGAGAGCTGCTTCTCGGCCGGCGCTACAATTGCGCGCAATCACGGTCGTGCCCTGGGCTGTGTCGAGTCGGATTCACTGCCAAACAGAGAGTTCTTCGCTTGGTACAATGGGAGCCTATTTCCCAGCGGAGCTCTCATGGAACTGATGCGACTCAAGTCGAGGGCCCGGGATGTCGGCTACCGCGGCATGTTGCCGGAAGCGCGCGCGCATGCGGTCGAGTTCCTCACGGCCCTCGCATCCGTGCTTGAGTGAGCGCGGCCACACGCTCCGCGGCCACGAACCACGAGGCCGCCCGTCAGGGTGTCGGCGTGCCAGACGGAGGCAAGACAAAACGGAGTGACGCGGGCTCGCTACGGACGAGGCTGGGAGTGGGGTTTACGATCACAAGCTCGACGACGGCCTCCTGCTGTGGCCGCTGGTCGGGGGACAGCACCAGCTCGAGGTTCGCATCGTCGACGAAGTTGGGATCGAGGCGCACGCCGGCGAGCTCCGCGTAAGAGTTGGACTGGAAGTTGCGGCCCCGGATGCGCACACTCACGGCGTCGTTGGTCCCCGCGCGCACTGGCACTGTCTCGGGATCGATCGCTTCGATGACCGGTGAGCCCTCGCCCTGGGAGAGGCGGTCCGCGTAGGGCGCGGGATCGCGCGTGCGAAATAGTGTCTCGAAGACCTCGGCGAGCTTGTCGATGGCCTGCTTCGAGAACAGGCCGGCCAGGGATGCGAAGGCCACGACCCCGTGGGGGCTGACGCCATTGGTCTGGCTGCCGAGCAACCCGGCCCGGACCACGAAATAGAGCATCAACCCGAGCAGCGCTCCGATCGGGACACGAAAGAAGTACCAGAGCAACCAACGGCCCCTGAACGCCCGGTTGCCGACGTAGGCGGTGAAGGATTGCGCCGCGTGAATGCAGGCGCCGATCGCGCCTGCGAGCAGGGCCAACACCAAGAACCCCTGCTCGCTCGTCAACGCCAGCTCGAAGCGAAAGACCTGGGTCGCCTCGAAGACCTGGACAGCCTCGAGCTGCTCCGCGAGCTTGCCGTCGGGTCCGGGCCGCTTGACCACAATAGTCCGGGTCGATGGGAAGATGCGGACCAGCGTGGAGCTGGCGACGGCTCCACAGGCCGCCAGGTACACCACCAAGATCCCCGACCACAGCTTCGACTCGGTGTTCATGCGGTTCCCCAGCGGGGCTTGGTCGACCTGCTCCCCCCGGCGCAGCTCGCGTCACTTTCCCCCATTTCATCACGGCGGGGAATGACCCGAGCGCACTAGCCTTCGGGACTGCCGCGCAAACGTTCAGATCGGGGTCGGCGGACACCCAGAATGGCCGCAGCGCTCAAGCTGCCCACGGCCTCATCGAGCTCGTCTCGCCCTCACGCCGAACGGGCCGACGCTCGGCACGCGTCAGGCCTTGGCCCACCCGATGATGCGGGCAGCCTCTTGGGCTCGACCGTCGTCGGAGCGACTCAGGGTCTCGATCACGGCTGTGAGGTCGCCCTGACTGGCCTTAACCGCCGTCTCGATCTGATCCAGCATGTTCGCCACAGCGCGCGCGTCATCGTCGGGCTCGGACGCGTTCAACTCCTCGCGCAGGTCTTCCACCAGGTTCCGGAAGGTCTCGGGACCGTCGTGGAGTGCGTCGGCGAGCAGAGACACCAGCGTCGCGTATCGGTTCGTGAGCTTCATTACTTCTTCCATATTCTGCCATGGGGGGGGCTGGACGTCCAACGCCATGGGCGCCCCCGGTTCATGGCGCCGCCACCTGCTCGACTCCCGAAAGTACCAGGCAATTCGCGGTCCCGCTGTCCTTGCGGCCATCTGCTGTCCACTCATCGTCCTGCATGCCGGAGAGCATCACAACCACGCCGTCCGAGCCCCTGTCGAGACTGATCTCGCGGTGGCCATTGCGTGGGTCGCGCCACAAGGCCACCACCCGCGACGGAGAGGTGCCGGGGGGGTTGCTGCGGGTCACCATGCCCAGCGAGGTGAGGGAGAGCACCGAGCTTCCGGGGTCGTCCGCCAGGATGCTCGCGTAGCGACCGCTCCAGCGCTGCGCGAGCTGCGGGCCATCCAGTAGCAGCGCGATGACGAGGTTGGGGCCCACGGCACGAACGATGTCGGCGACCGGATCCGGTCGAGCCAGGTCTTCACACACGAGCGGGACCATCACCAGCCAGTCGTAGTAGCTCAGGAAGTGCAGTCGGCGGCTGCGGACCTTCATGCTCTCCCACCACCGAGTATCCGGGTGCAGGCTTCCACCCAAGTGGTACTGCCGGATCTGGTCGTCGTCCAAGTACCAGCGATGGTGCTTGTGCTGCTCGAAGTCCTGGCCTCGATCTTCCGACTCTGTCGCCGCGGCGTCCTGAGGTTCAAAGACCGTCATCAGCGCGCAGTTGGTGTCAGGTTTGCGGACCCCGGACAGGAAGAAGCCGACCTGGGGACTGTGGCTGCTCAGAAGGCGCTTGGCCTCCCTGAAATCGCGCTCGCTCAACGCGGACTCTGGGAGGATGATCCCGTGGATGTCTCCGACTTGAGCTTGGGCTGCGTCGACGATCTGCCCAATCTTGTCCACGGGCGGCCGCTTGGATGGGTCGAAGTCGAAGAAGCCGAAGCCTTCGGCGAGCGACAGATGGTTTGGAGCGGCGGCCTTCTTGAAGTCGCTCGGCAGCACCTCGAGGGGCCAGGGTAGCAGGAGCAGGTTGAGCGTCCGGTCCGTGGACTCCGAGTGGGTCCGTCGAAACCACTCCACGTCCACTTCCCCACGCACGGCCGACAGGTGCTTCGACAGCGAGCGGATATTGATGCCGGATTGCGGCGTCCGGATCTTGGGCGCCACCCGAACACGGTCCTTCGGCAACCGTGACAACGTGCCCTTCACGATGAGCCGCGCTCGAGCGCGGCTGATGAAGCGTTTGCCCGCGCTCGGGTCAGCGAAGTGCCCAACACCCGCGCAGGCTTCGTCCGCGAGCGCGTGCAACTCCAAAATCGCCCTGCAGACGTCCCAGTGCCTGCCCTTGGCGAGCTCGCCCACGGGCACCTGAGAGCCACCTTGGATCGTGGTCAAGAGGGCCTGAACCAGCGCGAAGGGCGCCGCGGACCTCTGGGACAGGTGCTCGGCCCACTTCCTACCCTTCTGCTGCACGGTCTGCGCCCAATTCCGGCGAGGAGGCCACTGCTCACCTTTGGAAGGGCTCACCACGCGCCGATAGGCCCCCGACGCTTCCAAAGCCATCGACGTGAACGCGAAGGCGTCCGGCGGCCAACTCGCCAAGCCGCCGAAGCCGCTCGCGCCCGACAGCTCGCCCCATAGGTCCTGCAGAGTCTTCTTGCGGCTGCTCATCTCACCAGTCCTCGGACATCACGGCGCACAGAGTGCTTGGTGGAGCGTAGGCCGGGCGAGGCGCCTGTTTCTACCCCCACCCTCTGACAGGCCGGCTCAGCAGCCCTTGCGCCCCGCCCTTGCATCGGGATCTCCTCGACTTCTTCAGCGACGTCGGCGACTGCGAGACCGTAACGATGAACGCGGACCACCTGGGCGAGCAGCTGACCCTGGTGGCAGCGGGGCTCGTCGCCCTTATCGACGCCCACTTCGGGGCCGGTGCCGACACCCGCGCACGAGCGGCCGCAACTACCTCACCGAGGAGCTGTCGCTGGACGCGAACGTCACGCTCGACTGACGGGATGCTAGGATCTCGGGGTGCGCCCCCACTTCGCGCTCATCCTCTCGAGCCTGTTGGTCGCATGCGGCGACAGCGCGGATGGACCGCGCGGTGAGCCCTGCACGAGCGACGGCGACTGCGGCACGCTGGGCTGCGTGCTCGACGCCGACCAGGAGCCCGAAGACCTGGAGCCCCTCTCGCTCGCTTGCGACACGCTGAGCGAGGGCGCAGGACCGGGCAGCCCGTGTCGGGGTGGGAACGGCTGCGACCACGGGATCTGCCTGCTGTCCGGCGCGTGCGCCCTGCCCTGCGCGACGGCCACCGACTGCGCCGAGCTCGAGCGCTGCCAGGCGGTCTTCGTGCGTAGCTCCGAGGACACCCTACAGCCCTCGATGGCCTGCGTCTCCGTGATCGACCTGCCCGCCGACGCCGACGTGGACGTCGACCTGCTGGAGGACGCGCTCAGCGGCCAGCGCGACACGATCGGCCTGGCCCCCGCGCAGGTCGACGGTGGGGACACGGTCTACGTGCTCGAGCACGGCAGCGGCAACTGGCCCGAGGGCGTGATGTGCCGCCCGCCCCTGTGCGCGGCGCGCTTCGAGAGCGACGGCGACCCGGAGCTGCTCTTCGATGGCGAGCTGGACTACCGCTCGGCCGCGCCCCCGCGTGCGCCGGCGGTGCCAGGCGACCACGTGGACCCGGTGGTGCTGCGCATCGACCACGCGCTGGCCGGCGAGCTCGACGGCGCGGCCCTGAGCTTGACCCTCGACAGCGAGGTGCCCGGAGACCTGCGCGTGACGCGCGTGCATCGCGCGCAGCGTGGTCAGCGCCTGGACCTGAACGTCTTCTATGTGGGCGCCCTCGACTGGGAGCCGACCGGCAGCCGCGGCCCCGAGTTGCTCGAGCGGGCGCTCGAGGTGGTCGACGAGATCTTCGCGCCCGCCGACATCTTCATCGGCGAGGTCCGCCAGCTGTCCGTCCCGGGCGAGCTGCCGATGCGCGGAGTGGCCTTCCCCGAAGGCGATCCCGGAGCCGGTCTCGAGGAGCTGCAGGTGCGCTTTGGCGTCTACGTCGAGCTGCCGCACCTCTTCATGCTCTCGGCCGGGGCGGGTAACAGCGCCATCAACCTCTTCTTCGTGCGCGACATCGCGCCCCGCGGCGGCGGCGAGCCCGAGGCGGAGGCGGGTGGCATCCCGGGGCCGCCGGCGATGCACGGCACGGCCGGCTCTGGCATCGCGATCGCCACCGACATGATGGGCGGCGACCCCGAGAGCCTTGGACGCACCCTCGCCCACGAACTGGCCCACTATCTAGGCCTCTTCCACACCAGCGAGTCCACCGGGCACGTTTACGAATCGCTCACGGACACGCCCGAGTGCCGTCCCCTGGACGACTGCAGCGGCCATGAGGCGAACCTGCTGTGGTGGGCGAAGGCGACCGGGACCGCGCTCAGCGAGCAGCAGCTCGAGGTGCTAGGCAGCGCCGCCGTGCTGCAGTAGCGGCGCCTTGTCGCCTGCCCTCGCCTCTCCTACCCTGCCGCGGTTCCGATGGCCGAAGCCGTGCGCGTACAGATCGACTCGTTCCGGCAGGTCCTGCTCCGGCATGGCCTCTCCGGTCTCGTCCTCGCGTTGATCTGCCTGATCCCGGAGCAGCCGCGCACGTCGGTGCAGGCCAGCCTGCGACTGTTCGAGACCCAGGGCGAGCGCATCGCCAGCGTCGCGCTGCTGCTGCTCGCCCTCATGGTGATCGCATCCGCCTTCGGCCGTGGCGGGCTGTCCGCGCGACAGTGGGCGTGGCTCGGTTACCTGCTGCTGGTATCGATCGCGGAGGAGTGGGCCTTCCGCTTCGCCCTGCCCCTGTGGCTGATGCCCGCAATCGGCCTGCTACCCGCGATCGCGCTCTGCAACCTGGCCTTCGGCGCGATGCACCGCTTCACCCTGGGCTGGGGCTGGGCGCGCTGCCTCGGAGCGACCCTGGGCGCCTTCGGCTTGAGCCTGCTGCTCGCCCGCACCAGCCTGCTGCACGTGATCGCGCTGCACTGGCTCGTCACCTTCGCCAACACGCCCTGGCCGCCGCGCGGTCGCGCGATCAGCTCGCCATCACCGGCCGCTGGATGAATGCCTCGCCCTCGACCTTCCAGCGCGCGATCAGCTCTGCATGTCCGGTTCTGGCGCCTGGACGCTGGGTGACTATCTTTCACGGGATTGAGCTGCATCATGTCGGACTCCACCGAGCTGGCACCAAGAGACCTGGCCACCCGCTGCGACCCCGCCTCGCTGGGCTTCGAGCGCAGCGACGCGCTCGATAGCACCAGCCGGGCAGTCGGCCAGGACAGGGCGGTGGAGGCGCTGGGCTTCGGCCTGGCGATGGGGCAACCGGGCTTCAACCTCTTCGTGCTCGGCCCGACGGGCAGCGGGCGCGCACGGCTCACGCGCGCGCTGGTGGAGGCGCGCGCCGCCGACGAGCCGGTGCCCGATGACCTCTGCTACGTGCACAACTTCGACGAGCCGCGCCGGCCCCGGGCCCTGCGCCTACCCCCCGGCCAGGGCGCGCGCCTGCGCGATCACATGGCGCGCGTGGGCGAGGAGCTGCCCGGGGCCGTCACGGCGGTCTTCGAGAGCACCGAGTACCGCGAGCGCAAGGAGGGCATCGAGCAGGAGCTCACCCAGCGCCACGAGTCGGAGCTCGAGGCGGTCGCGGAGATCGGCAAGCGCCACGGCATCGCGGTCGTGCGCACGCCGGCCGGCTTCGCGCTGGCGCCCCTGCGCGACGGAAAGGTCCTGGGGCCGGAGGAGCAGGACAAGCTCAGCGAGGAGGAGCAGAAGGAGCTCGCCAAGCAAGGCGACGCGATCCACCAGCGCCTGCACGAGGCGCTCAAGCGCGTGCCCCACCTCCAGCGCGAGCAGCGCGAGCGCATCCGCCGGCTCGACCAGGAGATGATCCAGGCCACCACGCGCGAGCTGCTGGCCGACGTCCGCCGCGCCTTCGATGGCATGGAGGCGGTGCTCGAGCAGGTCGGCGCGGTCGAGCACGACATCGTCGAGCGCGCCGCCGCGCTGCTGCACCAGAAGGGCGAAGGCG
This sequence comes from Myxococcales bacterium, assembly GCA_028817855.1. Taxonomy (GTDB): domain Bacteria; phylum Myxococcota_A; class Polyangia; order Polyangiales; family JAFGIB01; genus JAOUOP01. The sequence goes on from JAPPOT010000346.1 coordinate 16,069, forward strand.
AGCCCAGCCTGCCCCTGGCGGTCGACGGCGTACTCCTGGGCGAGAGCTCGATCTCGCGGCGCTACTCCGTGAACCTCCTGGTGGACCACCGCAACTCCACGGGCGCCCCGGTGCGCGTGGTCGACCAACCCACCAGCGGCAATCTGGTCGGCAAGGTCGAGCACCTATCCCAGCTGGGCGTCCTCGTCAGCGACTTCAATCTCATCAAGCCGGGGGCCCTGCACTACGCCAACGGCGGGTACGTGCTGATCGACGCGCGCCGCCTGCTAACGCAGCCGGTCAGCTGGGAGCAGCTCAAGGGCGTGCTGCGCTCGGGCGAGATCCGCGTCGAGTCCGTGGCCCAGGCGCTCGACCTGGCCCAGACCGTCTCCCAGGAGCCCGAGCCGGTGCCCTTCCGCGGCAAGGTGGTGCTGATCGGCGAGCGCTGGCTCTACCACCGCCTGTCGGCCCTCGACCCGGAGTTCGACGAGCTCTTCAAGGTCGCCGCCGAGTTCGAAGGCACCATGGATCGCACCGAGGACGCCTGCCGCCAGTACGCCGGGCTGATGGCGCGGGTGCTGAAGAAGGAGGGCCTGCGAGCGATGGACGCCCGGGCCATGGCGCGCATGGTCGACGCGGCGGCGCGCGCCGCCGGCCACGCGGGCAAGCTCTCGATGCACGTACGCACGGCCTTCGACATCATGCGAGAGGCCGACCACTGTGCGGGGGAGGCCGAGCGCGAGCTGATCACGCGCGACGACGTCGAGCAGGCGATCGCGCAGCGGCGGCGGCGCAGCGGCCGGATACGTGAGCAGGTCCAGGAGATCATCGAGGACGGCACGGTGCGCATCGAGGTCGCAGGCGAGGCAGTCGGCCAGATCAACGGCCTGTCGGTGGTCGAGCTGCCCCAGGCGCGCTTCGGCTTCCCCACGCGCATCACGGCGCGGGCGAGGCTCGGGCGCGGGGAGGTAGTCGCGATCGATCGGGAGGTCCAGATGGGCGGCCCGATCCACAACAAGGGCGTGATGATCCTGGCCAGCTTCCTGGGCGGACGCTACCTGCCCGAGCGCCCGCTCTCGCTCAAGGCGAGCCTGGTCTTCGAGCAGATGTACGGCTTCATCGACGGAGACAGTGCATCACTGGCAGAGCTGCTGGCCCTGCTCAGCGCGGTGGGGGAGCTGCCGCTGCACCAGGGCGTGGCCGTCACGGGCGCGATCGACCAGCACGGGCGCGTGCAGGCGGTCGGCGGCCTGAACGAGAAGATCGAGGGCTTCTACGACATCTGCGAGACGCGGGGGCTGGACGGCACGCAGGGCGTCGCGTTGCCGGCATCCAACGTGAAGAACCTGATGCTCGACACCCGCGTGGTCGAGGCCGTCGCGAGCGGGCGCTTCCACGTCTGGGCGGTGGAGACCGTCGACCAGGCCCTGGCCCTATGCACCGGCCAGGACGCGGGCGAGCGCGACGCCGCCGGACACTACCCCGAGGACAGCGCCAACGGCGCGATCGAGGCGAAGCTCAAGGCGCTCGGCGACGCCGCGCGCCGAGCCCTCAAGCCCGGCGTGGAGGAGGACGACGACGCGGGTCACGTGATCCTCACCGACGGCTAGGGGGTGTCCGTAGATTCTGCGCCTACTGCGCCCGCAAAGAGTGCCCCTCAGCCGGCAACTCTGTTGTTCACCGGTCTGTCGCGGACCTGTCACACGCTCGGGGCAGGCTGCGTGTCCATGAACATCACGGTCATGGACATCGGAGCGACGACGCTCAATTTGCTCACCGCCACGGCGGAAGATGGCGGACTGATCAAGCGCGGGGAATCGACGCGCTACGTGCGCTTTGGAGAGGGTACCCTGCTCAGCGGCTTCATCTCGGAGCCCGCTTGGGCCAGCGCCTGCGACGGCGTCGGCAGCATGATCTGCGCTGCCCGTGCCCGCGGTCGCGGCGCCCTGGTCGCGGTCGCGACCAGCGTCGTGCGCGAGGCCAGCAACGGGCCGGCCTTCCGCAAGGCCCTCGCCCGCCAGTTCGATCTCGACGTGCAGGTGCTGTCGAGCCGCGACGAGGCCCTCCTCGCCTACCGCGGCGCGCGTTCGAGCTGCGCCGGCGACAAACGCTTGGTCGTGGTCGACATCGGCGGCGGCTGCATCAACTTCGCCGCCGGCGACGGCCCCGAGGCGAGCTGGACCAGCAGCCTCCCCCTCGGCACCGTCCGCATGGAGCCGGCCTTTTCACCCGGCGGTAGCCTGAGCCGGCGCGATGCCGCGGCGCTGGGCGAGCTCATGCGGCGCTCCCTCACGCCCCTGGCCCAGCAGCTCGAGGACCGTCAGCCCTTCCGCCTCGTCTTCTCCTCCGGTGCCGCACGCGCTGTGCGAGAGCAGGTGATGCTGCGCAGCGGCTATCCCGGCACCACCGGCGCGATGGACCGGGAGACCCTGGCCGAGACCCAGCGGAAGGTGACCGGCGCCCGCGCCGCCGACCTGATCGACGCGGGCGTGCGACCCGAGCTGGCGGGCAGCTTCGCGATCGCGACATGCTTGATGCGCACGATCATGGACTTGCTCGCAGTCGAGCAGGCGCTCGTCGTGGATCGCGGCCTGCGCGAGGGCGCGGCCCTCGCCCACCACGAGGCGCTCGAACGCGGTCTGGCTACCGCGGAGCGGCGCTGAAGCACGGCGTGCGGCGCGGCGAGACCGATGATCGGCACGTCGCGGTAGTCAGTGCCGCGCCGCCCTGCGGGCCGACCACTCCCGCAGGGCGGTGACGAAGACCGCCACCAGCAGCGGTCCGACCACCACGCGGATGCGGTTGCCCTCGCCGCGATTGACGAGGGCGGGCAGCAGCATCGACCACACCAACATGAGCGCCGCCAGGCGCCACCAGTGAACACGCACGCCATCGCTCTGCCAGGCTCGCCGCAGGGCGACCCCGAGGGTCACCACGAGGGCGAGCGCCAGCAGCGGCGCACCGTGAGTGATGCGGTGCCACATGCGCGAGCGCCCGCGCAGCTCCCCCTCACGCGCCGGCACCCCGCTGGCAACGCGGCCGAAGAGATGATCCTGCACGTCGGCGTAGGCCGCGACACGCGCGCGCTGGGCGCTCAGCGGGCGAAAGTCCGCGGACGGCCGCAGGAAGGTGGCGTGCAGGGAGTGGGCGAGGCTGCGCAGGTAGCGCTCCGGGGCGTGTCCCATCGCACGGCGCCAGTCGGCCGCGTAGCGACGCGCGAGCCCCACGACCGCCGCGTGGTTGTAGTTCCAGTGACCGCTCGAGGTGCGCAGCGCCCACAGCTCGGGCGGATGCCGCGGCGCCCCGGCCGCGCGCTCGACCGCCGTGAGCCCCTCGAACGGCAGCACCCGGGACACCGGGCTGAGCTCGCCCCGGTCCACCATCGCCTGCAGACCCTCCGGATCGAGCCAGTGGGTGGTGGTCGCCAGGTTCATGCCCGTCCACGAGGTCAGGCCGTAGCTGCCGAAACGAACGCCGTTCTTGAGCACCACGCCGGCCACGAGCAACGCCGACAGGGCGCACGCGGTCAGCAGGGCCCGCGCCGCGTGCTTGCCAGCACGCGCCCCAACCGACAACAGCGCGAAGACCAGCAGCAGCCACAGGGGATGGAAGAGCGCGTAGGTCAGTGTCATCGCCGTGAAGCTGGCGACCGCGAGCAGCGCGCTGCCCGTGCTGCCTCGCTCGAAGAAGCGCAGCGCCGCGCACATCCCGAGCAGCAACGCCGCGGCGAGAGGCAGCGGGTAGTAGAAGAGGCGCTCATAGAGCAGCGCCTCGCTGCCTAGGCAATAGACCACCGCGGCCGTGAGCGCCCACCGCGGCGGCGCCCCCAGCTCGCGCACGAGCCAATACAGGCACCCGGTCGCGAGCGCGCCCAAGGCGCTGAAGAGCCACTCCGCCGCGGGCACCTGGGCGCCCTCGGGCAGCTGTACCACCAGCGCGGTCAGCGCGGTCAGCCCGGGGGGCTGCATGTGCAGGTTCCACAGCGCGCGCGCCGGGCTGTGCGCCAGCACCTCCGGGTCCAGCACGTGGAGCGCCGGCCGCCCCACCTCGATGTGCACGCCCGTCATGTGGAGCGCCACCCGCGAGCCGACGAAGATCAGCGCGAGCGCGCCCCACGCCCTCCCCTCGCCCGGCTGCTGCTCCGCCATCGCGCGCAGGGTACCGTGGCCGGGCCGCGCCAGCCTAGCGGGGCGCTACTGGCCCGCGCAGCCGGTGCCGCACTCGTTCGCAGCACCACGGCTCGCGATGTTGTTGGCCTCGACGCACTCGGTGACCGCGTCGGCGTCGTCCACCACCGCCCAGACCTCCGCGACGGTGCACTGCGGGAACTCGGTGATCTGGATCGAGCTCATCAGTGAACCGCCCGCGACGAGCTCACCGGGGAACACCTCGGTGCGCAGGGGCGCACCGCCGCCCTCCGGATCGCCGAGATAGAAGGTGACCTCCACGTCGAACGCGCTGACCGTGCCGTCGTTGTGGATCGTCGTCTCCACGGTCGGATAGTCGGTGCACGCGGGGTTGTCGTGGACAAGGCTCACGCGCAGGTCGGGCAGCGACGCGCACGTGTCGACGTTGGCGATCAGATCGTTGTTGGTCTCGTCACACTCGCGCTGCTGCCCGGCACTGTCCGCGATCGCGCGGATACGATCGGGCGCCGTCCCGCGCCCGTTGCTTCGGTAGGTGTTGTAGAGGCGGCCGTTCTGGGAAATCCAGCCCTTTGGCTCGACGTCCGGAACCGCCGCGCTCTCGGTCACGTTGGTGACGTGATAGGCGTGCTGATTCGACACCCTCCGGGCGGACACCCACGTATCGCTGTCGTCCCCCCAGACCTCCAGGCCGTTGTTATAGAGCGGGTCCAGGTCCTCGCTGCAGAAGCCCGACTCGCTCGACACGCCAAAGACGATCTCGGCGTTGCCGTCGTTGCCGGTGTCCGCCACGATCGGATACTCCGTTCGCGTGCGACTCTCGGACGCTTCCTTGAACAGCACGTCACCGCTGGCGCCGTCGTAGATGCGGAAGGAGCACTCGTCGTTGTAGACGACCTCGGACGCGCCATCACCGTTGAAGTCGAACACGCTCGAGCCGGTGACGCGGCTGGAGTTGGTCCTCGATGGGCCGGCGTCAGGTGTAGAATATTGCAGTATAAACGCAGTATGGGAACGGCCTCTGGAGTGGAGGGCTTCGGCTCCGCGCGCCGGGCCCGCTAGACTGCGCCGCCATGCTCCACACGCTCTCGATCGCCAGCTACCGGTCGCTGCGAGAGCTGGTAGTGCCGCTCGCAGGGCTGACCGTCATCACCGGGCCCAACGGAAGCGGAAAGTCCAACCTCTATCGCGCCGTGCGCCTGCTCAGCGAGACGGCCCTGGGTGGATCGGTCTCCTCGCTGGCCCGCGAGGGCGGGCTGCCATCGACGTTGTGGGCAGGTCCAGAGCGCTTCAGCCGCGACATGCAGCGCGGCGAACAGCCCATTCAGGGCGGCCCGCGCCGCAAGCGCGTACGTGTGCGGCTGGGCCTGGCCGGCGACGAGCTGAGCTATGCCATCGACTTCGGCCTGCCGGTGCCCCCGCCGGGCAGCATTTTCACGATGGATCCCGAGATCAAACGCGAGGTGATCTGGCACGGCCCGGTCTACCGGGCCGCCGCCGCCCTGGTCGCTCGCACGGGCGGGAGGGTGCGCCCG
>JAPPOT010000346.1:21737-37563 GCA_028817855.1 Myxococcales bacterium
GCGGTGGGGGTCCCCCCCCGGGCACTCAGTTACCTCGTCCTTCCCTAGAGCACCCTGTTGGAGTTGGGGACGGGCGGGTGCCCGGGGCCCGCCGCCGCCCTGGTCGATCGCAAGGGCGGCATGGTGCGCACGCGCAGCGCGGGCAACAAGTGGGAGGTGCTCACCCACGAGCTACAGCCCTACGACAGCATGCTCACCCAGCTGGCCGATCCGCAGCGCGCGCCGGAGATCCTCGCGCTGCGCGACAGCATCCGCGGCTGGCGCTTCTACGATGGCTTCCGCACCGACGCCCAGGCCCCGGCGCGACAGATGCACGTCGGCACCCGCACGCCCGTGCTCAGCAACGACGGCCACGACTTGGCGGCAGCCCTGCGCACGATCCACGAGATCGGCGACACCGACGCCATGCACGCCGCCGTCGCGGACGCCTTCGAGGGCGCACGGGTGGAGATCCAGCACCACGACGATGGGCGCTTCGGGCTGGAGCTCCACCAGCACGGGCTCTTGCGCCCTCTGACCCAGGCCGAGCTCTCCGACGGCACCCTGCGCTACCTGCTCTGGATCGCCGCGCTGCTCACGCCGCGGCCACCCGAGCTGATGGTGCTCAACGAACCCGAGACGAGCTTGCACCCCGAGCTGATGGCCCCGCTCGCGCGCCTGATCGAGCAGGCAACCACCCGGAGCCAGGTCTGGGTGGTCTCCCACTCCAGGGCCCTGACGACGGCGCTGCAACAGCTTGCGCGATGCAGTTGCGTGACACTCCACAAGGAGCTGGGTGAAACCGGCATCGTCGGCCGGACACTTTTGGACACGCCCGAGTGGGCTTGGCCGCCGCTGTGACCCCGTGCGTGGGCAGACTCGTGGCATTTCGTTGGGGACGAGCCGTTCACCCCCCTCTCTCGCACGACGTTCGCGAAGCGAGGGGTGCGAAGTATGGCTGGGAGATCCGGGGGAGTGGCCGCGCTGGTCGCGGTGATGATGTGGGGCTGCGCCGAGGGCGCGCAGGACGCGAGGACCATCGAGGACGGCCTGACTGGTGACGCTGGACCGGTGTTGGCAAAGGCTGATCAACCCGAAGCCGACGACGCGGACGCGCTCCTCGACGCGGGCATGAAAGCCGACGAGGGCCCGCCGCCCGAAGAACCCGCAGGCGACCCTTGTACCCAGGGCGAGATGGAGGCCTGCCTCTGCCAAGACCTGGGTACGGAGGGGATCCGGCGGTGCTTGTTCGACTCGAGCTCGCCCCTGGATGGGTTCTTCTCGGAGTGCGAGCAATGCGCGGCACCTGAAGAGGAGCCCGGCACGGCCGGCGACGCGCCGGACGCGGGCTCCTCTTCAGGGCCAAACGACGGTCACGATGGACCCGCCCGACGCCGGCGCAGCGGCGCCGCCACCCTCCGGTGCAGGACCGGGCTGCCTTTCCAATCCCGCGATGTGCATGGCCTTGCTGCAGTGCTGCCGCATGGACGGCATGTGCGGGGTCGGCGTGCCGGGGCTGTGCCTGTAGCTACGCTCGCTACGGCAGGGGCAGGGGCAGGGAGGGCTTTGCGTCACTGTTGCTCGAGCAGGGCGATCAGGTGCGGGCGCACGGCCTCCGCCTCGATGATCGACTCGAGCGAGCCGACCTCGCGGGCGCGCTCGACCGAGTGGATCGAGTCGAACTCCGCGGCCACCTCGGCGCGCTTTTCCAGCGTGACGTCCTGGCGCAAGCGGTCGAAGGCGGCGCGCTCCTCCGCGCTGGGATTGTCCGTCAGCTTCTGGCGCAGGGCCTCGATGCGCGGATCGGCCGCCACGCGCGCACGGACCTCGCGTGGGAACACCACCGTCGCCGCCGGGCCACCACCGATCACCGAAGCGTAGCTGCCCTCGATCGCGAGCGCGTGCAGGTCCTGCTTGAGCTCGCGCGAGAAGACCACGTAGGCGCCACCGTGGTAGCGCGAGACCACGAGGAAGACGATCGGCCCCTCGAAGTTCACCACGGCGCGCGCGATCTCGGCGCCATACTCCAGCTGCAGCTTGCGCATGGACTCCGGTGAGCCGTCGAAGCCGGAGAGATTTGCGAGGATCACCGCTGGACGGTTCCCGCTTGCGGCGTTGAGGGCGCGCGCCACCTTCTTGCTCGACTGGGGAAAGAGCGTACCGCCGTTCCAGTCCTCGGGGCCGTCCGACGGCCGATAGCCCAGGCGCGGCACGTTCTGCGACTCGACACCGAGCAGGCAGATGGGATGGCCGCCGAGGTGGGCGTCCCAGACGATCGCCGTCTCCGCGCCCACGTGGCTGGACCAGCGCTCCAGGAAGTGCCCATCGTCGACGACCGCGCGCATCAGGGCACGCATGGCAAAGGGTCGCTTGCGCCCCGGGTTCTTGCCGTCGTCGAAGATGTCGCCCACGTGCGCGAAGCCGTGCTCCCCCTCGCCCTCGCCTGCACCGCTGACGTAGGGGTAGGCGCGCACGTCGCGCCCGGAGGAGTCCCCGGTGGCCAGCCGTCGCGGCCCGGCCTCGCCCGGCACCACGTAGGTGTACTCGTAGTGCCGGTAGAGGATCTGGTAGGCGCTGAGCAGGTCGGTGGCATAGTACTGGGCCTGTCCGTTGGGCCCCATGACGCGCTCGTGACCGCCGATCGTCACCTCGTCCTCGGCGGAGATCGATCCACTCGCGCTCAGGGCGGCTCGCCCCGTCAACACCATCGACGCCTCCGGCGTCATGATGAGCACCCCTCGGGTGTGCATCAGCATCGTGGCCAGCGAGTCCCAGTAGCTCTGGGCGCCCACGTTGACGCCGGTGATGATCAGGTGAATCGCGCCGCCTGCCTGGGTGAAGGTAATGATGCGGCGCACGACGCGCGCGGTCGCGTCGAGGTTCTCGGTGCCGCTGTCCATCGCGATGCGCGCACCGGAGGAGACCGGGATCCACTCCACCGGCAACCGCAGCCGCTCGGCCAGGTCGATCGCGGCGACAATCCGCTCGCACTCGGGCGCCGCCAGCGCGCCCATGCCCCGCGTCGGATCGGAGAGGATCACGACCCGCCGCATGCCCTCGGGCACCTTGTCGGTCGGCGTGGTCATGATTCCGAAGACGATCGCGCAGGTGTTCATGCCCGGATCGCGCCCGCCCACGCTCACTGCCGTGGGCGGCTCGGTACCGCTGTCCAGGTCGTGCTCCTCGAAATCGCCCACCGGAAGCACCGGACGCTGCAGCTCGGTGTCCTGCTCGACCGCGCGCTCGCGGGCCTCGTCTCCCCGGGTCAGCATCTTGATGATCTCGTAGGGGTAGACCTGGCCTCGGCGGCGGGCAGCCGCCTGGCGGCGCTCGTAGGGCGATGCGGGCACCAGCGGCCGGCGCCGGGGCCGGCGCCAGGTGAGGTCCAGGCGGCTACTGGCCAGGTCCGAGCCCACCACCTCCACCTCGCGTGCCGGGTCGGCCGGGCGCTCGGTGTTGAGCAGCTTGAGCCGCACGATCGTTTTCTCCAGGCCCAGCCATCGAATATTTGACAGCAGGCGGCGCGCGAAGCGCTGGGCGGTCATGGTGTCGATGGTCACCGGGTGCGCCACGTGCATCACGATTCGGTTCCAGTGCAGGCTGCGGCGCGGATCGCGGATGCCCAGGTTCAGGCGCATGCTGCGCGTCGCCTCCTGGAAGGCGCGCTCGAAGATCGGGGTGAAGAGCTCCGCCTCGTAGCCCGACTCCACCGGCCGACCCCGCACGTCGCCGAGCACGAAGATGCGCGCATCCTCGGCATCGTCGCGGCTGCGCGCGTGGAAGCAGTAGATGTCCTCGGGTCCCCAAAGGCGCTCGAGCACGAAGTTCCGATAGCGCTGCAGGTCCACGCGCTCCGCGCTCTCCGGGTGCAGGCCGTGCAGGTCCAGATGCCGGACCTCGCCCTCGCCCGCCTCCGCCCGCGTCAGCGTGTCGTGCCGAATCTCGCCGCCGGCGTCGAGCATCGAGAGCGTCACACGCTGCGGCGCGTCACCCGCCTCGAGCGCCTCCTCGAAGGCCTCGCGGGCGTCGTCCAGCAGCGCCTCGCGGTCGTGCGGCCCCTCGCCCGCGGGCAGCACAAGCTCCAGCGCCAGCGTCGGTAGCTTGGTCGAGACCCCGGAGAGGCTGCCGATGGCGGCGGCCACGTCGCCGGCCTCGCAGACCGCGCCGAGCACGAGCTGACCATCGAAGACCGAGCGATCGATCCAGCGACCGTCGCGCAGCTCCGAGCGATGGCTGCTGGCCTTGCGCGGGGTATAGAGCCTGCGCACGAAGGCGGACGACGCGATCACGCGCTGGAAGTGGTCCTCGCTGCGCAGCCAGCCCTCGACGCGCGAAAACACGCTGCGTGGCGCGATCGCCAGCTCCTCGAGGACCTCCATGGGTGGCGACGGCGTCTGCCCCTCGCTGTCGGCAGCCGACAGCCAGGCATCCACGTGCCGCGTGGTGCGCTCGACCTGCGCCGCAAGGTGACGCCCCTGGAAGGCCAGGTGGTGCGCCTCCAGCGCGGTGTCCGCCACGGCGTTGGTCACGTCGCCGCGCATCTCCGCGAGCCTCGCGAGCGCCTGCACGATCGGGTCGTCGTCATCCAGCAGCAGCCCCGCGTTGACGAGCGCGATCAGACGGCGCAAGAGCGCCATCACGAGGCGCCGATGCTGTTCGCGGTCGCTCTGGGAGGTGAACATGCGCAGCACTGCGCGCTCCAGGCTGTCGTCGTAGGACAGCTCGTGCACGCCATGGTGGGCGAGGGCCGCCTTGAGCAGCGCCAGGAAGTCGGCGGCGATGCCCGCGCCCTCGCTGCGCATGCGCCGCAGGTAGACGCGCAGCCGCGCGTTGTTGCTCGGGCCGAGCACGCCCATCTCCTCCACCGAGCGCGCGCGCGAGAAAAGGGTCGCCACGTCCGTGAAGACCACGAGCCCACGGCACGTGTCGGCGAGCTCGCGCAGGAACGACGGGTCGAGGTCCTCCGGCAGGGGCGCCTCGAGCAACTCCAGCAACTTCGCGAACCGTGGCCGATAGATGTCGAAGCCGAGCAGCGTGCGCTCGACCTCCTCGTAGACCGCGTCGAGCGCGAGCTTGCGCGCTTCGTCGGCCGCGCTCGCCGCCGCGCCCAGATCGGGCACCCCCAACCCTGCGCCCTCGCCCGCCGAGAAGAGCGGTGCCAGCGGGTCGTCCTCGGCCGGAAGCTCGAGGCGCGCGAGACTCTCCTCGCCGTCGTCGTCGCTCGACGGGTCGAGCACGAGCAGCACCTCGCCGGCGGCGACCTGCTGCCCCTTGTTGACGCGCACCTCGGTGACCACACCGCTGACCGGCGCGGTGAAGGCGATCTCCATCTTCATCGCTTCCAGCAAGCCGAGGGTCTCGCCCGCCTCGACCGTGTCGCCTGCCGCCACGTCCACCGAGACCACCATCGAGGGCGCGCCGGCGCGCACCTGGCCTGCGGTCTGCCGGCCGAAGCGATGCACCCGGCCCTCGACCTCGAGCCGAATGTAGGCATCGTTGAGGTCGTGGGTCGCGCGGTAGTACTTGCCCGAGATCACGATGCGCGCGGTGTGCGCGCCGGTCTCGCCGAAGCGCGCGCTCACGACGCGTCCATCGAGGTGCACGCGGTAGCGCAGGTGGCCGACCGAGAAGACGTGCAGCCGGTACTGCTGCCCGCAATACTCCAGGTCGACCTCGCGTCCCGACAGGTCTGGCACCTTGTCGGGCGTGATGTTGCTGGTGTCCGCGAAGAAGTTGCGTCGGTGTGCCTGCCAGCTGCTGCGGTACGCCAGGATCGCGGCGAGCACGAGCGCCTGCACCGCGTACTCGGGCGTGTCTTTGCGCTCGGCATTCCAGCGGTCGAGCCACGTGGTGTCCACGCCGCCGCGCCGGTAGTCCTCGGCCTCGAGCAGCTGCAGCAAGTAGCCCTTGTTGGTCGCCCCGCGGTGGATCACGAGGTCGAAGTCCGCCAGCGCCGCCAGCAAGCGCGCGCGGGCCTGCTCGCGCGTGTCGCCCCGCGCCATCACCTTCGCGATCAGCGAGTCGAAGTCGGGCGGGACCGTGCTGCCCACCACCACCCCGGTGTCGACGCGCAGGTCGGGGCCGAGCGCAGGGTCGAAGCGCGCGATGTCGCCGGGTGCCGGCAGGAAGCCCTGCTGCGGGTCCTCGGCGCACACGCGCGCCTCGATGCAGTGGCCGCGCGCCGGCAGCTCGCCTCCCACCAGCTCCTCGAGCCGGTCGCCGCGCGCACCGCGTATCTGGAGCTCGACCAGGTCGAGCCCGGTGACCTCCTCGGTGATGCCGTGCTCGACCTGCAGGCGCGGGTTCATCTCGAGGAAGTAGAAGTCCTCGCCCTGCACCAGGAACTCGACGGTGCCGACGCCGGAGTAGCCCACCTCCCGCGCGAGCCGCTCGGAGGCGCCGCGCATGGCAGCCAGCGCCGTGTCCGACAGCCCGATCGGAGGTGCCTCCTCGAGCACCTTCTGATGGCGCCGCTGAACCGAGCAGTCGCGGCAGCCGAGCGCGCGCACAAAGCCGTGCAGGTCGGCGACGATCTGCACCTCGATGTGGCGCCCGCCGCGCACCATCTTCTCGACGAAGAGGCGGTCATCGCCGAAGGCGCCGCGCGCCTCGGAGGCGGCCGATTCGAAGAGCCCTGGCAGGCTCTGCAGATCCTCCACCATGCGGATGCCGCGGCCACCGCCGCCCGCCGAGGCCTTCACCACCACGGGCACGCCGATGCGCTCGGCGCATTCCAAGGCGGCCTCGACGTCTCCGACCACCCCGCCACTCCACGCGGTCACCGGCACGTCGACCGCCTCGGCCAATTGCTTGGACGCGATCTTGTCGCCGAGGCGACGCATCGTGTTGCCCGACGGCCCTAGGAAGCGAATGCCGGCGGCGTCCAGACGGTCGACGAACTCGGGCGACTCCGCGACGAAGCCCCAGCCCGGCCAGACGGCATCCGCGTCGACCTTCTGCAGCGCCTCGACCAGCGCGTCGTGGTCCAGGTAGCTCGCGACGGCCGTCGCACGCGCGGGCAGTCGCAGGGCCAGATCCGCATGCCGAACGAAGGGCGCCCCGCGGTCCACGTCGGTGTAGAGCGCGACCACCTGCAGGTCACTGCCCTCGTGGGCGCGCAGCGACTTGACGGTGCGGATGCAGCGCATGGCCGCCTCACCCCGGTTGACGATGGCGAGACGTCGAATCGGGCCCGTTGCGCTCAAGTAATTCCTCGGTTCTTCGGCGACACGCGGCCGGGGGTTTTGCAGCCGCGGCGGAAGCTACCCGGGGCCCCGGGGCCGGTCAACCGGACGTCGCTGCGCAAGCTTTGCCCATCCCACGAGTTGCTAACCAAGTGGCTTGATCGCCATTAATAGCCCGTCTGGCGTGGGGATGCAGACACTCTGAAAATCCGCTGCCGTTTCCTCGTGAAAGCGGCGCATCGCCGCGGCGGCCGGCGTGTCCGCCATCAGTTGGCCAAAGAAGTACACGTTGTCGGCGAGCAACATGCCGCCTGGCCGTAGATGCTCGAGCGCCCAGCGCCCGTAGCGGGGATAGCCCTCCTTGTCGGCATCCAGGAACACCAGATCGAAGGGGGCCTCGGAGGCCAACGACTCGAGCGACTCGAGCGCCGGTCCGACGTGGACGCGCGTGCGCTCCAGCATGCCCGCCGCCTGAAGACTCGCCCGTGCCACCTCGGCGTGGCGCGGCTCCAGCTCGAGGCAGTGGAGCACGCCGTCCTCGGGCATCGCCCGCGCGAGGTGAATCGCCGAGTAGCCCGCCAGCGTGCCCACCTCCACGGCGCGCCGCGCCCCGCACAGCGCCGCCAACATGCCCAGCAGCTTGCCCTCCGAGGGCGCAACCTGGATCGCCGGCATGTCGTGCCGCACCGGCGCGTCAAAAGCCAGCTGGAGGGCCTCGTCGTGCGCGGCGTGCACGCGGTTGACGAAGTCGACCAGCTCCGGGGTGGCGTAGCGGCTGCCGGTACGCGAGGTCGTGTCGGCCATGGGTCGGTGGTAGCGCAGTCCGGTGGCCTTTGGTAGGCAGTGGGCGTGCGCCGCGAACACCATCCCTACTGGGCCGAGAAGGCACTGGGTGTGCTGACCGAGCGCTGGGCCCGGCGCTACCTGCTGCCGATGTTCGACAGCGTCGGAGTGGAGCCGCGCTTCGCCGGGCCGCACTACATCCACGTCCAGGGCCCCAACATCCGCGTGGGCGATCACTTCCACGCCTTCGGCAGCGTCAGCGCGCCGGTTTCGCTCAGCGTCAATCCCTACGACGGCGGCAACGGCAGCATCGAGATCGGCGACTACTGCGTGGTGTCCACGGGCGTGCGCATCCGCTCCGCCATCGGCGTGCGCATCGGCGACGGCTGCATGCTCGCCGAGAACTGCTACATCACCGACGCCGACTGGCACGACGTCTATCACCGCATCTACCCGGGCAAGTGCAAGCCGGTGCAGGTCGGCAACAACGTCTGGCTGGCCGACAGCGTCACCGTCGCCAAGGGCGTCACGATCGGGGACAACAGCATCGTGGGCGCCCGCTCCGTGGTCACGCGGGACGTGCCCGCGAACGCGATCTACGCCGGCAACCCCGCCCGGCAGATCGGCGAGATCGATCCGGACGCGCCCAAGAGTCTGCGCGAGCACCTCTTCGCGAGCGGCCGCCCCTACCAGGAGTTCAAGGACGACTACGACCGCGAGCGCCTGGCCGGCAACACCTTCCTGGGCTGGATGAAGGCCCTGGTCCTGCCCAACCGAGACACCTGACTCACAGCTCGCGCGTCGGCGCGAGCTTGCTCCTGAGCCAGGTGCGAAAGCGGTTGGGCGTCAGCACCCAGCGCTCGAAGGCCTCGAGGCCCTCCTCGTAGCTCACCTCGCCCGTGAAGAGGCTCTCGCGCCGCACCAGCTCGCGCTCCGGGTCGAGCTCGCGGATCACGCGGGCCGGGTTGCCTGCCACGATCACGTTTGCGGGCACGTCGCTGGCGACCACCGCGCCGGCGCCGATCACGCTGTTCTCGCCCACGGTCACGCCCTTGCAGACAATCGCCGAGTCCCCCACCCAGACGTTGTCCTCGAGCACGACCTCGCGCACGCCTCCAGGCGCGGCCGTGCGATCGTAGATGTCGTGCCAGTCGGCGTCGCTCACGTAGCTGTGCCCGGCGAACATGCAGTTCTGGCCCACCTTGATCGACAGCGCCGAGGCGATGCGAACGCCCGGCAGCACGATCGTGTAGTCGCCGATCTCGATATGACCTCCCGGCTCGGCATAGGACGTGAAGCGCACCGGCGCATCCGCCTTGGCCATCATGTGCACGTGGTCGCCGAGCCGCACGTTGTCGCCGGTGACCTCCACGTGCTGGGGCCCGAAGACCACCAGTCGCGCACCCACGGCGTCGAACTGCGGGTGCAGGAAGTGCTCCGCCCACAGGCGGTGATAGGTGGCTGATACGCGCTTCAGCCAGAGGGGGCGGTGGTCCTTGCGCACGGTCTCGTCGCTCGCGCTCGAGGCCGCTTAGCGAGCCGCGCGCCAAAGGTAAAGGGCGCGTGGCGCAGCCCGCGACCGCTGACATCAAAAATCACGGCGATGACGGAGTTCGCCTCCCGTGCGGCCGGGCCGCTGCGTTGCAAACTCACAGACAACCGTGTAGGTAACTCGGCCACATTTGACATTCGTGGCCCTGAAGATCGGTTCAGCACGACACTAGCCGATCGACCTTCCCGCGGCGCGCGGAGCGAGCGGGAGCGCCAGGCGAGGGCCCGCTGCACGGCTCGTTGCATGGCGCCCGAATCCTTGAAGATCTGTCTGCTGAGCTACCGCGGCAACCCGCGCTCCGGGGGACAGGGGATCTACGTCCGCCTGCTGAGCCGGGCGCTGGTCGAGCTCGGCCACGAGGTCGACGTATGGAGCGGACAGCCCTACCCCGAGCTGCTCGACGGCGTGTCCCTGACCAAGGTCCCGAGCCTCGACCTCTGGAACGAGCAGGACTTCCTGCGCACGCCCAGCCTGCGCGAGCTGTCGGACCCGATCAACTTCGCCGAGTGGGCGAACACCAAGACCGGCGGCTTCCCCGAGCCGCTCACCTTCTCGCGCCGCGTGGCGCGCCACTTCAAGCGCGGCGAGATGCCGCACTACGACGTGGTCCACGACAACCAGTGCCTCGGCCCCGGCCTGCTCGCGCTGCAGGAGCACATGCCGGTGGTGGCGACGGTTCATCACCCGGTCACGGTCGACCGCCGCATCGCCTTCCAGAACACCGACGACAGTCTCAAGCGCTTCGGGCTCAAGCGCTTCTACAGCTTCCTGCCGACCCAGCTGAAGGTCTCGCGGCGCCTGGAGCGCGTCATGACCGTCTCCGACGCCTCCCTGCGCGACGTCAGCAAGGAGTATGGCGTGCAGCAGTCGCGCATGCGCGTCGTCGGCAACGGCATCAACCTGGATGTCTTCCACCCCGCGCCCTGCACCAAAGCCCACCGCCGAGAGCCCGAGCAGCTCATCACCACGCTCTCGGCCGACTCCCCCCTGAAGGGCTTCCGCTTCCTGCTCGAGGCCCTGCACGAGCTGCGCAAGGCGCGCCCCGGGGTGCGCCTGAAGGTGATCGGCAAGCCCGGCGTGAAGACCGACACCGAGTCGCACATCCGCCGTCTCGGCATTGGCGACGCGATCGAGTTCACCGGCTTCGTGGAGGACAAGGACATCGCACGCTGCTACGGCGAGGCCAGTGTCGCGGTGGTGCCATCGCTCTATGAGGGCTTCGGATTCCCTGCAGGAGAGGCGATGGCCTGCGAGGTGCCGGTGGTGTCGAGCGCGGGCGGCGCGCTGCCGGAGGTCGTCGGCACCGACGGCAGCTGCGGGCTGCTTGTGCCGCCCCGCAACGGCAAGGCCCTGGCGGCTGCGATCGGCGAGTTGCTCGACGCGCCGGAGCGACGTGCCGCGATGGGCGCCGCCGGGCGCCGCCGCGTGCTCGAGCACTTCACCTGGAAGCGCGCCGCCGAACGCACCGCGGACGTCTACCGCGAGGTGATCGAGCAACGCGAACGCACCCGGAGGGCCGCATGCTGACGATGCGCTTCGAGAACCTGGCGCTCAAGCCCGGCAGCCGCGTCCTGGACGTGGGCTGCGGCGGGGGCCGACACATCCGCAACACGCGCCAGGTACCGGGCGTGCACGCGATCGGGCTCGACCTGGGCCGCGACGAGGTGCGCGAGACCGCCAAGACGCTCCAGGAGCTGGACGAGCTGCCGGTGGAGCTGGGCGGTTCGGTGGCGGGCGCGGGCAGCTGGATGTCGATGCGCGGCAGCGTCTACGCCCTGCCCTTCGCCGACGAGAGCTTCGACTGCGTGATCATCTCCGAGGTGCTCGAGCACCTGCACGAAGACCAGGCCGCCCTGGCCGAGCTGACACGTGTGCTCAAACGCGGCGGTATCCTCGCGGCCTCCGTGCCGCGCGAGGGCCCCGAGGCGGTCTGCTGGGCACTGTCAAGACAGTACCGCAACACGCCTGGGGGCCATGTCCGCATCTACAACCGCAAGAAGCTGCGTAGAATGCTGGCCGGCGCGGGCTACCGCATCTTCGACAGCCACTTCGCCCACGGCCTGCACTCCCCCTACTGGTGGCTCAAGTGTGCCCTGGGCGTGGAAAACGAGGAGATTTCGGCGGTGAAGCTCTATCACCGCCTCCTGGTTTGGGACATGATGCGCCGGCCGCTGCTGACGCGCGCCCTGGAAAAGGCGCTGGTCCCGTTCATCGGAAAGAGTGTCGTGTTCTACGGAGTGAAGGTGTGAGCTCGATGAAACGCCCCCAAGCTTTGCAGGAGCCGGTCGTCGCCCTCTCCGACAAGGAGATCGAGCACACCACGGCGTGGCTTCGGTCCCAGCAGCGCCCCAGCGGCGAGATCCCGTGGGCCGCCGGCAACAAGATGGACCCGTGGGACCACGTGCACTCCGCGATGGGGCTGTGCTCGATGGGTCTGACCGACGAGGCGCGCGGCGCCTACCGGTTCATGGCGGAGACCCAGGACCCCAACGGCGGCTGGGCCGCGGAGCGCCGCGGTGGCAAGGCCACCCGCATCACGCAGGACAGCAACCACGCGGCCTACGTCGCGACCGGCGTGTGGCACCAGTACTGCCGCGAGAACGACACCGACTTCCTCGCCGAGATGTGGCCGACCGTCGAGCGTGCGATCGACTTCGTGGTCGACATGCAGCTGCCCAACGGCGCCATCGCCTGGGCCCAGAAGAACGGCAAGGTATGGAAGGCGCCGCTGCTGACCGGCTCCTCCTCGATCCATGGCAGCCTGGTGTGCGCGATCCGCATCGCGCGCCGCCTCGGCCACGACCGACCCCAGTGGCGGCGTGCGCGCGAGCGCCTGGCCCGGACGCTGCGCCAGCAGCCTGCCGTCTTCACCGAGACCGACTTGCCCGAGAAGCCCGGCCGCTTCTCCATG
This sequence comes from Myxococcales bacterium, assembly GCA_028817855.1. Lineage (GTDB taxonomy): Bacteria > Myxococcota_A > Polyangia > Polyangiales > JAFGIB01 > JAOUOP01. The sequence goes on from JAPPOT010000346.1 coordinate 34,147, forward strand.
GACTGGTACTACCCGGTGCTGGGCGGCGCGGTGCGCGGCGGCGAGGGCCGCAAGCGCCTGCTCGACGGGGCGCTGACCACCGCGTTCATCGAGGAGGGCGTGGGCTGCCGCTGCGTCAAGGACAAGCCCTGGTACACGATCGCGGAGACCTGCGAGCTGGTGCTGGCCCTCGAGGCCTGCGGGCTGCGCCAGCGGGCTGCGGAGGTCCTGTCCTGGACGCGCTGGCAGCGCACCGACAGCGGTGCCTACTGGACGGGCGCGACCCACCCTGCGGGCGAGATCTTCCCCGAGGGGGAGCAGACCACCTGGACCGCGGCCGCCGTGCTGATCGCCCACGACACGGTGCACCGCGAGACCCCGACCAGCGAGTTCTTCACCTGCCTGGCCGGCGACGACCTCGAGGAGCCGACCAAGCTGCGGCCGCGCGGCGAGCGTCCGGATGCGCCGAGCTACGACGAGCTCGGCACGGCGGCCGAGTAGCGCGGAGACCGGGATGGACCCCGCCGAGTTGGAGCTGGCGCGCGCCTGCAAGGGCTTCCTCGACGAAGAGGAAGGGCAGCGGCTGCACGCTCTGGCGCGCGAAGCGGCGAGCATCGGGCCCGTGCTCGAGGTGGGCAGCTACTGCGGCAAGTCGGCCGTCTACCTCGGAAGCGGCGTCAAGCGCGAGGGGGGCACGCTGATCTGCGTCGACCACCACCGCGGCTCCGAGGAGCACCAGCGCGGCGAGCAGTACCACGACCCCGAGCTCTACGACGCCGACGCCGCGCGCATGGATAGCCTCCACGAGCTGCGCAAGAACCTGCGGCTGGCGGGACTCGAGCAGACCGCGATGTTGCTGGTCGCTCCGAGCGCTGCGGCAGCTCGGGTGTGGGGCACGCCGCTGGGGATGGTCTTCATCGATGGCGGGCACAGCCACGAGGCCGCCCATGCGGACTACGACGGCTGGGCCAGGCACGTCGCGCCGGGTGGCATCCTCGCGATCCACGACCTCTTTCCGGACCCCAACGAGGGGGGACAGGCGCCGATCGAGATCTACCGCAAGGGGTTGGCCTCGGGATGGTTCGAGGAGCTTCCCACCACCAAGACCCTCGGGGTGATGCGCAGGCGCTGAGCGCGGGGGCACGGGCATGGGGGCTCGAGCATGGACATGGTTGTGCTGCACTTCGCTGCTCGTCGCGTGTGCCGAACAGGCGGACCTGGGAGAGCGGGGCTCAGAGGCGCCGATCGCGAGTGACGCCAGCATGGATCCTGTCATGGCCGCCCCGGACGGTGGCCCCGACACTCCGGGCTGCGTGGTGGAACACTGCCCGGTCCCGATGCTGGGCGTGGCCTGCTGCACGGCGCTGGGGACCGGCGAGCCCGGCAACATCCTCGAGCCCGTGGGGCGCGTCCCGGGGGTCTGCGGGACCAACCTGGGCGGCGTGGACGACAGCCTCGAGGACGTCTGCATACAGCTGAGCCAGCCCGGGGTGCTGGACCCGTCCTGCCCTCCTCAGGCCCCGATCTCGGGCGGGCCCCGCATGCCGGGCTGCTGCACCGACGAGGGCTTCTGCGGGAGCTTCGACAATATCGTCCCCTTCGGGTGCTTCTACGCCACCGGGATGCGTGGAGCCCCCTGCGATCTGACCCTGGACGCGGACGCCGGCACCTGAGGCCCTCGGGGCACGCAAGATGTCCCAAATTTAGGATAAATTCGGGAATTTCTGGGTCCGTTGTCCTCGCGGACCGGTGCGCTAATCGAAAAAATTCGCCTATACTGAACCCAGTGGAGGTGTCTGAAGAAGCCCGGGTCATCGCGGGCCGCTATGAGCTCGAATCGCTCATAGGCGAGGGCGGCATGGCCGCCGTCTGGCGTGCCCGCGATCTGACCCTCGAGCGGCCAGTGGCGGTGAAGCTGCTGTTCGCCCGGGACGAGCGCGATCGTCAGAACCTGGTGGACCAGTTCCTCAGGGAGGCGCGCATCGCGGCGTCCGTGCAACACCGCAACGTGATCCACATCGTCGACTTCGGCAGCACTGACGAGCAGCAGCCCTATATGGTGATGGAGCTGCTGAGCGGTCAGAGCCTCGGCGAGCGGCTGCAGCAGAATCCTTCGCTCTCGATCTCCGAGCTCGTGCATGTTTGCGGGCTCACACTGCGCGGCCTCGCCGCCGTGCACGACGCCGGCATCATCCACCGCGACCTCAAGCCCGACAACGTCTTCCTGACCGAGGATTCGGGCGGCGGGCACTTTCCCAAGATCCTCGACTTCGGCATCTCGCGCAGCGTCGAGCCGCGCAGCGGGCGCCGCTCGGCCCTCACCACCAAGGAGGGCATCATCGTCGGGACCCCCGAGTACATGTCGCCCGAGCAGGCGCGCGGCGTGAAGACGATCGACCGCCGCACTGACATCTACAGCATGGGGGTGATCCTCTACGAAGCTCTCACCGGCACCCTGCCCTTCAGCTCAGAGAACGTCGGCGACCTGATCATCCAGATCGTCACCGGCAGCGCGCCGCCTGTGCACGAGCTGAACGGGAACATCCCCGAGGCCCTCTCCGACGTCGTCGCCACGGCGATGTCACGCGGCCCCGAGAACCGCTACCAGACCGCGGTCGAGATGCAGGAAGCGCTGCTGGCCGCGGTCGAGGGGTGCCCCGACGCCGAGATCAACCGCTCCCTATCCGACCTGCCACCGCCTCCACCGGCGGCGGGTCTGGCGACGCCGCGGCTCTCGGTCGATCGCCTGCGCACGCTCGAGTTCCCGCTGGACGACAGCGACGCGCCACCGGTCGCCGCCATCGTGAACGACCACCCTTCCACACCGCCGGTAGCGCCCGCGAGCGAGCTCCCGGCCGATCCGTTCGGGCGCAAGCGCTCTCGCAGCCGGGGCCTGGTCGCGCTCGCGGTGGCCGCGGTCGGCGTGCTCGTCGCCTGGCAGCTCACGAGCGGCAGGGAGCCGCCGCCCAAGGCTTCGATCGCGGCGGCCGCGCCGGCCCAGGTGAAGGAGCCCGAGCCGCCGCCGCCACCACCCTTGCCTACCCACGTCACGGTGGAGCTGCGGGGCGTTCCTCAAGGCGCCACGGTCACAGTCGACGGAACACCCTCCGCCGACAACCCGATCGAGTTGCCGCGCGACAACAAGAACCGCGTGATCAAAGTGGCGGCCAAGGGCAGCTCGCCCTGGCAGGTGGTCCACCACGCGAGCGCCGACGCCGAGTTCGACGTGCTGCTCGTCGAGGAGAAGCGAAAGCCGCGCGCGCGACCGCCACGTCGGGCCGCGGCCAAGAAGCCGAAGCGCACCAAGCCGCCGTCGGTCCTGCGCAAGCTCGACTTCTGAGAACCCGTCTCACGACGGGTTCTAGTAGAGTCAGGGTATGGAGCGCTTGGTGCTGGTGTGGATCGTCTGCACGCTAGGTGCGGGGTGCAGCCTTTGGC
>JAPPOT010000364.1 GCA_028817855.1 Myxococcales bacterium
GCTTCGCGCTCTCCTCCGCCAGGGGCTCGTGCGCCTCTGGCGGCGCGACTCGCGGACGCGGAACGACGGGGTTGGTCGACTCCCGCGGCTCCGGTGCTTCGAACGACTCCGTCGGGGTGGCGTCCACGGGGACGTGCTGCCCGGCACACCCCACCCCCAACACCAGGCCCAGCACCACCACGAGGCTCCGGCATTCCCCCCTTTGCATGCCGCGATGATAGCGTCGTCGCGCCCCGGCGCTAGACTCCGCCAATGGCGCTCATCCGAAGCGACGGAACCAAGTTCGGCGACGACGACGTGGCTCACTGCTACCGGCATCGTCCACCCTACCCCGAGGCGCTCCACGATCACCTCGCGTCGATCGCGCCGGGCCGCAAGCGCGCGCTCGACCTCGGCTGTGGTCCCGGCAAGCTCGCCCACGCCCTGGCCACCCGCTTCGAGCACGTCGAGGCGGTGGATCCCTCGGCCGCCATGCTGCGCGTCGCGCGAGAGACCCCGTCCGCCATCCGCTGGCTCGAGGCGACCGCCGAGACCGCGCCATTGCAGGGCCCCTACGACCTGGTCACCCTGGGCGCGAGCGTGCACTGGATGGACCACGCGGTGCTCTTTCCCCGTCTTCACGACGTCGCGTCGCCCGTCGGGGGCATCGTCGCGATCATCGACGGCGACGCGGCCAGCGACACCCCCGCCACAGCTACTTCAAGTACCCGCCGCAGCGCGCATCGCCGTCCGCCGCGTCGCCGGCGCTGGCATCGCCGGTGGGGAAGGCCTGGCGGTCGCAGAGCGCCGCGAGCACGTCCAGGATCCACGCGGCGTGGGCCGCGCCGTCGTCCCCCGGTGGCAGCTGGCCACCCATCGAGGTCCCGGGCTGGCCGCCGATCATCTTCAGCCAGTCCTCGTAGGACTTCTGGCGCGCGTGGCTGCCGAGCGAGTAGCGCTCGTCGATCAGGAAGCCTCGACCGTCGGCACCGTGGCAGCTCGCACACTGGTCGCTCAACACCTGCGCGCCACGCGCCACGTCACCGCCGGCCCTGAGGCGATAGCTCTTCGGCGTCCCCTCGGACAGCTCCCAGATCTGGTCGGGCCGGGGCAACCGACCCTCGCGCACGTCGAAGACGAACTCCACGACCTGGGCCAGCTGGCCGGCATCCAATACCTGCCCGTAGGCCGGCACGCCGTCGCCGCCCGCCGTCAGCCGCTCCGTCATCTGCTCGCGCGTCCACGCCACGGCCAGTAGATTCACCGGCAGCACGTAGGGCTTGGCGTGATAGGCCGCGCCGTAGATGCCGTCGCCTCCGCGCAGGTCCCACCCGAAGAGGTTCTTCAAGCGGTAGTCGTGTCCGCCGTTGAGCATCGCGTTGCCATCCGCGTCGTTGAGCGTGCCATCACCGTTCGGCCCGCCCTTGCCATCCGCCGCCGGGGTGGCCGGGTCGTCCGGCTGGAAGTCGATCCCGAGCGCCGCCCACCACTTGTCATAGATGGTGGCGCCCTGACGCCCGTCCGGCTGCGCCTGCTCTCCGCCGCTCGCCGCGTCCGCCACCGGTGTCTCGGCAGGGGCGGTCGCGCAGCCAGCCAACAGCACTACCCAGAGCGTGCTCCGTCGAATCATGCTCATCCCTCCAGCTCGGCCCGCTTGGCCGCCTTGTGTTGCTCGTCGCTCGCATCGAGCTTCCAGTAGCTGCTGAGGTAGCTGTCCTCGCGGGCCACGCCCCGCTCCTGGTAGAAGTAGGCGCGCAGCTGCTTCATCGAGGCGAACTCGCAGGCCGCCCACGTCGAGACCCGCCCCTGGGGCCACGCCCGCCCGCGTACTTCCTCGGCCAAGCGCGAGGCGCGCACGTCGGGACTGACGACCCAGTGTACGTCCACGCCTGGCGGCGCCTGCAACGGTTGACGGTCCGCGTCGCTGAGCACCTCGATCACCGCCACCCCGCGCGCATCCGCCGGCAGCCGCTCCAGCTGCACGGCGAGCGCCGGCAGGGCCGCCATGTCCGCCGCCAGGAACATCGCGTCAGCGCCGTGGTCGAGCCCCTTGACCGGACCCGGCCCGTGCACCAACACCGCATCACCAACCTGCGCTGCCGCCGCCCACGCACTCGCCGGCCCGGGATGCCCCGGGACCACCACGTCCATCACCAGCGCGCGCGCTGCAGCATCGAAGCTGCGCACCGTGAAGCTGCGCCTGACGAAGCTGCGCAGGTCGAGCTGCTCGATCTCGCTGCCTGCCACGTCCTCGTCCCCGGTGGGGAGCACCAGCTTCACGTAGCCGCCGACGCTATCCTGCGGAAAGTCGGCCAGCGCCTCGCCCGTGAGCGTGATGCGCAGCATGTTCGGGGTCAGCGCGCGCCTGTCGGCCACCTCAAGCTTGCGTATCGGTCTCTTTGCCATCGTCCGTTTCTCTGCGTCCCGAACGGCCCCCCTGTCAAGCCCGCCTTGAAC
>JAPPOT010000614.1 GCA_028817855.1 Myxococcales bacterium
ACCGCCGTGGGCACCTGCGTGCCGACCGACCTCGTCCCCGGCCACCTGCAGAGCCTGCTGGCCGACGCCGGCGGCGTGTGCACCGACCTGGGCGGCGACGCGACGCTGTGCGCGCCCACCGATGTCGCGACCAACACCTACACCCCGGAGGCTTGCTCGAGCTGGCACGGCGAGTCCAGCGTCGACGGCTCCGCCAAGGAAGGAACCGGGCGCTGCCTGCCCGCGTGCCTGCCCGACATCGTCGCCCTCTCCGACCTGCTCACGCCCGATGGCACCGATGGCTGCGACGATCCGGACGAGCGCTGCGCGCCTTGCTTCGACCCGCGCGACGGCACCTCAACCGGCGCCTGTGCCCTACCCGGCGACACCGAGCCGACCGAGGTCATGACCTTCACCAACTGCTGCAGCGACCTGGGCCGCTGCATCCCGGCGACCGCCGCCGGCTCGCGCGCCGGCGCGTTGCCAGTGCTCACCTGCGAGGACGCGGGCGAACCCGGCGAGGCCTCGACCGAGGACTACCTGTGCGCACCCAACGAGGCGGTCGCGGACCCCAGCCACCAATTCGCGAGCTGCGAGACCGACTGCACCAGTGGTACGGAATGCCTTCTCGCGCTCTTCCTCGGCATCACCATCGCGGGCCAGCCCGGCGTCTGCCTGCCGCCGTGCATCCTGTCGGAGACCGACGTGCCGATCCTGGGAGGCACCGCGGACGAGCTCTACAACTCGGGGCAGGACCCCAACGCGTGCGATCCGGCGTTCGATTGCGCCCCCTGTGTCGACCCGATGAGTGGCGAGTCCACCGGCGCCTGCGATTAGCCGGCGGCCCGGCGCCTCTGCTAGGCTCTCCCCACTCGAGGGAAGAGCCATGCGACACGATCCACGCCTGCTCTGCGGGGGGCTGTTGCTCGTCGCCTGCGGCGGCGAGCCCGCCCATGAAGAACCGGTCTACGATCCGCCGGCGGCGACCAGCGGCGGTCAGACCGACGCGACCGCACCCGAGGGCCCGGAGCGCACGCTCGAGGACAAGATCCGCACCGCCGAGCTGAGCGCCACCTACGAAGGTCCGGGCGACGCGCCGTCGCCGTACGAGCAGCAGAACCAGCTCGCCACCGGCAGCGAGGCCTACGCCACCGCCAAGCAGGCCCTCGACGTGCTGCTCAACGGCAAGCCCCTGGGCGAGCCCGACTTCAAGGAGCTTGAGGTGCACCTCGGCGCGCGCCCCTTCTCGGGGCACTACTGGTACGACGCGCGCAGCGGACTGTGGGGCATCGAGGGGCACGGCACCGGCGGCGTGACCAAGGCGGGCCTGCGCGCGTCGGAGCTGCCACGCGACATCAGCAAGGGCACGACCGGCGTGGTCGTCAACGGACGCGTGGTCACCGCCACCGAGCTGAAGGTCATGCTCGACCTGCTCGGCTGGGATGCGAGCAAGCCGGGCGCCTACAACGGCAGCTACACCCTCGACGCCGACGGCAAGCTCCACAAAGTCGGCGGACGGTACCTCGGCAACCTGTCCAACAGGGCCAAGCGAGCGCGCGCGAGTGGAAAATACGGCAATCCTTCGGTGGATTGCGCCATCGTGCTTCTCGGCAGCGAACCCGGCGTGCTAGGTCGAGGGGTCACGATCAACTGCGACTGACCGGAGGTCCCACCGATGCTGCGACTGCACGGCTTCCCCGCCAGCAACTACTACAACATCGCCCGCCTCGCGCTGCTCGAGAAGGGACTGCCCTTCGAGGAGGTGGTGGTCTACACGGGCGCCAACGACAGCTACCGGCCCGACTACCTGGACATGAGCCCGCTGGGGCGCGTGCCTTGCCTCGAGACCGAGCACGGCTTCCTGAGCGAGTCGCGCGCGATCGTCGACTACCTGGAGCAGGCCTACCCGGATAGGCCGCTCTACCCGGAGGGCGCCTTCGCGCGCGCCAAGCTGCTGGAGCTCACCCAGATCATCGACCTCGATCTTGAGCTGCAGGCACGGCGGGTGCTCAAGAACTTCTTCACCCGCAGCAAGCCCGCGGGCGAGGTCGCGGCCGAGGTCAAGGAGAACACCAGCAAGGGCGCGCGAGGGCTCGCCAAGCTGGTGAGCTTCGATCGCTTCTTGTTGGGCGACCAGCTCACGGCCGCGGACATCGCCGCGGTGGTCCACATCCCGGTCGTGCGCACGCTGTGCAAGGGCGTGCTCGAGCACGACCCCTTCGAGAAGATCGACGGGCTCGACGCCTACCTGGCCCGCATGGAAGAGCGCCAGACGGTCAAGAACGTGCGCGACGCGACCGCCAAGAACTTCCCCGAGTTCATCGCCCACATCCAAAAGCATTACTCTTAGCGGCCGTCCCCGGGGGGGGAGGGCGGGGCGCGGGGCCGGCCGCGAAGCGTAAGGCTGTTGGGTGTGGGGGCGGACCTCGGGGAAGGTCTTGGCGGTCGGGTCGCG
>JAPPOT010000132.1 GCA_028817855.1 Myxococcales bacterium
CGTACATGCCGATCGGCACCATCGCGCGCGGCGCCCCGTGCGTGCTGGTGGTGAAGTCGCACTTGCGGCCGCCACCCAGGAACTTCGAGATGAAGGGCGGGATAGTGGAGTACTTGTCGCCACCGGGCCCGAGCCAGCCGAGGAAGACCCGCTCCCGGTCCTCGCTCAGCACGCTGACCTGCACGTGGTAGCGGCCGAGGAAGCCGAAAGCGTTGTCGCTGGCGCGCTTGCCCGAGAGCACCGAGCCCGAGATCAGCCGGTAGTCGTCCGGCCCCGGGTCACCCTTCAGGTCGCCGGCGGCGACCAGCTCGTCGAGCGCGGCCCCCTGACGAGTGCGGACCAGCCGCGGCTTCGCCATGGGCGGCCCCGCGAGCGCGACCACGCGGCGGATGTCCACCTCGCCGGTGCGGACCAGCTGGCCGACCGCGAGCACGTCTTGATAGCCGATGCTCCAGCACTCGCGCGCGCGGTGCACCGGCGCCACCGTGTGCATGTGCACACCGGTGGTGCCCGCCGGATGGGGCCCGGCGAACTCCTCCACGCTGACCTCGGCGCTGCCGCCCTTGGCGATCGACGAGCCCGGCGCCACGCACAGGTAGGTCTTGCCATCGGTCAGCTTGCCGAGCGCGACCAGGCCGGCGTCAAAGTCCTCACGCCGCTCCTCCACGATCGGTTCGGGCCGCGCGGACAGCGGGTTGGTGTCCATCGCGTTGACGAAGAGCGCGAACGGCCTGGTCCCCGGCGCCGGAACCTTGCTGAAGGGCCGCTTGCGCAGCGTGGTCCACAGCCCGGACTCGAGCAGCAGCTCTTGCAGCTCGTCGCCGGACAGCTCCGCCGGCGCCTTGCCGGTGAAGGTGCCGAGCTTGGCGATCTCGTCCTCGCCCGGGCTACCCGAGCGCTCGCCCTCGCTCAGGTGGATCACCACCGATTGCAGCGCGCGCTTCTTGCCGCGGTTGACGCCGATGACGCGCCCGGCACCCGGCGAGGTGTAGAGCACGCCCGCGTTCTTGCGGTCCTCGAAGAGGGGCTGGCCGCGCTTCACGGTGTCGCCCTCGGTGACGAACATGCGCGGGCGCATGCCCGGGAAGTCGTCGGCGATCACGGCGACGCGCGTGGCCTTGGTTGGGGTCTCGTCGATCTCCTGAGCGGGTTCACCCGTGATCGGGAGGTCGAGTCCTTTACGGATAGTGTGGAGGGCCATCGTACTGTCGTGAGCAGGGGGGGGTCTGCCCGCGTGCCGGCCGCGCGGAGAGCATTCCCGGAGACCACCACGCCGATTTTCGAGCCTCTTCTTGCGCCCCGGAAAACGCCCTCGTCTACAGCGGCGCCGGAGCCGGCTACGCCATACCAAACGCCGCGAAATTTGGGAAGAGAGAACACCGCTCGCCCGGGCGCCTGAAACGCCCACTGCCTGTCCCAAAAGACGGTCAGATGGCCCGCCCGGCAAACGCCAGGGTTTCCTCGACGATGGCCGCCAGCTCCGGCTCCCCGTCGGCAACCAGCCGGGACAGCGCACGCTGGGAGCGCGCGCGCGCCAGGTTGTGCTCCCCTCGGCTCGCGAAGCGCTCGGGATCCCAGCCGAAGTAGCGATCCTCGAGGACGTCGCGGCAGAAGCGGGAGGCGAGCTCCAGGGCGACCGCCGCAAATCCCGCCACGCAGGACGCCAGCTCGGCCGGGGTGATCGAGGGGGCCGCCGCGGCCACGTAACCGCCCAGCGCCGCGCCGAAGACCGCACCATCAAGCGCGACCTGGGCGCTGTCTTCGGCGAACGGGTTGCACCAGGAACGCAGGGCGTCGCCCAGCTCATAGGCCAGGCTCTGGTAGGCGAGGGTGTCCAGATCGATCAGGCAGACCACCCGGTCGCTGCCGTCGGGCGCGAAGCGCAGGTTGGAGATCTTGAGATCGCCGTGGCACAGGCGCTTGGGCTGTGCCGCCAGCTCGGCCAGGGGCAGGGCGCGACCGTCGGCGACGATGCGTTCGGCCAGGGCACGCACCTCGGGCGTGGCATCTTGCACCGACAGGGCCGCCTCGAGCGCCTCCAGGTGCGCCCGCGTGTCGTGCACACCGCTGCGCGTGAAGGCGAAGTCATGCTCGAAGCCGTCGAGCGCCCCGTGGAAGCGCGCGACCGCCTCACCGGCGGCGCGGGCCTGCCCCGGCGAATGCACGGCGTGCAGCGTGCGCCCCGCGATGAAGCTCTGCGCGCGCCAGACGCCGTCCTCGCGCCGCACCCACAGGGCGTCGTCGCGCGTCCGCAGCAGTCGCGGCGTGACGAGCCCGCGCTCCTCGAGCCTCGCGGTGATCGCTTCGATGTCGAGGTTCACCTCGGCGTCGAAGATCGGGTGCAGGCGCTGGACGATGGCACGCGCGCCGTCCGCCGCGGTGACCCGGAAGGTCGAGTTGATCAGGCTGCTGAGCGCGTCCACCTGCGCCCCCTCCAGCCCATAGGCTGCGAGCACGTTGGCCGGGACGGTGCGGGGCCTGTGGTCGTCCATCAGGTGTGCGAGTATCACAACTCATGGAGCTGACCGATTCCGGATTGCTGAAAGCGCAGGCCCACGTTGGCGGCACCTGGGTGGATGCCGACGACGGCTCCCGCTTCGCCGTCCGGGATCCGGCGAGCGGCGCGGAGCTGGCGCGCGTGGCCCGGCTGTCCGCCACCGAGACCATGCGCGCAATCGACGCCGCCGACGGCGCACTCGCCAAGCTCGCACGCCTCGGCGCCGCCGGCCGAGCCGCCTTGCTGACGCGGCTCGCGAGCGAGCTCGAGCGCCACGCGGAGGACCTGGCGCGCATCATGACCGCCGAGCAGGGCAAGCCCCTGCCGGAGAGCCGGGCCGAGGTGGCCTACGGGCGCGCATTCTTCGAGTGGTTCGCGGGCGAGGCACCGCGCATCTACGGCCGCGTGGTGCCGCCACCCTCCGACGACAAGCGCGTGCTGGTGCTGCGCCAGCCGGTGGGCGTGGGCGCGGCCATCACGCCCTGGAACTTCCCCTCGGCGATGATCGCCCGCAAGCTGGCACCCGCCTTGGCCGCGGGTTGCCCGATGGTGCTCAAACCCGCCGAGGCCACGCCCCTGTCGGCGCTGACCCTCGCGGAGCTTGCGAGCCGCGCCGGCGCGCCCGACGGTGCCTTCAATGTGGTCACGACCGATGCCGACGGCGCCGATGCCGTGGGCCGCGCGCTGTGCGCGAGCCCGGTGGTGCGGAAGCTGAGCTTCACCGGCTCGACCGCCGTGGGCAAGCTGCTGGCCGGGCGCTGCGCGTCGACCGTCAAGCGCGTGAGCCTGGAGCTGGGCGGCAACGCGCCCTTCCTGGTCTTCGACGACGCGGACCTGGAGGCCGCGGTCGAGGGCGCGCTGATCGCGAAGTTCCGCAACTGCGGCCAGACGTGTGTCTCGGCCAACCGCTTCCTGATCCAGGCGGGCATCTACGACGCCTTCCGCGACCGGCTGCGCGGCCGCATGGAGACGCTGCAGCTCGGCCCCGGCGACCGCGACGGCACCGACCTTGGGCCGCTGATCGACGGCCAGGGGCTGGCGAAGGTGGAGCGCCTGCTGGACGACGCGCGCGAGCACGGAGCCGACGTGCTCCTCGGGGGTGCACGCGTGGACGCGCAGACGACCTTCTACCCGCCAACGCTGGTCGAGGGCGTGACACCGCAGATGGAGATCTTCCGCGAGGAGATCTTCGGGCCGATCGTCACGCTCACGCGCTTCGACGACGAGGCCGAAGCGATCGCCCTCGCCAACGACCCGCGCGCCGGGCTGTGCGCCTACTACTACTCGCGCGACCTTGGGCGCGGCTTTCGCGTCTCCGAAGCGCTCGAATACGGCATGGTGGGTGTGAACACGGGTCTGATCTCGAATGCCGCGGCGCCCTTCGGTGGCGTGAAGGAGAGCGGCCTGGGTCGCGAGGGCGGCGCCGAGGGCATCGAGGACTGGGTAGAGACGAAGTACGTGTGTTTTGGGGACTGTCACCCTACAGGGTGACCGAAGTGCTTCTGCGCCCCTGCTATGTTCGATCCATGTCCTTCGCAGCCGAACTCGACAACCGCACGCAGCTCGAGGAAGTTCCCGCCGTGGCGCTCAATCCCGCGCTCGAGGACCATCTGAGCGAATTCGCCGATCGGTTCAGCCTGACGACCCGCGAGCGCCAGCTGATGGAGCTGCTCGTCTCCGGGTACGGCACGGTGCCGGTGCTGGCAAAGCATCTGGATCTGAGCCCGAACACGGTCCACAACCACTTCAAGAACGTGTTCCGTCGCACGCGCACCCACAGCAAGACCGGCGTGCTCGCACTCTTCATCCAGCATGTGACCAGCCCCAGCGAGGAACCGCCGGCGATCGTCGATCACTCGTAGCTGTGCAGCAGCAGCATGCGAGGGATGTCAGCCAGGTGATCCGCGTCGCACTTGCGTAGCAGGCGCCGAATGCGCGTCTTGCAGGTGTTGTCGGTCACGCCAAGGATGTCGGGGATGCGCTTGCGCGGGACGCCCGCAATGGCGAGCCGGACGAGCTCCTGCTCGTGCACGGAGAGCCCGTGAATCGCGGCAAACGCGGACAGGCGCCCGGTCACCAGCGCGCGCGTCTCCGGCGAGAGGCTGGAGCCCATCTCGCCCGAGCCGCGGGCTTCCTCCTCGCGCAGGAAGGCGCGCACGCGGGACTCGAAGCTGAAGCGCGTGAAGGGCTTGGGCACGAAGAGCTCGACGCCCAGCTGAGCGAGCTCGAAGGCCTCGCGGGCCGAGGCCAGACCGCTGGTGGCGATCAGGGTCGGGCGCGGCGACAGCAGGTTGGTCGCCTCCACGATCGCGCGGCCGTTGCCATCGGGTAGCCGCACGTCCAGTACCACCAGGTCGGGCTCCGGGGCTTCCAGCGCTGCCAGCGCGCCCTCGACCCGGGAGGCCTGCCTCACCTCGGCGCCCCAATCCTGGAATATCGCCACCAGCGCCCGCCGAATGCGCGGCTCGTCCTCCACGACCAGGACGCGGGAGAAGGGCAATCGGAAGCGACTGGAGTCTGCCTGAAGCCCCACCATCACGGGTATCCGGATCCGAGGACGGGTCGAGGATAGCCCTCGCCAAGCGGCCTCCTCAAGGAAACCGGGTCACCCCGGGCAGCCTTTGTGGGGTGACATGGTTGGCCGGTATCGCTACCCAAATGTGCCGCGTCAGCCAGTCAGGGGGAAGCTCAGCGCCAGTCGCGCTCCCCCGCCGGGCTCGCTCTCGGCCTCGACCTGCCCCCCCGCCTCCGCCACGAGCTGCCGCACCACCGCAAGGCCGAGGCCGGCCCGATTCTCGTCACCGCTCACGTAGGGGTCGAAGATGCGCTCGAGTTGGCCCTGCGCGATTCCCGGACCGTTGTCGCTGACCGAGATCACGGCCCCACCCGGCGACTCGTCCACCGTCACGGTGATGACCCCGTCGGGACCGGCGGTGTCGCGCGAGAGCGAATCGGCGGCATTGCGGATCAGATGCGTGAGGGCGTGGCCGAGCTCGGCCGGGTCCATCGGCACCATGGGGGCCGCCTTCAGCACCACACGCAGCTCGCCCGCGCCCTCGACGCTCTGCTCGAGGATCTTGCACACCGCCCGCGCAACCCGCGCCGCGTCGCAGGCCCGCGGCCGCCCCGAGCGCTCGAGGCGCTCGCGCCGCGACAGGCTCGAGACCGTGTCGCGCAGCGTCTCGAGGGGCGGCCCGAGCTCGCCGTGGGCGCCGCGTGCGCTGCGGATGATCTCGCGCGCGCGACCCGCATCGGCCCAGGATTCCAGGCCCGCATCGAGCAGATCGCGCACCTGCTCGGTGTTGATCTCGAGCTGAGATAGGGGCGTCTGGAGCTGGCGGGCGAGCTGGCTCCGCAGCTCACCGATGGCGCGGGGCTCACCCTGCTGCAGCAGGCGCACCTGCATGTCGCGCACGGTCTCCTGGAGCTTCACGAGATCCACGCTCATGTCGATCAGCGACAACAGCTCGTCGTCGCGCCAAGGCTTCGTCAGGTAGCGAGCCACCTGGCCGCGGTTGATCGCGTCGACCGCCACCTGCAAGTCCGAGTAGGCGGTGATGATGATGCGCACGACCTCGGGGTGCATGCGGCGTGCGGCCTCGCAGAGCTCGACACCACTCATGCCCGGCATCCGCTGATCGGACAACAGCACCGCGACCTTCTCGCGCTCGAGCACGCGCAACGCTTCGTCCCCGGAGCTGGCGGTCAGGACCGGGAAACGATCCTCGACCGCATAGCGGAACGTGACGAGGTTTTCCGCCTCGTCGTCGACATACAGGACTGGATAACTTCTGGAGGCCATCGCCACAGGGCGCGCACCGGGACACCGCGGGGCGCTCTCCTACCCTCTCGGCCCGGCTCCGCGGCGCTTCCGCCCGCAAGTCTAGTCTTAGCCCCTCGAGTGCCTTCTTCCAATGGAAGTCGCCCGACCGGGCCTTTTGCCACCCAAAGCACTTGCGTGTGGCCGCATTCAGCATCACGCGCTCAGCCGCCGCGCGATCTGCGCTGCCGTCGCTCCGCACGCGCATCGAGCTCGCCGTAGCGACGCGTCGCGTACTGGAAGAATTGGTGCACCCCGGCACGATTGAGCACGAACATCTCGACGGAGGCAATGTGCTCGAAGCCCACACCACGGAGGACGTCTCGATCGAGCCCCGCGGGCGCGTTGACGAAGCGCTCGCCGGTGGGCGCCTGGGCCGGCCGCGCTAGAACGTCGGCGAGCGCACGCCGGAGCGCGGCGCCACCGCGATCGCCCCGATGCACTGGCAGCACCCAGGTCGCGTTGAGCATCCAGGTGAGGTTGACGCCCGGGGTCGTGCGCTCTTCCAGGAGCACGTGAGTGACCTCACCTTCGTGCTCGATGAGCCGGCAGGGGCGCGCTCGCTCGAGGCCCGCACGGGCGAAGCGGGCCGACGTGTCGGGCAGCTCCAGCTCCCGTGCGGCCATCGACAGGGCCATCGCGCTGTCACGCCCAAGGCAGCGCTCCGCGGCGCGCCCCACCATCGTCCGCTCCTCCGGGCCGGCATCACACGCGACCGCCGCGCACCCCGGCGACTCCTCTTGTCCGCCGTGCCCCCAGAAATCGAGTGTCGTCTGGCTCGCCGCCTCGGGCGTGCCGACGCTGGCAAAGAAGCGCCGCATGTAGGCGGTCATGACGTGGTTGTCGCTCTTGACGAAGAAGACCAGAAAGCGCCCGTCGGGGCGCGGCAGCAGGTGATCGAGGTAGGCCCGCTGGAGCTTGCCGGTGGCTCCGGTGAGGTCGCGGCTCACGTCCACGAAGTGCTGCGCGACCCAGGCCGACTCCCAGGCGCGCATCACGGTCACCGCGCCGTCGGGTTGCTCCGGCTCGCCATGGGTGAGCGTGCAGACCACATCCCGGGCCTCGCCATGGAGACGGCGCCAGACGTCAGCCACGCTCGACTCGAGCGGCTCGAGGTTGCGATCCATGTGGGGCGCGAAGAGCCCAGCTTCCTTGTAGACGTCGATCAACGCGTCGAAGTTGTGGCCGCGATGCACCGAGACCTGGGGATGGGCGGCCGTCGCGAGCAACTCGATCAGGGTGCCATCGTCCGAGAGGCGCGAGTCCGTGATCGCGACCGTGCAGCGCCCCTCGCCACCTTCTCCGGGCAGCGATGTGACCTCGACGTCGCCGAGCTCCACGAGTCGATCGCGCCACGACAGCTGGCCACGCTCGAGCGGAAGCCCACGC
This sequence comes from Myxococcales bacterium, assembly GCA_028817855.1. Taxonomy (GTDB): domain Bacteria; phylum Myxococcota_A; class Polyangia; order Polyangiales; family JAFGIB01; genus JAOUOP01. The sequence goes on from JAPPOT010000132.1 coordinate 7,707, forward strand.
CAGAAGAAAGCGTCGCCGAGCTCCGCGTCGAAGCCCACGGCGAATGGCGACAGCTCCGAGACGGTCCGCGACTGGATCGAGCCATCGAGCGGATTCACGAAGCTGATGCGCACGCCCTCGTCCGCGGGGACCGCCACCGTGCGCTCGCGGCCGTGGCGCCTGCGACGGCGCAGGATCAGGGGCAAGCTACAGCGCAGGCGGGTCCCGTCGCGGCCCAGCGCGCGCACCTCGAGCTCGTAGCTGACCGCGAACAGGTCCGTCCCGATGCGCAGGCTGGCCGGCGGCACCCCGGACCCGAGGGAGCCCTCGAGCTCCACGAGCGCCTCGTCCCGGCTCACCTCGCAGAAGACCAGCTGTCCCCGCCCCCAGCCCGGCGCCTCATACCAACCGGCGGCGCGCGTCATCCCGGCGAAGTCGAGTAGTCTGCGAACCTCGCGCGCATCGGTCACGAGATCGTAGGGGCGCCCTTCCTCCGGGGGCACGTCGCGCAGGCTCAGCTCGCAGCGGAAGACCTCGCGCCCGCGGGCGGTCACCCGCGGCACCACCGAGAGCACCTGCCCGCGGGCCTGGCGCAGAATGCGCCGGTCGCCCACCAGCTCCACCACGGGCAGGCTCGTGCCGGGAGGCATGGGCGCGGTGGTCTCGATCTCGCACGCATCACGCGTGACCGCGCGCACCGGGAAGACGTAACTGCTGGCGTCGTCCATCCCCCCTGGGACCACGAGCACGAGCATACCGTGGTGCGGCGCCCACGCAGTCGAAGCGGCCGCCACCGTGCTGTCCATCTCCACCTGCCGCGCGCTGGCGAGGTCCACTTCCACGGTGCGGTCGTCGCGCACGATCAGCGCCTCCACCCGCAGCGTCCAGCCCTCCGGGCCGCGGGCCCGCACCAGCGCCCGGGTCCGCTCCGGGATCGCGTCGGCCGCGATGGGCGACAGCACGATGCGACCCGCCCCAAGTCCCCCCTCCGCATGTTCGACATAGGTTTCCAGCAGCGCGCGCGTGGGGCCCAGATCGACCAGCACCGGGAGCAGCTCCCGAGCCGCGCGCTGCAGCGCCTCGGACGACACGTCCGCCCCTGCGTGGCCTGTCCCATCCGTGACCACGACGACGCAGTATCGTTCATGTGGATCTCCGGTTCAATCCAAAGGTGTGCCTAGCTACATCGGGCCAACGCCGAAGGCTCGCTTGACCCCAAACCGACCGGCGGGGCTATGCTGACCGGAGCATGGCGATCGACTATCGGAGCTACCCGATTCTCTTCGTCGACGACGAAGCCCAGAACCTGGTGGCCTTCCGCTACGCGATGGAGGACGAGTTCGAGGTCCTCACGGCCGGCGGCGGGCAGGAAGCCCTCGAGCTGCTGCGCAAGCACGACGTGGCCGTGATGATGACCGACCAGCGCATGCCCGAAATGACGGGGGTGGAGCTGTGCGCGCACGCCAGCGAGGAGTACCCGGACGTCGTGCGCATCATCGTCACCGCCTACGCGGACATCCACGCAGCGATCGACGCCATCAACGAGGGCCAGGTGAGCCGCTACGTCGTCAAGCCCTGGCGCAACGACGAGCTGAGTGAGGTGCTCCAGACCGCGGTCGAGCTGGTGCACGTGCAGCGCACCATGCGCGACATGGAGCTGCGGCTGCTCCACGGCGGCCAGGCCCAGGTCGCGCAGGTCGTGCGCGACGAATTCATCCACGAGCTCACCAATCCCCTGGGCGCCCTGAACCTCACGCTCGAGCACGCGATGGAGTCGCTCCTCAGCGCCAACGCGCAGCTGGCGGCGGGGAGCGAGGACCTTGACCGCCTGCGCAAGACCCTGAACGACGCGGTCACCAGCCAGCGCGACGCGCTCGAGGTGGTCGGCGAGATGAACGAGATGGCCGCGCGCCTGCGGCGCGGCGAACGCCATGCCCGGCGCGGCGCCAGCTGCGATGCGGCGCGCGTGGTGGACGCCACGGTGCGCATCCTACGGCCCGAGCTCGAGCGCGTCGCCGATGTGGATCTGGTGCTCGAGCAGGCTCCGAGCGTGCGGTTGGACGCCTCGGCGCTGGGCCGGGCGGTGCTCAACCTGCTGCTCAACGCGGTGCAGGCGATCGAGTCCCTCCCGGGACAACCGCACCGCATCACTGCATGGGTCGGCTGTGCCGGCGGCGAGGGCCTGATCCGCGTGACGGACACGGGCGGCGGCGTCGACGATGGCGATCATGTCAAGATCTTCGAGCCCTACTTCACGACCAAGGATGGCGGCACCGGACTTGGGCTGTCAGTCGTGCGCGAGACGGTGGAGGATGTCGGTGGCCAGATCGCCGTCCGCAACGGACCGGAGGGCGGCGCGGTCTTCGAGATCCGGCTGCCGATCGCCTGAGGCGCGGCGGTCGCCGGACGGACAGCCGGTTGGATGACGAAGGGTGCCGCGACGCGGACCCGCGGAGTCCGCACCGGTGAGTCGCGGCCCCCGAAGCACCGCTGGTCGCTCGTCCTGCTCGGCGCGGGTGCCGGCAGCGGAGGCGCCATCGCGCTGCACGCCCCGCCCGCCATCGCGATGGCGCTCGGCGCGGCGGTCGGCGTCGCCGCCTGGGCCGTCGCGCGCGTCGTCCAGCTCGAGCGCGCGGGGGCTGCGCGCGCGCTCGAGCTGCAGGACACGCGCGCGGCCCTCACGCGCTCGGCGCAGGCCAACGAAGAGCGCTACGAGGAGCTGCTCGAGGCCAAGGCCGAGGTCGAGCAACGGGTCGCCGACCGCACGGCGGAGCTCAAGGCGACCAGCGATCAGCTGCGGGACACGCTCGAGGAGATCCAGGCCCTCGACCGCGCGAAGACCGACTTCTTCAACAACGTCTCGCACGAGCTGCGCACACCGCTGACGCTGATCCTGGGACCGCTGCGCGACCTGGCGGACGGCCGTGTCCCCCCTGGCGGCGAGCGAGCGGCGATCGACACGATGCAGCGCAACGGCGAGCGCCTGCTACGGCTGATCAACCAGCTGCTGGACCTGGCGAAGATCGACGCCGGAGAGCTGCGCATCCAGCGCACCGAGCTGGACGTGACCGAGCTGATCGAGGCGGTCGTGGCGGGCTTCCGCACGGCAGCCGAGCGACGCGACGTGGCCCTGCGCACCCAGACCGCACCGCTGCGCGTGAGCTGGGATGCGGCCTGGGTCGAGTCGGCCCTCACGAACCTGGTGGCCAATGGCTTGCGCCACGTCGCGCGCGGGGGGCGAGTGGAGGTTCGCCTGATCGACCGCGGCGCCGAGGTGCGGCTGGAGGTGGAAGACGACGGCGAGGGCATGACCCCCAAGGAAGCGGCGCGCGTCTTCGAGCGCTTCTCCCAGACCGCCCATGCCCGCGCCGGCTCCGGCACGGGACTCGGGCTGGCGATCGTGCGCGAGGCGGCGCGCCTGCACGGCGGCGAGGCCAGCGTGCGCTCGGCCCCCGGTGAAGGCACGACCTTCACCTTGAGCTTGCCGCGGCTCTACGGCAGCACCGAGAGCCGGCGTCCGCCGCCACCGCCCGACCTGGCGAGCGTGGGCGAACGCGCGGCGACCCTCGCGGGCGCCTCCGGCAGGGCGCCCGCGAGCGAGTCCGACGTTCCCCTCGCCGGTGAGGACGCGCCGGTGGCGCTGATCGTGGAGGACAACCCCGACCTGCGCCGCTACATCACCGAGATCCTCCACGTGAGCTACCGGGTGCGCGCGGCCGAGGACGGCGCGAGCGCGCTGTCGATGGTGCGCGAGCACACGCCCGACGTGGTGGTCAGCGACGTCGCGATGCCCCGCATGGACGGCTACCAGCTCACGCGCGCGCTGCGCGCCCAGGACAGCACACGCACCGTGCCGGTGGTGCTGGTGACGGCGGCGGGCGACCTCTCGCGCGTCCTCGAGGGATTCGACGCCGGGGCCAACGACTACATCACCAAGCCCTTCTACGCGCGCGAGCTGCTGGCGCGGGTCGATGTGCACGTGCAGCTGCGCCGGATGGTGGGCGAGGTGGCGCGGCGCGAACGGCTGGCGATGTTGGGCACGGTCGCAGCCTCGGTCGCCCATCAGATCCGCAATCCGCTCACGACGCTGGTCAGCGGACTGCCCGCGATGCGCCGGCGGGCCGGCCCACAGCTCGACGACGCCTCCCGCGCCATGCTCGAGACGATGCTGGACTGCGCGGAGCGCATCCAGACCACCACCAACGACCTACTCGATCTCTCGCGCGTCGACCGCGCCAAGCAGGGCGCGGTACGGCCGGCGATCGGGTTGCTGGCAGCGGTACGGCTGGCGGCCACACGTCTCGTGAGCAGTGACGTGACCCTCGACGTGGAGGTCGACGAGCACGCGACGCTGAACGCGCGGGCGGTCGACCTGAACCAGGTC
>JAPPOT010000090.1 GCA_028817855.1 Myxococcales bacterium
GCGCCGGCCTGAAAGGCGAACTCGCCCGCGAGGCCGCCGGTGCCGTGCCAGTAGAAGACCATCGGGGCCGTCGGGCCCGCCGGCTTGGTACCGGCCCCGACCTGGATGCCGCCCAGGCCCATGAAGTTGATGGTTCCGTTTCTGAAAGCGGGGCAGTCGGCCGTGACGGGCGGGATGGTGGGCTCCGAGGTGCCCGGGGGCAGATCCATCGGTGGCGTCTCTGGCGGCATCGTCACGGGCGGCATCGTGGGGTCGCCCGGCAGTGGATCGCCGGCCGGCTGCCCGGGCGGCGGCGGCGTCGTGCCCGGTGTGTCGCTCGGGACCGGGCTCGCGCCGCCTGCCTGACCCGTCAGGGTCGGGTCGGTGATGCCCGCGCCGGTGTTGCCCGTCGCAGACGGCTGCGCGCCTGGTTGCGCGCCGGGCTCTGTGGCCGGTGGCGTCGTGACCACCACGGCGTCCGGGCCCCTGTCCTCGGCCGACGTTGCTCCGCCTGCGCAGCCTCCAATCAGGAGCGCTGCGAGCGCCATGGAAAACGATTCACGCACCACCGTGACCTCCACCGACGTGCCGCCCGACCCTGCAGGCGGGTGAGACCTGAACTACGTTTCCGGCCCTCGTGATCGAAGCTAGCGGCGCGTGTGCGAGCCCGCCTAGTTCCGCGGGGGTCGCCTACCTAGCTCCGCGGGACAGCGACGGCTTCACGTGCCCGGCACGAAGGCACCGTTGATCCAGCGGCCGTGAGCCGGCGCCGGCCAAAGGGAGCCGACGAGGATGCGGCCGTCCGCGGCGATGCGCTGCAGTTGCTCCCATGCTGTGGCCGCGTCCTCGTGCATTCGAGCGCACTCGCCGGTTGCGAGGTGGATCGGCGATAGGGCCAGATGACCGATCATCGTCAGCTGGGCGCGCAATGGGTCCTCGCCGAAGTGCAGGATCGCGTGGCCGGGACCGTGACCTCCCCTTACCTCCGCTACTAGACCGGGGGCGAGCACCTCCCCGTCGGCGAACGTGCCGACGCGATCCCCATCGATGAACGCGCGCCAGGCCGCACTGACGGGCTGCAGCCCCGCGTCGCCGCCCGACGCCTCGAGCGCTTGCAGCGCTGCAGCGCTCAGCAGGATGCGCGCGTTTGGGAAGAACGGAGACCAGTGGCCGTCTTCCCCGCGCCAGCCCACCATGCCCACGTCCTCGATGTGGGAGAGAACCACCAGGTCGACCGACTCCCGTGGAAAGCCAGCGCCCGCGCAGAGATCGGCGAAGGCGCTCTGGTGCAGAAGCTCGGCGTTGAGGTCGGCGCGCAGCACACCATCGGCCGCCTGGACGGGATCGAAGACAATGCGCTTGTCCGCCACCTCGGCCAGCCACGCGGCCGCGCCGACGCGCACCTGCTGGCCCTCGCTCCACGCGGGCTCCCGCCACGATAGCCCGGCAAAGTCGGATGGCGACAGACCCACGTCGTGAGCCGGGATCGGCACGTCGGCGTAGCCGATGCGCGTGAGCGAGGCGTGGTCGAGCTGAATGGTTTGCATGGGATCGCCGGGTGCCTCGAGCTCGGGGTGGGTGGCGACCTCGGAGTCACTCCGGGTCCACGCCGTGGCGCTCCGCCTCGAGGCGCATGTCTGCCACCACACGGTACCAGTCGTCGCTGGCGCCTTCCAGGAAGGCGTGGTTGCGCTCGGCCCAGAGGTCGGTCAGGTGGGAGAGCTCGCCGAGGCAACCGCCCACCGACTCGTCGTGTCGCTCGCCGCTGTAGCACGCGGGCAGGTAGGCATCGTAGCGCGCGCGTTCGTAGCGGCTCAGCTCCTCGAAGGACATCGCCAGAGTGACGGGGCCCAGCGGCGCCTCTGGTACGCGCTCGCTCTCTGCCGTGAAGATGAAGTAGTCCTTGCGCGTCCGCTGGCTGAGCGGACCCGTGGACTCGGCGTAGATGCGCAGGCGGCCCTGCTCGGGCGAGTAGACGTCGATGCGAAAGGCCTGACGCTCCGTGAGGGTGCAGTAGGCGTTCACTATCAGCACTCGCTCGTTGCGGAAGGCACAGGCGTGCGAGCGCTCGATGCCTGGCCACGGCCCGGTACCGAGGTACTCCCAGTCGCCTGCGAGCACATCGCCCAGGGCGCTCTCCGTCGTGTAGAGGCCGAGCTCGGGTTGCGGCGCGGGCTTCGCCGTGATCACGGCGTTGCGCTCCGGCGGCGGGAGCTCCGCGGGCTTCGACGTGGCGCATGCCGCGACGAGCAACGCCGCGAGGCTGGAGGACGGGAGTCGTCGTCCCGATCGTGACGGTTTCGGCGCCATGGACGAATGAGACCACGGTTGCCGGCGTCGAGCGAGCGGCCGGTCGAACCACCTCCTGCGTCGCGGGCCTCTGCCATCACACATTGTGCGTCATATGCACGCGCCTGGCGGACCAATTGTTCGGGCTGGATTCGCTCAACGGCGAGCCCGGTGGGGTACGATCGTGGGACGGCGCCGCAGCTGAAGACGCCCGGAAAGGCTGATGAGTCGAGCGTCGCGCGATGGATCGAGCCAGAGCGGCGAACCCACCGTTCGCGCGCGTGGGGAGGTTGGCGAGGAGCCAGCGGCGCGGAAGGTCGGCTTCAGACCCGCGCGCTTGACCGTCGGCAGTGGGCTCGCTGGCGGCCGCTTTCGCGTGGAGGGCCTGCTCGGCGAAGGCGGGATGGGCGTTGTCTACGAGGCCTTTGATGCCATACGCGGGGAGATGGTCGCGATCAAGACCATCACGCGGCCGGGGGCCAACGAGGCCTACCGCCTCAAGAGCGAGTTCCGCTCGCTCGCGGACATCGTGCATCCGAACCTGGTGCGGCTGCACGAGCTCTTCGTCGATGACGGGCGCTGTTTCTTCAGCATGGAGATCGTCGAGGGCCTGCCCTTCCACATATACGTGCGCCCGAAGGGGAAGCTCGACGTGGCCCGCCTGCGCGACTGCCTCGGGCAGCTTCTGGCAGGCGTGGCTGCGATTCACGACGCTGGCAAGCTGCATCGCGACCTGAAACCGAACAACGTGCTGGTCGATCCCGATCAGCGTCTGGTGGTGCTCGACTTCGGGCTGGTGGTCGAGCGGGGACGGGCCGCAGGCAAGGGCGTGGACGAGGGCAAGATCGTCGGCACGCCCGGCTACATGGCGCCCGAGCAGGCGCTCGGTGAGGGCGCCTCGGCTGCGATCGACATGTACTCCGTGGGGGCGATGCTCTTCGAGGCTCTCAGTGGGGTGCGCCCGCGAGGGATGTCGGACACCGGAAGCTTCCCGCCGCGGGATGGGTGGTTTGCCCCGAGTGTGCGTTCGTTTGCGCCGGACGTGCCGGAGGACCTTGCTCATCTCTGCGATCGGCTGCGGGCCATCGATGCCGAGCGCCGGCCCACCCTGCAGGAGGCTTACGAGCATCTGCAGCTGGCCTTCCCGCGCGGGCCGATCTCGCGCCGCGTCGAGTCGCGGCGGACCCAGATCGCGGTCCCGATGCTCGGCAGAGAAGGTGAGCTCGAGGAGCTGCGCACCGCCTACCGCGCCTCACTGACGGGAGGCCGACCGGTGGTGGCGCTCGTCTCCGGTGAGTCGGGCATCGGCAAGAGCACGCTCGTCGACAGCATGCTGGCCGAGCTCGATGGTGGGCCGGCACTGGTGCTGCGCGGCCGCTGCTACGAGCGCGAAGCGATTCCCTACAAGGCGTTCGATGCGGCTGTCGACGAGCTCTCTCGCTTTCTGCGCAAGGCGACGGCCGCCGGTCTGCCCGAGGTAGCCGACGCCGACATGTGGGCGTTGCGGCGGCTCTTCCCCGTGCTGGAGCGCGTCACGACCGTGGAGAGGTCGGCGGAGGGGAGCACAGACGTGCGCGAGCAGCGCCGACGCGGCTTCCTGGCGCTGGGGGAGCTCTTCGCCTCGATCAGCCTGCGGCGACCGCTGGTGATCTTCATCGATGACCTGCAGTGGAGCGACGGCGACTCGACCACGTTGCTGCTCCACCTACTGCGCCAGACGCGTTCGCTGCGCGTGCTCGTGCTCGGCACCCACCGCAACCTCGGCGACGCCCATCCAGACGCACTGGCCGCCCTCTACGACGGGCTCACGACCGCCCCGCGCATCGACCTGCGGACGATCGAGCTCGGTCCGCTCGGTGACGGTGCGTCCGAGGAGCTGGCGCGCGCGCTCTCCTTTCATGATGCCGCGGCGCTGGCGCGTGAGGCCGGCGGCAACCCCTTCTTGATCGGCGAGCTGGCCCGCTGGCCCGGCCGCGCCACCTCACCGGGGCTGCGCGTGTCGCCGGTGGACGTGTCGCTCACGGACGCGGTCCAGCAGCGTGTGGCCGGCCTGCAACCGGCCGAGCGTCGCTTGCTGGAGGTGCTCGCGGTGGCCGCCCGACCGCTGACCCTACGAACCGCCGCGCAGGCTGCAGAGCTGGAGGGGGCCCACGCGGTCATGGACTCCTTGCGCGCCGAGTGCCTCGGGCGCAGCGCCGGGCCCTCCGGAGCGGTCGAGTGCTATCACGACCGCATTCGCGACGCGGTCATGGCCGGACTCTCTTCCCAGCAGCTGCGGTCCCATCACCTGTCGCTGGCCACCGCGCTGGCATCGCAGCGCACGGTGGACCCGGAGCACCTCTACACGCACTACGAGCAGGGTGGTCAGCGGGCGCTGGCGGCGGAGCACGCCCGTGAGGCGGCATCCCGCGCGGTGCGCGCGCTGGCCTTCGAGCGCGCGATCGGGCTGTGCGATCGCGCGCTGGCACTCGGAGACACGGGCGACGAGAATGCGCTCGAGCTGCGCCGGACGCGTGCGGATGCGTTGGCCTATGCGGGGCGCGGGCCGGAGGCGTCTGAGGCCTACCTCTCCGCGGCCGGGCTCGCCGAGCCTGCGCAGGCGGTGGTGCTCCAGCGCTACGCGGCCGAGCAGCTGCTGATGAGCGGTGACCTGCGTCGTGGCCAGCGGCTGTTGTCCGATTCCCTCTCCCAGATGGGCATCGGTCTGCCTCGCAACCGACCGACCCGGGTGGCTTCGATGCTGCTGCTGCGCGGGCTGACGCGTCTGCGCGGCGTCGGCCACGTGCCCCAAGCCACGGTGGCGCGGCGCGATCGGCACAGGCTCGAGGCCCTGGTCGCGAGCGCGAGTGCGCTATCGCGGACCGATCCGCTCGCTGCCGCAGAGGTCGCGGTTCGCCACCTGCGGCTCGCGATGCAAGTCGGTACCTCGGTGGACGTGGCGCGCGCGCTGGCGTGGGAGCTGCTCTTCTCGGCCATGCTGGAGGCGCCCACCTCCTGGCTCACCACGGTGGTGGCGCGCGCGCGTGAGGCCGCCGAGCGCTCGGAAGACCTGGAAGCACAGGCGTCCTTCCACCGGCATCACGGCTTCTACCTTCGCAGCAAGTCCCATCCCGATATGCAGGGCGCCCTGGTGGAGCTCGAGCGCAGCCTCGCCATCCACCGCGAGCACCCCCTGCCCACGTCGTACTACGACCGCCCCTGGGGGGAGTGGAACCGCGACGTGGTGCGGAGCTACCTGGGCCGCTTCGAGGAGATCGCACGGGACCTACCCGGGCACCTGGACGAGGCGCAGCGGCGCTCCGACATGTGCATCTACCCGGTCTGGGCCTCGATGGTCCTCCCGCGGCTCGCCGTCGGGGAGCAAGACGCGGCGGAGGAAGACTTCGCCCACGCCTTCCGGCGCTGGCCGCGGGACGCGATGTCGCTGCAGAACGTCTGCCTGCTCGAGGGTGGCACTCTGCTCGCCAATGCGGTGGGGGATCCGTTGCGCTTCACCGCCGAGATCGAGCGCGCCTACCGCATCGTGACGCGCTCTCCGCTCTATCGCAGCGGCTCTTTCGTCGGCACGGTCGCGGGGCATCGCGCGCGCAATGCGGCCCGACGGGCCGAGCTCTCGAGCGACCCGGCCGAGCGCCGCGAGCTGGCCGACACCATGCTGCGGAGCGCGCGCTGGATGGGGCGCAGCCGCCGCGCCTGGGCGGACCACACGGACGCGCCCGTGCACGCGGCCGCCGCCCATCTCAAGGGCGACGCGGACGCCGCGGTCAAGCACCTGCGACGCGGCGTCGAGCGGCTTTCGGGGGTGCCGATCCTCGCGCAGGCGTGTCGCCACCAGTTGGGCGCCTTGCTTGGCGGTGACGAGGGGCGCGAGTTGATGGAGGAGAGCGAGGTGTTCTTCCGCGCGGGTGGCGCTATCGACGGATCGCATCTGCCCGCGCTCTTGATTCCCGGGTTTGCCAGCCTGGGCTGAGACAGGGGGCAAATTGGGGTCGCAGGGGCAGTTTCCATCCATTCCTTACGTGCTGTTCGAGCTGGGCATCTACGTCACGGCAGCCTACGTGCTGGTCAAGCTGTGGCGCACGCAGCCCGAGAAGGTGCCGCGGATGCTGGTCGCAATGGTCTTTGCGGGTGCGCTCGAGATCTTCGACATCCGCACCACGCACACCTACCACTACGACCGCTTCCTGCTGATGTGGGGGGACTGGCCCAACTGGTTCCCGATTTGCATCGCGGTGGCCTGGGGGCTCGTGCTGCACTCGACGATGGAAGCCTGCGAGCATCTCTTCGCCTCGCGCTGGGCGCGCCCACCGATGGTGGCGGTGCTGGCGGTGTCGGTGGACCTGCTGCTCGATCCGGTGGTCGCCAGCAGCCGCATCGTGGCCGAGCCGGGCATGGCCTGCGACGCGACGTGGGTCGGTCCAGGCCAGGCGATCGGGCTCGGCTTCTGGGTCTGGTGCGTGCCGGAAGCCGAGCACTCGCTGATATGGGGCATCCCCTTCGGCAACTTCTACGCGTGGGGGGCGGTGACGCTGGGCTTTTCGGCCGTCGCGGAGGTGCTGCAGGCGCGCTTCGGCAAACACGCGACCCTCGGCGACCAATGGGTCCTCGCCGTGGTCAATGGCGTGGTCGGCTATCACGCGGTGCAGCTGCTCATCCAGGCCTACCCGAAGCTGATCGTGTACGCCCATCTCCCGGAGTGGTCGCTGATGCTCGCGATGTTCCTCCCCGGCTTCGTGCTGATCGCGCGCGCGGGCGCCAGGCGCACCGATCGACCCGTGCTGCTGACGACCTGGATCTTCGTCGCGACCACGCTCTTCTTCTGCTACACGGCGATGGTCACGCAGTCGGTGTTGCGTGATCGCCTGACGCTGGTCTTCGTGCTCTACTCGCTCGCGGTCGGCGTGGCGACGGTTGGCCTCTACTACTGGGTGCTATGCGGTCGCCGGGCGCCGCGCACCCGGACCGCGAGCATCTCGACGGCGCCGTCCGCGCCGGCGGAATAGGTCGGCCGTCAGAGCGGTCCGGCGGGTACCTCGCCCGCCAGGAGGGCGCTGCGCTGGGCCTCGTCGAAGGGCTGCTGCAGCAGGCGGTCGTCGCACTGTCGTGAGCGGAAGAGGGCGATGATGTAGCGCATGCGCTGGGCCAGCTCCGCCCAGTCGGTGGCGCCCACCTCGCCGGCGGACTCCGGATCGAGCGCGTGGTACTGCTCGAGCAGCGCCTGTGCGTCGCTGCCTTCGACCGGATCGAGCACGGCGGGGTAGAGCGGCCCGCCGGGGGGCGGTGGCAGCTTGCTGCCCAGGTGCAGGATCTGCCCGGGCACCGCGAGTGTCATCAGCTCGCGGGTGGCCAGGTCGGACCACACCGTGCGCGCGTCCTTGACCAGCGCGTGGCTCAGCGAATCCCACAGGGCGTGGAGGCGTCCCAGCAACGACGACGAGTCCACCGGTTCCACGTGACGGTCGAGCAGGCGACCCAGGGTGTCGTCGATCGGTGCCTGCAGTGAGCCTGCGATGAAGGGCTGCAAGCGGATCTGCTCGTGCAAGCCCGTGAGGGCGTTGGCGACCAGCATGTTGGCCGCGCGCTGCTTCGGGTCCTCTTGCTGTACGGCCTCCAGGTAGTGCTCGAGGGCCTCGCGCAGCAAGCTCTGGCCGCCCTTCGAGCTCGGCCCCACCCTGAGGCCGTCGAGCAGCGCCCGGGCGCCCTCGGAGTCCGCCTTGCCGTTCCGGAAGAGCGCGACGAAGCGCGAGAAGACTGGCGCGAGCTCGGAGAAGACCGCCAGGTTGCCGGCCGTGATCTGGCCGCTGACGTCGCCCGCGACCGTCTCGGCCACCTCGAGCAGGGAGTCCTCATGCAGGGTGGTGTCCGGGTGAGCCTTGGTGAGGCGATCGATGGCGCGCGCCGCGGAGGCCTTGAACTCGGCCGAGTCGGTCAGCATGCCGCGGAAGATCTCCGGGATCTCCTCGTTGCGGATGAAGCGCCCCGCGGTCTTGGAGGCCCAGGTCGCGAAGGTGCACCAGTTGACGTTCTGGGAACCGAGCACGCCAGCGAGCTCGGTCGAGAGGTCGTGATAGCACTGGGTGATGAGCAGGTTGCGCAGGGCCGGTTGATCGTCGAGCCCGACGATCCAGTCGATGCGCTCAGTGAGGGGTTTGTCGCTGGGCACGGCTTCTCCTGGTTCGGGCTGCAGGGACCAGCGCTCGCGAAGCGTGGCCGGAATGAGGAACAGGCTGTCCGCGTCCTGCAGCGAGAGCTCGGCCAGGTGCTCCACCATGTGGCGCGACACGAGCTTTTGGATGAAGAGCGCAGGACGGTTGTGGTGAGCGATCCAGTCGACCAGCCCGAGCGCGAGCGTGGCCACGTGCATCGCGGGGACCGCGAACAGGCGCTGCATCAGGGTGAGCGGGGGCACACCGGTGATCTCGGCGGTGCCCGGTGCGAGCACCGTGCGCACGATCAGCACGGCCAGGCCGCGGCTGGCGGGTGAGCCCGGCAGCACGCGCGTGTGCAACAGGTCCTCGAAGGCGTCGATGGTGCGGCTCGTGAGCAGTCGGCCGTGCTCGCTGGGGCCGGCCTGCTGGGCCTGGATGGCGTCGAAGAGGCGCTTGGCATCCACGTAGCTGCGGGGCAGCAGCCCGTCGCGCACGCCCATCAGAGAGCCCACCACGGCCCACGTGTGCACGAAGGCATCGGCATCGGCGTCGCTGAGCTCCTGGTCGAGGCGACGCAGGCCGTCGACCACGACGCAGGAGAAAGTCAGGACGGTGTAGGCCATGTCCTGCTGGCAGATCGGCGCACCCCGCTCCTCGGTCGGCCACGCGGTCTGGGTCAGCGCGCGCCCCATGGCGCCCTCGCGCCCGGTGGTCCCTTCGCCGCGCGCCGTGGTCAGGATGAGGTGGCGGATGGAGGCATGGAGCAGGCGCACGCGCTGGGCCGCGCGGATGCCGCGCCCTTGCCGTGCCAGACCACCCGGTGACATCACGTCGACCAACATCTGCGCGGTCTTCAGGATGCGGCGCGTCGCGTGGTCCTCGAGCTGCTGCGTGGTCCCGAGCACCGCGGCGATGCTGCGGATGGCGTACGTCTCCGGCAGCGAGCTGCCGAGCAGCACCGCGAAGCAGAGCGGGCCGTGGGTGGCGAAGACCTCCTGGGCGCGCGCGATCGCGCGCGGGTCCGCCCATCCAGGTAGGGCGCTCGTCTCGCGCAGGTAGTTCTGGACGATCTCCGGCAAGTCCGCCGGCACGAGCTGGTCGTTGCGCACGATGTGCACCAGCAGCTGGTTGACCGCGGTGCGCTCGCCGTCGGCGAACACGCGGTCGACCACGCCGTCGGCTACGTCGTCCATCTCGAAGCGGGCGCGCCGCACCTCGTCCTCGGGCCATGGCCCGTCCCCCGGCGAGACGAGCGTGCGCGCATGGCCTTCGGGGCGTGCACCCGTCTTCCCATCGTTTGCGCCTGCGATTTCGGCGTCCTTGCTGGCGGTCTCGTCGATCGACTCCGTCACGGCCTACCCCCTGGCATCGCTGTTCAAAAATTGTAGTCAGCCGCCGCCCGCTCCGTAAGACGGGGGTGGATTCAGGGCGGTGTGCGCGCGCCGAGCACATGGGAGCGCGGCCTGGGCCGACGACCTCTGGCATGCCGCTAGCCCGGCCCTTGGCGCCGCCTCGGACCGGGCAGGGGCGAGGGCACGCGGGCCTAGCGGCGCTGGACGTCCGAACGCGCGGCGATCAGCTCTGCCACGTGTGTGGCGAGGGGATGGCTTGGGTAGGACTTCACGAATTGATCGGTCTGGCTCTCGGCGGCCTCGTAGGAGCCCTGCTGCATCAGCGCCTCGATGCGCAGTGCGGCGGCTTCGGGACGCAGCGTGCCGCGGGCGAAGCGTTCCCGGTGACGGTCGAGCAACACCAAGGCTTGGCTCGAGGCCCGCTCCTGCAACGCTCCGCGCGCGCGGGCGAGCAGGGCGACCTCGGCGCGCAGGGCGCTGTCGTCCGGGTTCGCGCCTTGAGGTGCCGGGCGCGCGTCGTCTTCGGCAGCTGGCGACTCGGCCGCGGGCGCGGGCAGCTCCGCCTGCACCGTCTGAGGCGGTTGCGCTGCCTGCGTCACCTGCTGCGCCTCCTGTGGGGCGGGCGTCGCGGGCGTCTCGCGGGTCGCATACCAACCCGAGGTGACCGCAAGCGCGCCGAGCGAGAGCGTGCCCCACAGCCCGGCCTTCGCGAACAGCGAGGCGCCTGCCTTGCCCGCGGCCGTGCCGGCGGCCACGGACGGGCCGCCCACCTGCAGGCCTTGGGCCATCTTGGCGCTGAGCGCCTCAGGCGCGCGATCGGCGCGCGCGGCCTCGAGCAGCTGGCGCTCGAGTTCGGTCATGTCATCCGACCAGCTTCCGGGTTCCATCAGCGGCCCCCTTCCTCTCGCTGCGAGATGCGGTCGAGCCGTCGCGTTGCGGCACGAAAGGCTTCGCGGGCGCGCCGCACGCGCGAGGCGACCGTGCCCTCGGGCAGATCGAGCGCGCGTGCGACCTCGCGGGTCGACAGGCCTTCGATGTCGAAGAGCACGAAGGCCTCGACCAGGCTGGGGTCGAGCTGGGAGAGCACACGGTCGAGCAGCTCGAGCGCGATCGCGCGCGACTCCGCCTTTCCCGGCGCGTGCAGGCGCTCGTCGACCGTCGCCTCGAGCTGCAAGCGCCCGGCCCGGTGCCGGTGCTTGCGTGCCAGGCGCAGGGCAGTTCCGATCAGGAAGGCCCGCTCGCTACCCGGCCAGATGTCGTCGATGCGTTCCACCGCCACCAGGTAGGCCTGCTGGCCCACATCGGCCGCCGCCTCGGGGTCGAGCCCGAAGCGCCGCAGGGTCCGCCACACCACGTGGTGGTGCAGGTCGAACATCGAGCGCAGGCGCTCCTGGCTGTCTCGCTGGCTGTCCTGCTGACTGTCCTGCAGCGGCGTCGGGGGCGCCGGCGCTGCGAGGGCCTGGGCTGCGGTGGCGTTGCGCTGCATCTCCAACTGCCTATGCCCGCACCACCCCGGAACGATCACGGAAAGCGCAGGCCGGCTCCCAGGTGCGCGTGGAAGTGCACGACGGGAACACGGTGGAATACCTCGGGGCGGAACTGGAAGCCATAGCGGGACAGGGGGGCGGCCAGCTCCGCGCCCGCCTGCAGCTCCAGGGAATGGCCGAGATCGAGGGAAAGCAAGGCGGCCGTGCCCACGCTACCCCACAAACGTTTGTGGGCCCGGGGCGCATAGCTCTCCGTGCCGCGGGCCGTCAGCTGGCCGAGCACCCCGACCAGGCATGCGCGGGCCGTCAGCGGGCCCGTGCGCAGCCCCAGAGGACAGGCTCCCAGCTGGGCGCTGGAGAGCGCGAAGTCGGCCTCACCGCCCGTCGCACCGAGCCCATCGACCCAGGCGTGCGCGAGCTGCATCTGCACCGCGGGCGCCCAGGGACCGCTGCCGCGCAGCGCGAGCAGGCCATGCACTCCCCAGCCGAGCATGGCGTCGGGCGCCACGTCGAGGACCACCCGCCCGTTCGCGCCGACCGCCACGTGCTCGACACCCAGCCCCGGCCACGATCCCACGGACCGACTGTCGCCGACCTCGACCTCGACATCGGCCTCGGTCCCGGCCCCGGTCCCGGCGTCGGTCCCGGCCCCGGTCCCGGCGTCGGTCTCGGTCCCGGTCCCGGCCTCGGTCTCGGCCTCGGCCTCGGTCTCGGTCGCGGTCTCGGTCTCGGTCTCGGCCGCGGGCGCCGGGCGGGGCGAGGGCGCGGGAAGGGGCCGCGGCGCCCCGCCCGAGAGCCGGAG
>JAPPOT010000488.1:0-8254 GCA_028817855.1 Myxococcales bacterium
CCCCCGCGTCAGCGTGGGTCTGCGACCCACGCTTCCTTGTCTTGGCGCGCTGCGCGAGCCGCCGGGCGCGGCGCGCCCGAGGTTCGCTTCGCTCACGGGGCTGCTGGGTGGGTCAGCGCTCGGGCTCTCCGCTCCCGCCCTTCTTCAGGGCCTCTCGCACGGCGGCGCCGCCGAAGAGCGGCAGCTGCAGCTCCTGGGGGATGCCTCGCTCGATCGGTTCCGGTTGTGGAGCGCTTGGCTCGGTGCGTCCCATGGGGCCGGGGGCGTAGATTCCCTGCTCGCGCGACCACTCGAGCATCTCCTCGAAGAACTCGTAGAAGCGCTCGGAGTGATCGAAGTGCTTGAGGTGCGCGAGCTCGTGGCAGAGGGTGTCGATCAGGCTGGAGTACTTGAGCACGCGGCCGGTGGTGGCGTGTCGCAGGCGGATGCGGATCTCGCCGTCGGCGTAACACACGCCGTAGTGCTCGGTGACCTCGGTGCGCTCCGCGCGGATCGCCTTGTAGGAGAGCCCGAAGCGACGCGCGATGCGCTGCGCGTCGCGGCGCAGCTCCTCCATCACGCGCCGGCTCTCCGAGCGGCGGTCGTGCCGCGTCACGGAGAGCTCGAGCTGATCGCGATCGGGCACGGTCCTCGCTCACTTGCCGGTGAAGGTGGGCGCGCGCTTGTCGAGCAGCGCCTCGAGCGCCTCCTGGTGGTCCTCGCTGTTCTGGACGACGCCCTGGAAGGTCGCCGCCAGCTCGAGCGCCGCCGCCATGTCCGCGCCGAGCGCGTGGTAGGCGGCGCGCTTGGTCAGCCGCACCGCCAGCGGTGCGCGTGCTGCCAGCGCTTCCGCCCGCGCGTGGGCCTCGCTGAGCAGCTGGTCGTCCGCGACGATCGCGCTCACCAGGCCCAGGCTCAGCGCCTCCTGGGGCTCCACCACGCGCGCCGTAAGCATCATCTCGAGCGCGCGCGGAAAGCCGATCGCGCGCGTCAGGAAGTAGGCGCCGCCGTCCCCGGGCACCAGCCCGACGTTGATGAAGCTCGAGGCGAAGCGCGCGCGCTCGGCCGCCACGCGGATGTCGCACATGCACGCGAGATCCAGCCCAGCCCCCATCGCGGGACCATTGACCGCCGCGATGACCGGCTTCTCGAAGGTGGCGATGCGCTGCGGGATCGTGTGGATCCCCATCTGGTAGTTGCGCCGCAGGGCGTAGGGCCCGCCGGCGAACATCCCGGAGTGCTCGCGCATCCGCTTGAGGTCGCCGCCGGCGGAGAAGGCCTTGCCCTCCCCCGTCAGCACCACGACGCGTACCTCCTCGTCGGCCTCGGCGGCGTCGAAGGCGGCCACCAGGCTGCGCACCATCTCCTCGCTGTAGGCGTTACGTGCCTCCGGTCGGTCCAGGGTGATACGCGCCACCGGCCCCTCGACCTGGTAGCGAATGTCCACGAAATCCATCGCTTACGGCTCCATCCCGGCGCGCGCGCCCGCGCGGCCGCTTCGCTTCGCCTCCGCGCCCGTCGTGCGGTAGGCTGTAGGCGTGGCCATCTTCGGGTACCTGACCCTCGCCTTCAAGGTGTGGATGTTCGTCGACGCCCTGCGCCGCCGTGTGCCGTTCTTCTGGTACCTGGTGCTGACCTTCCCCTTCGGCGAGGTGATCTACTTCGCGGCCGTCAAGGCCCGCGACTTCGGTGTGCGCCCCGGGGCGCCCGAGGAGGAGCGCAAGCCCTCGCCGGTCGTGCGCCTGGAGCGGGTCGCCGAGGAGTCCCCCAGCTTCCACAACCGCACCCAGCTGGCCTGGGCGCTGATGGAGGAGAAGCAGCCCGAGCGCGCGCAGCACTACTTCGAGCTGGCACTCACCACGCACCCGGGCGATCGCGAGGCCCTCTTCGGGCTCGGCCTGAGCAAGCTCGAGCAGGAGGACTACGCGGCCGCCATCGCGACCCTCACCGAGCTCGTGGACGAGAGCTTCTCCTACGAGGACTACGACGCCGCGCTCGGACTGGTCGAGGCCCTGTATCAGGACGGACAGAAAGAGGGCGCCTTCGAGCTGCTGGAACGGATCGTGCGCACCAGTCATCGCATCGAGCACCTGGTCGCGCTGGCGCGCTACCAGATGCGTGCCGAGCGACGCGACGAAGCGCGCGTCACGCTCGAGCGCGCGATCGAGGACTTCGAGGCCCAGTCGGAGTTCTTGCGCCGTCGCAACGGCGCGGTGGCGACGGAGGCGCGTCAGATGCTGCGCGCGCTCACCGAAGAACACGAAGAGTGAGCCACGCCAGCCAGGCTTGACGAGAGCCGCAGCGATTTGGTTCCGGCCACTTGCGATCCCGGCTCGCCGCGAGCAGATGGTTGAATTCTTCGGGGGAAAGTGCGACACGAAGCGCTCTTCTGGCAACGGTCACGCGTGGGTAGGTGACCACGCGAGGGGAAGCGCGCATGCCGCTACGTTCGAAGTCTTTCCGTCCAGCGAGCCTGCTTGGAGGGAGTCTCGCGCTGGTACTCCTGACCAGTAGTGCACCGGTCCTGTCTCAGGAGGCGACCCCGACGCCCGAGGTAACAACCGCGCCCGCCGCGGCACCCGCGCCAGCGCCCGCTGCAGCACCCGCGCCAGCGCCCGCTGCAGCACCGGCGCCTGCCGCGGCACCCGCCGCGGCTCCTGCGGCCGCACCCGCAGCAGCACCCGCCGCTGCGACGGCAGCTGAAACCCCTCCGCCGGTCGTGCTCGAAGCGGCCGCCGACGCCGCTGCACCCGAAGCATCGGCGGAGGAGCTGCCGTGGGCGCTGCGGAACCGCGCCTACAATACCTGGGGCGGCAGCACCGGCGGCCTCTTCATCGACGACCCGGGCATCGGTGCCCAGGGCGCCGTGCGGTTGCAGCTGGGCCTCGACGCGTACTCGGGCGACGACTTCCTCTTCGACGGCGACTCGGTCGAGCAGAACCGCCAGGCCCTGTCGGTCAGCTGGACCGCACTCGCGTACCTCGAGTTCTTCGCGGCGCTCCACAACCGGGGCACCGTCTCGACCGTGCCCAACGCCGAGTCACTGCACAGCATGGGAGACACCGCGCTCGGCGTGAAGGTCGGTGGTCAACTCACCGACGTGCTGCGGCTCGGAGGCAGCCTGCGGCTGGTGATGCTCAACGACGTGGGTACCCAGGAGGCCCTGCTCGACGCCACCGGCATCGGCCTGCGCGCGAGCCTGGCGGCGGACCTGCAGGGGCTCGACAAGCCCGTGCCCCTGATCATCCGCACCAACCTCGACTACTACTTCGACAACAGCGCGACCGTGCTCGAGGACATCGAGGACGCGCGCTACGAGGCGATCGACAACCCGCTCGACAAGGACGACGAGGTCCGCCACCTGATCACGCGGCGCGAGCGCCTCGGCCTCGGCATCAACCGCGTGGACCTCTTCACGCTCGGCATCGGGCTGGAGCTGCCGCTCGAACTGAGCGAGGACTTCTACCTGCACCCGATCGCCGACTGGCGGCTGGGAATGCCGGCGAACCGCCAGGACTTCAACTGTCCCTTCTTCTCGAGCGACGAGGCGCGCGGCACCCCGGAGCTGGGCGCCGACGACACCTGCCTCGACGACGCCGGATTCGAGTCCTGGCCGATGCAGCTGGGGGTCGGCCTGCGCGTGGTGCCGCCCGTGCGCGGCCTGGGCGTGATCCTCGGCGCCGATTTCGGCCTGGGCGGGACCGACGTCTTCGTGCGCGAGCTGGCGCCGACGGCACCCTTCCGGCTGATCCTGGCGCTCGGCTACGACTACGACGCCCAGCCGCCCGCGCCGCAGGTGCCCGTGCTGCCGCCGGAGCCCGAGGGGCCGCCGCCCTCGCCCACCGGACGCGTGACCGGCACGGTCACCGATGCCAGCAGCGCCGCGCCGATCGCCGGCGCGATCGTGCGGCTGCAGGGCAGCGAGCTGTCCGCGCTTGCCACCGACATCAACGGCGGCTTCACCAGCTACGAGCTGCAGATCGGCCCGGCTCTCTTCGAGCTCAGCCATCCGGACTACCAGGCCGGCAGCTGCGCCGCCCAGATCGGCCCGACCGGCGGCGACGTGGCGGTCGCCTGCACGATGGCCGCCCTGCCCACGACGGGTAGCTTGCTCGGCCGACTGCAGGATCAGTACGGCGCCAGCGTGGCGGGCGCGACCGTCACGCTGACCGGCCCGACCACGGTGACCGTGAGCAGCGACGTCGCGGGTGAGTTCCGCCACGACGGACTCGCACCCGGCGAGTACCAGGTGCGCGTCGACTCACCGCTGCACCTGCTGCGCGTAACCAAGGCGACGGTGGACACCCGGCGCCAGAGCACGGTCTCCGTCGCACTGCTGAGCAAGCCGACCAAGGGCACGGTGCGGCGCACCGGCAGCCAGATCACCGGGCGCGCGTTGCGCTTCGACGGCGCCACCGCCGACCTCACCCGCGAGGGCAACCTGGCCGTGGCCGAGCTGGCCGACCTGCTGCTGCGCAGCCCCGACATCCGCCGCGTGCGCATCCAGGGCAACGGCGGCGAGCAGTTGGCCCTGACCCGCGCGCTCACGATCAAGCAGCGCCTGGTCGATGCCGGCGTGAGCGACGCCCGCCTGGAGGCAGTCGGCGAGCCCTCCGGCCGCGTTAAGCTAACGATCCTGAACGAATAGGACCGATCCGGCCGGCCGACCGTCGGCTCAGGACGCGAGTCCTCCTGCGTTGTCAGTGGGAGGGGGATTTGGCATGCTCCGCGCCATGTTGGCCCGCAATTTGTTCTGTGCCCTGAGCGTCACCCTGCTCGCCGGCTCGGCCGGCGGCTGTGCCTACGGCGAGCTTCGCACGGTGCTGCGCGCCCAGTTCGCCTCCGAGCTCGACTGCCCCGAGGTGCAAATCGAGCGCCGCGAGCTCTGGTACTCCTACGACGGTCCGGACCAGTACAAGATCAGTGGCTGCGGCGTGATGCGCACCTACACGTGCCCAAACCCCGAGGGCCTGGTCTCCTACGACGAGCCCCAGTGCGAGTGGGTCGAGGGCGACGCGGACGCCCCGCAGATCAAGAAGCTCGAGGACTCGAGCGTGCTCGACGAGGCCGCCGACGATGACACCTCCGCGCCCGCCGCCGAGGAAGAGGATGAAGAGGCGGCGGACGAGGAGCCCGAAGAAGCCGAAGAGAAGTCGGAAGACTAATCTTCCGATTCACGCGAGGCGCTCAGCCGGTACGGCGAATGATGTGGAAGCCGAAGTCGGTCTCCACCACGTCGCTCGTCCCGCCCACCTCGAGGGCGTAGGTCGCCTGCTCGAAGGCCGGCACCATCTGGCCCTTGCCGAAGTTGCCGAGGTCGCCACCCTGCTGCCCCGACGGACAGTCGGAGTGCGCACGGGCGAGGTCTGCGAAGTCCGCACCACCGTCGACCTGCGCCTTGAGCTGGGCGATCTGGGTGGCCGCCTCCTCCTTGCTGCGGGTCGCGCTCGACCGGGCCGAGCCGGCGTACATGAGCAAGATGTGGGAAGCCCTGACCTGGTCTGACATTAGGCTGTGTCCTTTCCAGACAACACGCGACAAGCCCGACGTTCATAGCGAGGCACCGCACGGATGTCGAGGTGTACGTGGATGCCTACCCCAGGCAATTGCGAAACGCTCCGGGGCCTTGCGCGTCTGCTTGGGGATGCGGGGGCTACCCAAAAGTCGGCCAATCTGCTGGGCTGGCGTAGCCTTGATCCGGAGCGATCGATCTTTCACGGTGAAGCTGCAGTTATGAAGACGAGCGAAAAGGCCCAGCTCGAGCTCGAGCACATCGTGGACTCGGTCGCCGAGAGCTACACGCTCGGGCGTGCGATCGACAGCCTCGAGAGCACCGCCCTGCCGAACACGCGGAAGATCGTCGAGGCTGTCTCCGAGCTGGAGCACGTGGCCTACATGGGCTTCTACTCGACGCGCGTGCTGAGCCCGGTGAACCTGCGGCAGCACATCGGCGAGCACCTCTACCGCGCGGCGGAGATCCTAATCGAGCAGATCGCACGCGCCGTGGTCTACGGGCGCTCGGGCGGCGGCTCCCCCGGTCCGAAGGAGATCGCAGACAGCGAGCAGGTCGTGATGGAGATGCTTTCGCGCATCCCGCAGGTGCGCGAGGCCCTGTCGCTCGACGTGAAGGCGGCCTACGAGGGCGACCCGGCGGCGGGCAGCATCGAAGAGATCATCTTCAGCTACCCGGCGATCCAGGCGATCACGATCTATCGCTACGCCCATGAGCTGCACCGGGCGCAGGTGCCGATGGTTCCGCGCATCATGGCGGAGCACGCCCACAGCAAGACCGGCATCGAGATCCACCCTGGCGCGACCATCGGCGAGCGCTTCTTCATCGACCACGGCACCGGCGTGGTCGTGGGCGAGACCGCGACCATCGGCGACAACGTCAAGCTCTACCAGGGTGTGACGCTGGGCGCGCTCTCGATCGCCCGCGATGCCGCCGGCGACGTGATCCGCGAGGAGAAGCGACACCCGACGATCGAGAACGACGTCACCATCTACGCGGGCGCCACCATCCTGGGCGGCGACACCGTCATCGGCGAAGGCTCCGTCATCGGCGCCAACACCTGGGTCACCAAATCGGTCGAGCCCGGCACCCGAGTCACCTACTCCACCGTCGACCAACACGTCCCTGGCAGCCAGGTCTTCGACACGACCCCGCCGCCGCCCGCGGAAAAGCACTAAGGGGGGCGGCTCACCGCCCTGCCCTCTCCAGCTCCGCGATGCGCCCACGGGCCGTCTCCCGTAGCGTTGCATCGCCCTGCTGCCGCGCAAGCAACTCCACCTCCCTCCAACGCGCCAGCGCCTCCGACTTCAGCCCCGCACGGTCGTGGAGCTCGGCGAGCTTGTGGTGCGTGGGCAGGAAGTCGTCCTTGGCTTCCAGTGAACGTTCGTAGGCCCAGTGAGCGCGCTCGAGCTGGTTCAGCTTGAGCCAGGCGGTGCCGAGCTTGTGGTACTTCTCGTGGTAGCGCTTGTTGACCTGGACCGGCACTGCGATCGCCGCCGCGACCACCAACGCTGGCACGAGCGCGTAGAGCGTGCGCTTGTCGCGCCGTCGCACCGCCTGCAGCAGCTCTCGTGCGACCACCGTCCCGACCAACAGCAGCGCGGTCACCGATGGCAGGCGGTAGCGGTCCGTCACGAACACGAGGACGACCGCGGCGCAGCTCAGCAAGGCGAAGAGGGCGGCGAAGCGCTCCTGTCGCGAGCGCAGGAGCAGCCAGCAGGTCCCGACCAACGCGAACGGTGCGACCCACAGGAACTGGGGCAGCGGCGCGCCCAGCACGAGGCCGATGTCCCGCCAGAACTCGTAGTCGTAGATGTTGTGCAGCTCCCGACCGTTCCAGAAGAGGTGCAGCTTGCGCGCCATCAGGCCGAGCCAGCGCACGGGGTCGTCGAGCACCGCGTCGACCGTGCGGCCGTACCAGTAGCGGTCCGCGTCGCGCTGGGCCAGCTGCCGGCCCAGGGCCTCCTCGGCGGCGACGTGAAAGGCCTCGAACTGGGCGGTCGGGCTGTGGGCGCCGGGCACGTCGTCCGGGATCGTCCAGGTGCCGATCGCTCCGGGGCCGTTGCCGACGTAGAAGTTGATCCCGCCATGGCTGGTCACCGCGACGACTTCACCGGTCGCCACCGCGTTGCGCACGGTCAGGGGCGCGATCGCCAGCGCACCCCCGAGCCCGACCAACACCAGGTTGCGCGCCCAGGCCCAGCAGCCCGGACGCCGCCCGCGCTCGAACAAGCCCACGCCGAGTGCCAACAGCAGCAAGAGCGCGTTGGGCCGCACCACGACGCAGGCGCCCCACACCAGCCCCAGCACCAGCCAGCGCCACTTCGGCACGTCGTCACGCGGGAGCCAGCGCAGCGCGACAAAGAGCAGCAGCGCGTGCAGGAAGACCCCGAGGGACGCCGCCAGCAGGTGCCCCTCGTAGTAGACGAAGGGCCCGTAGAGCGCCGCGACGGCCGCCGGAAGCAGCGCCCAGCGCGGACCGACGAGCACCCGCGCCGCGCCGAAGAGCAGCGCGACGCTGGCGAGCCCCAGCGCCATCTGCACCAGCCGGACGAGCAGCGGACCGCTGCCGAGCACCCGGTACACCGCCGCGAGGAAGTAGCTGTAGCCCGGGCTCATGCGCGCGGGCGTCCCGTCGAGCAACCAGTCGCCACCCGCCATGCGTTGGGCCATCTGGTGGTAGTGCCAGGCGTCCACCTGCGGCTGGTGGAACGCGGGGTAGGACGGCAGCTCGACTAGATACAGAAGTCGCAGCAACAGCCC
>JAPPOT010000488.1:8264-12047 GCA_028817855.1 Myxococcales bacterium
GCCGAGCACCACCAGCAACCCGCGCCGCACCCAGGCGTCGTTCCCTGTCGACTGCGGCCCGCGATCCTCCATCAGAAGGATCCTACCAACCCCGTCCCCGCCCTGCTGCCCCTAGCGGGCCGGTCACCGGCCCGCTAGCGAGTCCGCACGCGCTTGCGGCCGCTGCTCTTCTTCTTGACGGGCTTCGGCGCGGGCTTGCGGGTCGCCGCCTTCTTCGCCTTCTGCGCGGCCTTCGTGCCCGTCTTGGGGGCACGGCGCGGACGACGGCGCGTGCGCGCGTCGCTCTTCATCGCGACCGGCGCCGGCTCACCCGCCGCCGTGGTCGACGCCCCCGCCTCGCTCAGCAGCCGCTCCAGGTCCTTGAGCAGGGCCTCAACCACCGCGTCCACCCGGGCCACGCGCGCCTCCGACAGCTCGCCCACCTGGTGCACCAGCTCCGAGAGCTTCCGCGCAGCGTTGCGCGTCTTGCGCAGCAGCTCCTTTTCCTCGGCGCCCTCCGGCTTCGGTCGCAGGACCGGATTGAAGCGCTGGCGCAGCTCGCTGACGCTGCTGCCCTCCTCGAAGACTGCGCTGCGCAGCTGGTCGATCACGTCCTTGGGCGCGTCGAGGCGCCGCGCCGCCGAGCCGCCGTCGTCGTCGCGCATGGCGCGCGTGAAGTAGTCGACCGCCTCCGGGCTCGGGATCTGCTGGGCCACCCCGTCGCGCTCCAGCACCTCAGGAGCGTGCTGCTGCACGGTGCCGAAGCTCATCATCAGCTTGTCGGCAGTGCTCGGCTTGATCGCCAGCTCCTTGTGGCAGTACTCGTGCAAGTCGCCGTAGCCCCACGCCTCGAACGCACGGCTCTCGCGCAGCCCGCACAGCGCCTCCGCCAGCTCCACCCAGGAGCGCTTGAAGCGCGTCGCGCGTCGCACCACCTCCACGCGAATCGGATCCTCACCGTGGCGCTCCAGCGTGTCGGCCAGGGCTTCGAGCTTCTCGTGGGTGCTCGTCATGGGGCGGCGGTTATCTCACGAACGCACCAGCTTCGACAGCTGATCGCGCGCGCTTTGTGGCAGCGACAGGGGCAGCTCCAGCAGGGCGCGGGCGAGACCGTCATAGAGGTCGCGCAGCTCCGGCGCGGACGCGAGCGCGTCGCGGTGGCGCGCGATCGTGGCGACGTCACCGCGCCCCAACGGCCCGGTCAGGGCTTGCTCCAGGGGCAAGCGCGCCACGTTGCCAGCAGCCCCCAGGGTCAGGGGCGCGAGGGCCTCGCGGGCGTCGTCGGCCGACAGCCCCGCCAGCTCGAAAGCGCGAGCTGCCGCGACGTGGAGCGCCACGACGTAGTTGCTCGCGAAGACCGCCGCCAGGTGGTAGCCGGCCCGGTCCACGCCCTCGAGGCGCAGCGGACGCGCGCCCAGACTCGTACACAGGGCCGCGAGCTCGTCACCCAGGGGCCCATCCCCTTCCACGCCACAGCAGATGCCGGTGAAGCGCTCCGCCGCGCCGAAGGGCTCGGGAAAGGACTGCAGCGGATGCAGACAACCCGCCCGCGCGCCGGCCTGCCGTGCCGGCTCGAGGACTACGAGCTCCAGTGCGCCGCTCAAGTGCACGACACGCTGTTCGCTGCGCCAGGGCAGCACCCGCGCCAGCTCCGCGAGGGCGTCGTCCGGCACCGCGAGGAATACGAGGTCACAGCGCGCGACCAGCTCGCGCGTCTCGACCGCGTCGCCGCCGAGGCGTGCGGCCAGCCGGCGCGCCCGCGCCGGCGTGGCGCTGGCGACGGCGCTGGGCCCCAGCCCCTGCGCCTGCAACGCGAGCGCGAGCGTGCTGCCGAGCCGGCCCGCTCCGATGAGGCCCACAACCTGGTCATGTGTGATCCCGCCCATGGGCGATCTTTACGATTATGCTGTTGGTGCCCTGGCCAAGTCGGCTACCCTGGGTCGCCGATTTTCGGGATTTGATGCGACGGCCAAGCGCATATCGAGTGTTCGTCACCCGCAACAGCGAATACCACGTCCGCGGCCACGTGTGCTTCGCCGTCCGCGAGCGCCGCAGCGGCGAATACCAGCCCCGGCACTGGGCCTGCGGCCAGCGTCTGGCCACAGCCTTCCGCGACGCCGCAGGGAAGATGCAGACCTACGACCTCCCGGCCGTGGGCGAGTCACTGCGCTTCCAGATCGACGGGCACGCCCACTACACCTCACCGGTGATGTCGGTCGAGGAGCGTGAGTACCTGGATGTGGAGGGGGAGCGGCGGGCCAGCCCGCTCGAGGCGATGCTCGTTCGCCGCCAGCGCCGCTTCGTGCGCGAGACCTACTAGCTACTCCTTGGTCTCGCCCTCGGCAGGGACGGCGCCCGCGGCCTCGGCCTCGACTGTGATCTTGATCTTGGCGGCCAGCTGGGGCCCGTAGGATCGGTGGATGCCGTCGGCGAGCTGCATGGTCAGGGTGTGCTCACCCGGCGAGAGCGGAAGCCGCGTCTCGGTCTGGCCCTTGCCGAAGTGCACGTGCTTGTCGTCCTTCGGAATGACGCTGCCCTTCGGGATGGCGGGCGTGTCGATCAGGATGTGGTGATGCCCGCTGCCCGTCTCGACCGGTCCCGAGGGCTTCACCTCGATGCCGTCCGCTGCCATCTTCACCGTGACCTGCACCTTGCCGTCGAGGATGGGGCCCTTCACCGTCGCGCCATCGGCGGGCTCCGCGAAGGCCACCTTGGCGCCCTCGGGAACCGGCGGAAGCTCGCCGGAAGGCGGCGCCTCCGCGGCCGGCGCCGCCGCGGGCTGGGTGGTGGGCTCGGCCGGGGCCGGCGCGGTGGGGGCTGGCTCCGTAGCGGGCTCCGCGGCCGGGGCCGGGCTACCGCCCGAGCAGGCAGCGAGGGGGAAGATACACCGCGTCAGCGAGACCTGGACGTGGTTCACGGGGGACCTCCTGGGGCGGATGGTAGAGCAGCCGCCGCGCGCGGCAAACCTCCCAAATGCCACGGGAGGGCAGGCGCTACGACCCGCTGATCGAGGTCTTCAGGCGCTGCAGCCGGTCCACGCCCGCACTGTTCTTCTCGGCGCGGTGCTTGGCGATCGCCTCGTCGATGCGCGGGAGGGCCTCCTCGCCGTAGGCCTCTTTGATGATCGCGACGGTCTCCCGGTACTCCGTGCGGTCGTACTTGGCTGCGATCTTGAGCAGGTCGCGCAGCATCGTCGGATCGTCCTTCGCACGATTGTCCGCCCGATAGGCGATCCGATACATCCGCACCGCGATCCCCTCCCAGTCGCGGTTCATCGAGTCCCACGCCAGGATCAGCTGCGGCCGCGCATCGCTCTTGTTCTCCTGCCCCCAGTTGTAGAGCTCCTTCTGCATGTGCGCGCCGAGCTTCTTCTTCTGCAGCACACGCAGGTGGTACTCCGCCATGAAGTCCGGCATCTCGCCGGCGAAGAGGTCGACGCCGTCACCCTGGGCTGCGCCCTCGGCGGCGGCCTCCGCCTCGGCCAGGGCGGCCGGTTTCTTCGCGGGCACCGGGTCCTGCGCGGCGGCCACGGCCGGCGCCACCTCCGACTCCTGCTCCACGACCGGCTCGTCCTCTCCCCCGTCGGACGGACCGATCATCACCCATACGATCATCACGGCGAACGCGACCAGCGCGATCACCGCCGTCATCAATCCCCGAGACTCCTTCGACGCCACCGTACAACCTCCAAAGCCCGGCACGATAACACAGGCAGCGAGCCCGTTTGATGGGTCAGCTCCAGCACAGCCCCATGCACAACCAGCCCCCCAGACAACACACCAAGCCCCGCCCCCAGCAGCAAGG
>JAPPOT010000435.1:0-1037 GCA_028817855.1 Myxococcales bacterium
CACGCTCCCCGCGGCGGCCGGCGGCGTGGGCAGCGCGGCGCTCGCCGCGCGCGCGGTCTCGGAGCGAACGGCCGGCGGCGGCACGGGCTTGGCGGCCGGCGCCGGCGCGGGCCGCGGCGCCTTCGCCTTGCCCGGCTCGCGCCGCTGTTGCGTGCGACTCGGGCTCTTGAGTAAATCGGGAAGCGCCTCGGCACCCTCGACCACGCGGCGGCGCCCGCGCATCGCCACCTCGCTGCTCTCGCGGTGGTACTCGCTCATGTCGTGCAGGGCGGTGGGCTGGTCGTCGGTGTTCGGCTCGCCCGAGGCCTCTTGCCACTGCCCCGTCGGCATCGGCGCGCGCGCGCCGGTCCGGTCGCCGTCGCTCGCGCGCGCAGCGTCGCGCACCACGCGAGCCTGCTCCTCCTCCACGCGCGCGACCTGCGCGTTGAGCTCGCGCTCGCGCGCGCCGAGGGACTCGCGCTTCGCGGTCAGCTCGGCCTCGGCCTCCTGCAGCGCCTTCTGGTCCTTGGCGAGCTCGTCGGCTTTCGCCTTCTGCGCCTCGGCGAGCTTGTCGGCCTGCTTCTGCTGCGCGGCGCTGGCCGCCTTGCGCTCCGACTCGAGCTTGGCCGACTGCTCGGCGCGCGCCTCGCTGAGCGCCTTGCGCTCCTTCTCGATCGAGGCGGCTTGCTCGGCGCGCGTGTCCGCCAGCGCCTTGCGCTCCTCGGCCAGCTTGGCGCGCTCCGCGGCCACCGCCTCGCGCTCGTGGGCGACGGCCTCGCGGTCGCGCGCCAGGGCCTGCTCGGCGCGGTCCTTCTCCTCGGCGCGCGAGAGGTCGGCGGCGGCGGCGTCCTTGGCGCGCGTCTCGGCTTCCTTGGCGCGCGCTTCGGCGTCGCGCTCGCGCTCGGCGGCCTGCTGCTCGCGCTCGGCCGCCTCGCGTTCGCGGGCCTGGGCTTCCTGCTCGCGGCTCTCGGCTTCCTTGGCGCGGGCTTCGGCGTCGCGCAGGCGCTGCTCGGCTTCCTGCGTGCGCGCCTCGGCCTGCTGCTCACGCTCCTTGATCG
>JAPPOT010000435.1:1047-2425 GCA_028817855.1 Myxococcales bacterium
CTTGATCGACTGCTCCTGCGCCTCGAGCGCCTGCGTGCGCTCCTGCAGCTCGCGCTCGGCCGAGCTGGCTTCGCTCGCGCGCGCCTCGGCCGCGTTCGCGCGCTCGGCCGCCTCGCGCTCGCGGTCGGCGGCACGCTGCTCGCGCTCCTGCAGCTCGCGCTGCTGCTGCTCGAGCGCCTCGAGCGCCGCCGGGTCCGGCTCGGGCGGCGGGGGCAGGGGCGGCACGGAGGCGCGCAGGTCGGCGATCTCGTCGGGCTCGGCCTCGGTGTCGAGGAAGTAGTCGAGCGCGCCGATGCCGAGCACGGTGGTGCTGTCGCGCACGTAGGCGGGCACCGGCACCGAGGTGTCCGCGGTGATCTCCTGCAGCAGCCCCGACCACTCCTTCATCTCGAGGTGCGCGAGCGCCGGCGGGATGACGAGCGCGAACTTGCGCTCCATCGGGTCGTGGTAGACGAACGGCACGGCCAGCTCGCGGCCATCCTCGAGCACGTGCAGCGCACCGCTGAGCACGGTTTCCTTGAGGCTCGGGTGGGTGGTGACGTTGACGACGCGGTAGATGTCGTGGGCGCCGACGGAGCCGTCTTCCTCCACCAGATGCACGCGCTCGGTGCGTGTCTGACCCGCTCGCCCACGGTACTGGGCGCCTGCGGCGGGCTCCTCGTGGGGCTTGCGCGACCGACTCACTGCGGGGGCCATTGAATCACAGCCCGAAAACTGCTCCAACCCGGTTCATGGCCGACACCGAGACGTCCCTGCCGTCCCACGTTGTGGAGCTAGCCGAGGCCTGTGTGCGCTTCGTCAAGGAGGCGCTGGAGCTGGAGCTGGACTACACGCCGGAGACGCTGCCGGTGCTCGATCACTACCTGCGCGAGCGCGCGCGCGGGGCCGAGGAGAGCGTCTTCGAGCTGCTGGCACCGGCGGGCGGGGCCTACTTCAGGGCGAGGTGGTGCGGCGCAGCGTGGAGGGCGCCCGCTGGCACGCGCCGCAGGGGCAGTACGAGGCCTACCGCATCGAGTTCGAGCCCTTCTTCCTGGCCTTCAACCCGGTGGGCGTCGCGCTCGAGGTGCTCATGGCGGACGAGGTGCCGGACTTCGGCGTGCACTTCCAGCTGCTCGACGACGCGCGGCCGGTGGTGGAGGCGTCGCTCGAGCGCACCGGAGGCGTGCGCGACGAGGACTACTACACGCTGAGCGTGCGCTACGAGGTGCTCGAGCAGGTGGCCGACGTCGTCGGCGCGCTCGAGGCGCAGCAGAAGGAGCCCCGCACCTTCGGCCCCAACGTCTACGCCGCCACCCGCAGCGACCCAGAGGAGCTCAACTAGAGACAGGGAATGCGAGTTGCGGGCGGCGGGTGGTGCTGCCCGTCGGGTGGCACCCGG
>JAPPOT010000852.1 GCA_028817855.1 Myxococcales bacterium
CGGAAATCCTCGACGTAGCTCCGCTACGCCTCCGGTGTTCCGCTCCGGGCGCGCTCGCTCCGGAACGAACCTCGACGATTCGAGTGGCGGGCGGCGGGTGGTGCTGCTCGGAGTTCGCTCAGCGAAGGGCTTGGACGAGTGGCGCTCTACGAAGGACTGCCGCGGAAGGCCTCAGCCGCGCTGACATCGGGGGATGCCTCGGGGAAGACGGTCGCGAAGCGACGCAGAGACATGGGGCACCCAGCTGTCTCTCAGCACCCAGGTGGGGGGCACCGCGCGCGTGAGCGCGTGGGGGGAGGACAGCGTACTCCCCACGCGGGGGGTGAATGGCGGAGCGAAGCGACAGCCAGAGGGGGTGCGCGGCACCCCCTCCTCTAGAAATGCTGGGTGAAGCCTAGCGACAAGACGTCCAGGCCGTAGGTGAAGCTGCCGGCGTTGATGTAGTAGGGGCCCGCTTCGGGGGGGCCCGCGCTCGGGACGCTCACGTTGGCGACGCCGTCGAAGTCGCCGCCGGTCTCGTTGCCCTCGAGGTCGATCTCGCCCTCGCCTGCCTGGAAGTTGTACTCGTCGGTGCGGTACTGCTGATCGAGGCGCGCCGAGGGGTCGCCGGCCTGCACCTGCAGGCGCAGGTTCTTGTGGATGAAGTGGGCGTAGCCGAGGGTGACGTCGGTCTTGTCCGCGAGGCGCACGGTGAAGCCCCCGTGTAGACCGATGCGCTGCATCATCGGCGTCAGGATGTTGAGCTGGGAGGCATCCGCTCCGTCCGCCTCGTAGGACACCCCGGCTCGCACCGAGAACAGCCCGGGCAAGACGTTGTAGTCGCCGCCGAGGCGCACGGTGATCTGGTCCTTGCCACCCAGCAGGCCCCGGGTCACGCGGTCGCCGACGCAGTTGTTGTTCTCGTCGCGCTCGAAACAATCACCCGGAGTCGCCGGGATCGGGGTCAGGGGCTCGCCATTCTCGTCGACCCCGCGCAGCTCCAGGCCGAGCGAGTTGTCGTTCGTGAAGGAGGCCTCGTCGAAGACCGACGTGAAGTAGTAGATGAAGTCCAGCTCCACATCCCAGCGCTCGGTGGCCATGTGGTCCTCGATCTTGCCGTCGGAGGTCTTCTGGGCCAGGTCCAGGTCGCCGAAGTGTGGCTTGAGACGCTGGGCCCAGCGGATCCCGATCGAGGCCTGGGGCGCCCAGATCGGCGGCGCGTCGACGACGCCGGGCAGGTTGTGGCTGGTGGGCGGCGTCGAGCTGCCGATGCTGGTCAGGCCGAACTCCGCATCGTTGTACTGAAAGACCTCCCCGGTGCCGAAGGCGCCCGAGGTGATGTCGAGCTTGGCCTTGGCGTCAACCGGCTCCGTCCACTTGAAGCCGAGCGCCACGTCGAGCGAGTTCAGTGGCTTCAGGTGCACCGAAGCGATGATGCCGGGGATGAAGAGGTCACGGCCGAAGAGGTCCGTGCGGATGTCCTGGCGAGGATCGAGCGCATCGACCGGCGTCGTCCACGTGGTGGCGGAGAAGACCGCCAGATTCCACTGCAAGCCCAGCCCGGCGCTGATCCAGTCGTTGACGCGATAGCCGCCCGCCGCCATCAGGGTGAAGAAGCTGACGTTCTGGTGCGAGCGGTAATAGCGCAGCGGATTGGGCCGCTTGCCATTGGGCGTGTCGATCGTGCCGTCGCGGTTGCCCCACTGGTTGAGCGCCGCATTGTCCGGGGGAAAGAAGCCGAGCCCGACACCGAGGTCGTTGCTGAGCTTCATGCTCAGCCCGATCTGCGGCAGGAAGATCGCACCGCCTTCGTAGCAGACCTCGGGGTAGGGCTCGTCGCCGTAGCCGACCAGCGGGTTGCCATCCAGATCGGTGTCACCTTCCGCGGCCTGCAAGAAGATCGGCCCGTCGCCGAAGTCGCTGACGTCGTTGGTCTTGACGCCGTAGCCGAAGCCGCCGGTCGGCAGCATGCAGGCGTCCGGCAGCAGCAGGTGCGCGCCGAGCAACGCCTGGTCATCCCACAGATGCGCGAGCAGCGCGGGGTTGCGCGTCATGATCGAGGGGTCGTCCGCGCGCGCCATGCGTGCGCCGCCTCGACCCAGACCGCGGTTGCCATCTGCGGGGAACTCGCTGCCACCTGCGAAGGCCGAGCTCGGCACCAGCAGAAGCAGCGCTGCGACGACCCACCCCCATGGCCGATCCGGATAGTGACTGCGAAGCAAGAAGCCCTCCAAATCGCGCGCAGACTACTATCCGCTGTGAACTTAGGGAAGGCAGGAATCATCCACACTCCAGGCCACCCGCGCCGTCCCCAGCTGGCGCTTTCACCACCGAGGCCAGCTCCGAATCGGCCCTCCAAGAACCGAGCAGCAGCACCCTGCCCGCAAACTCGAATCGTCGAGGTTCGTTCAGGAGCGAGCGCGCCCGCAGGGAAACACCGGA
>JAPPOT010000516.1:0-4408 GCA_028817855.1 Myxococcales bacterium
CGGCGAGACCGCGCGCCTCGGCTTCGGCGCGCGCCTGGGGCTCTTCTACCACTTCATCGACCGCAAGCAGGACGAGCGCCTGGGCGGCACGGTCTACCCGGAGGACACGCCCGCGGTCACCGGCGGCGCCGGGCACACGACCGACTCCGACCTGGAGGTGCCGGTGAGCCAAAAACTGGGCGGTCCGCGCCTGACTCTGCCCGAGAAGGGGCGCGACCGGGTCGCCCCCCTGCGCAACGTGCAGTCGCTCCGACTCGGCGGTGACTACACCCGCTCGGTGCAGCTGGCGCGACCGAGCGGCGGCGACTCCGACCGCCACGTGCTCAACACCGTGCCGTCGCTCTTTCTCGGCTACGGCTGGGGCACCCACTACAACCTCAGCGCGGCGACCGCCGGCGCCGCCGAGGTAGGCTTTCGGCGCTACTTCGTCGACGTCATGCTCACGCTCGAGGACGCCACCGACAGCGATCCCGTGGACGACGAGCCGGCGCCCCAGCGCGACTTCGTGCCAGTCGGCGTGCGCATCGGCATGGAGGGCACGATGGCGGCGTTCCTCACGAGCGCGCCCGGTGTGGGCTTCGGCTACTCCCTCGAGCTCGGCGCCCTGCCCGGCGAGAGCGGCGTGGAGGGCTACCTGCTGGTGGGGTTGGGCGTCGCGCTCGACAGCGCGTCAGGTCTTTGAGCGACGCCGCGCGAGCACGAGCACGAGCGCGAGCAGGAACCCGCCTGCAACCCCCGGCGTGGGCGCCGGCGCGCCGATGCTGCACAGCCCATTCTTCGCGGGCAGCGCGCCCTCCGGACCCGCGCACTCGGGGCTGAAGCCGTGGTCGGGCTGGAAGTCGCTGACGTCGCAATCCGGCGCGTCCAGGTCGCCATAGATGTGACAGATGCCCTCGATGTCGTCGGCCTCCAGCGTGCGCTTGCTGGTCTCGCCGGTGGAGGCGCGCGAGTGCATGGTCGCGTCGCTGACCTCGCTGTGGCCGAGGCCGAGGAAGTGACCGGCCTCGTGGGTGATGACGTTCTCCAGATCGACCGTACCGGGCTCGCAGCGATCGTCGCAGACGGTGAAGCGACCCTGGGTCTCGTTGAGCTGCATGTCCGCGTCGAAGATCTCGCCGTCCTCCGGGCTGTGCCAAATCATCGTCAGGCCAAAGGCGTCGAAGGGCAGGCCAAGCTCGAGCCAGTTGTCCACGAAGTAGATCGTATTGGCGTTGCCGGAGCGCTGGTTGTACTCGGCCGTGGTGCAGAGCCCGAGATCGGAGGTCTGGGCCAGCTCGATGGGCAGCGGGCCATCGTCGCACTCGACCGCGGTCCAGCGCGAAAAGGAGCGGTCGGCGGCGTCGCGAACCTCCTCGAAGTCCGACTCGTCGGCATCGCGGTCGACGAGCGTGTAGCTGATGCACTGGCGGCGCCACTCGAGCCAGGTGCCGGGAGCGGGGCAGCCGTCACGCGGCATCGGCTCCTCGACCGTCATGCGGCAGAAGGCGCGCGCGTGGGGGTCGGGGAAGAACGCGAGCAGGGCCGCAAAGATAAGGAAAAACCGCGACATGGAGCCGGTCCGGCAGCGCGCCGGAGAGCAAGAGTGTGCGGCACGGGAGCGCCCCGCGCCACCCTGGCTAATCTTGGCCAAGATTTGTTCTTGACAGCATAGGTGCAATATTATAGTAAATATGTACACGGCTTGCTGCGTCGGGGTTGAGCAACTCCTCTCCCGGCGGGCACCGCGAGCGAATCGATGGAAACGACGGTACTAACGGTGGGTGTTGTGCAAGGCACTGTAGGGGTGCCCCTCCCCGCGTCGGGGTCGGCTGGCGATCCCAGGCGCTCGAGGCACTTCGGTGGTGCGTTGACCGTGCCCGCTCCGTCATCGAGGGTCCCAGCAGGTACCGGCATGTACGGGGTTGTCGGACCTGCTTTCTCGCGCGTGGTGCCCGTCTAAAAAGGCGGCGACTCTCTCCACGCCGCCGCTCCCCCGGCGCAGCCAAGCCACATTTGAGACCTGCTCGCGTTTGAATGGAATTCAACGCGGGCCTTGCACGTCGCGCGAGCGCGGCTAAATACTGGCCCCATGGCAGTTCAGGAGAGCGCCGAGTCGAAGGCGCTCGAATCCACCTTGCGTCGGCTCGACGTCGACGCCCAAGGCGAAGACCTCTTCGTCGGCACATCCAGCCGCTTCGGCGGGCCGCGCCTGTTCGGCGGCCTGGTCGCCGGTCAGGCCGTCGTGGCCGCGGCGCGCACCGTCGAGGGGCCCCAGCTGCACTCCCTGCACGCGTACTTCCTGCGCCCGGGCTCGCCCAAGGCGCCCGTGGAGTACAGCGTGGAGCGGCTCAAGGAAGGCAAGAACTTCCACGCCCGCAGCGTGGTCGGGCGCCAGGAGGGCAGCGTGATCTTCACGCTGACCGCCAGCTTCGCACAGCCCGAGAAGGGCTTCGCGCACCAGGACCCGATGCCGGATGTTCCCGACCCGGATACGCTGCGCGGTGGCGGCCCCTGGGGTGCCTTCTCACCGGTGCTGATGCGCGACTGCGATGGCGGCTTCGAGCGCTCGGCCGAGCACGGCCAGCGAAGGATGTGGATGCGCCCGACCGCGGCGCTGCCTGAGGATCCGGTGTTGCACCTGGGCATGCTGGTCTTCGTCAGCGACATGTCGCTGGTCATGACAGGGGTGCTGCCCCATCCCGAGCTGCGTAGGCGGCCGCGTGGGGGCGCGAGCCTCGACCACAGCATGTGGTTCCACCGCATCACGCCCTTCGACGACTGGATGCTCTACACGATGGAGACACCCGCGGCCCACGCGGGTCGTCCACTGATTCACGGCGCCATGTATCGGCGCGACGGCACGCGGGTGGTCTCGGTGGCCCAGGAAGGGCTGATCCGAACGCGCGCGCGCTGACCGCGGCATTCTGCCAAACTCGCAGAATTGCAGCACACGGCGGCGATCATCCCGGAGCATCGGGAAATCTGATAGATCGCTGCCCCTTCCCTTCGATCGAGAGGAGTCGCGATGGATCTGTCCTTCACCCCCGAGCAGGAGGCCTTCCGCAGGGAAGCACGCGCGTGGATCCAGTCCGCGATGCCCGCGCACATCGCGGCCAAGGCGAAGAACCACGCCCACTTCGAGCCGGAGGAGATCCGCGAGTGGCACCGCGTCCTCTACGACAAGGGCTGGGTCGCGCCGAACTGGCCCAAGGAGCACGGCGGCGCTGGCCTCGACCCGACCCAGCGCTTCATCCTGGGCGAGGAGCTGGTCATGGCGGGCACGCCCGAGCTCAGCCCCTTCGGCCTGCGCATGGTCGGGCCGCTGATCGTTCAGTTCGGCACCGACGCCCAGCGCCAGCGCTTCCTGCCGAAGATCCTCAGCGGCGAGGAGTTCTGGTGCCAGGGTTACTCCGAGCCGGGCGCCGGTAGCGACCTGGCGGCGCTGCAGCTCAAGGCCGAGGACGACGGCGACGGCAACTTCATCCTCAACGGCCAGAAGACCTGGACCACCTACGCCGACCGCGCCGACTGGATCTTCGTCCTGGCGCGCACCAACAGCACGCTGCCGAAGCGCCAGCAGGGCATCAGCTTCCTGCTGTGCGACATGAAGACGCCCGGCCTGCGGGTCGAGCCCTTCCTGACCCTCGGCGGCACGCCGGCCTTCTGCGACACCTACTTCGACGACGTGAAGGTGCCGAAGGAGAACCTGGTCGGCCCGCTCGACGGGGGCTGGAGCCTGGCCAAGGCCCTGCTCGGCCACGAGCGCGTGAGCATCGGCGACGTGGGTCGCTCGACGCGCGCGCTACACAACCTCAAGCGCATCGCGAAGAAGACGATGCGCGACGGCAAGCCGCTGTTCGAGGACCCGGGCATCCGCGCCAGGATCGCGCGGCTCGAGATCCGCATCGAGAGCCTGCGCATGGTCATCTACAAGACCCTGGCGGGCGCCGAGCTGGGCAAGGCGCCCGGGCCCGAGTCGTCGATTCTGAAGATCCGCGGCTCGGAGCTCAGCCAGGAGGTGGACGAGCTGCAGATGGAGCTGATGGGCCTCAACGGGCTCAACTGGTTCAACGAGGGCGCCGTGCCGGCCCACGAGTACTGGGTCCCCAGCAACCTGAACTACGACCGCGCGACGACGATCTACGGCGGCAGCAACGAGATCCAGCGCAACGTGATCGCCAAGGGCATCCTGCAGCTTCCGGGCGCGTGAGGTAAACGATGGACTTCGAGCTCAACGAAGAGCAGCGGCTGCTGGTCGACAACGTCAACAGCTTCGTGAAGAAGGACTCCCCCCTGTCCCGCTTCCGCGCCCAGCGCGACGAGGAGCCGGGCTGGTCGAAGGAGGTCTGGGCGCAGATGGGCGAGCTCGGCTGGCTCGCCCTGCCCTTCGCCGAGGAGGACGGCGGTCTGGGCATGAGCTTCCTGGAGG
>JAPPOT010000516.1:4418-11675 GCA_028817855.1 Myxococcales bacterium
TCCTGGAGGTGGCGCTGATCCTGGAGCGCCGCGGCACGACGCTGGTGCCAGAGCCGATCATCCCGTCCGTGGTGCTGGGCGGCACGGCGGTGGCGCGGGCCGGCAGCGCGGCGCAGAAGGAGCGGCTGCTCGCCCCCGTGCTCGAGGGGCAAGGCACGCTGGCACTGGCCTGCTCGGAGCGCGAGAGCCGCCACGACGTCAGCCGCGTGGCGACCACCGCGGAGCAGTCGGGCGATGGCTACAGCCTGAGCGGCGAGAAGGTCTGGGTGCTGGGCGGCGACTGCGCCGACCACGTGATCGTCTCGGCCCGCACCGGCGGTGCGGTCGACGAGGCGGCAGGCGTCTCGCTCTTTGCGTTCGACCCTGGCGCCGATGGCGTGAAGGTGGAGCCGCTCAAGACGATGGACGGCCGGCGCGCTGCGCACATCACCCTCGAGGGCGTGAAGGTCGGCCCCGACGCCTTGCTCGGCGACGCCGGAAGCGCCGCGCCGCTGCTCGAGGAGGTCATGGACCTGGGCGCCGCGGCGGCCTGTGCCGAGGGTGCCGGCCTGCTCGAGAGCGCCTTCGAGATGACGCGCGAGTACCTGTGCGAGCGCCAACAGTTCGGCGCCAAGATCGGCAGCTTCCAGGCCCTTCAGCACCGGGCGGTGGACATGTTCGTCGAGCTGCAGCTGGCCAAGGCGACCATGCTGCTGGCCGCGCTCAAGGTCGACGCGGACGCCGACGAGCGGCGCAAGGCGATCTCCACCGCCAAGGTCCAGCTGGGCCAGAGCGGCAAGTACATCACCGCCCAGGCGATCCAGCTCCACGGCGGCATCGGCGTGACGGACGAGCACGACGTGGGGCTCTTCTACAAGCGCATGAACGTGCTGATGGCGCTCTTCGGCGACGAGGAGCATCACGTGGCCCGCTTCACGAGCCTGAGCGGCTTCGAGCGGTCCGCGGAGTAACCCGAGAGGCCCCGCGGAGCTGCCATGACCACGTCGGGCGACCTTGCCATCGTCGTCAACCCCCGGGCGGGGGGCGGACGGCAGGGCGAGCGCGATGCCGCGCGTCTGCGCTCCGTGGCCGCGGGCAAGGGCGCGGTCTTCGTGACCGAGTCGCGTGAGATGACCGACGCGGTGGCCGACGGCGTACGCGAGCGCGGGGTCTCCACGGTGGCGATCGCCGGCGGTGACGGAACCGTCGCCGGCGTGCTGACGGCGCTGCACCGCGCCTACCGGCACAACCCCCTTCCGCGCATCGCGTTGTTGCGCGGCGGCACCATGAACACGATCGCAAACGCGCTGCAGATCTCCCAGGGCAGCCCCGAGAAGCTGCTCGCCAGGCTGCTGGCGCGGCCGGCCGGGCCGGTGCTCGAGCGCGCGACCCTCTCGGTCGACGGCAGGACCGGCTTCCTGTTCAGCGCAGGCGTGATGGTCGGCTTCCTCGACGCGCTCTACGGCTCGGGCGGCAAGGGGCGCATCGCGGCGCTGGGATTGCTGGCCCGGGGCAGCGTGGAGACCGTGGTGGGCGGGCATCTGATCGAGCAGATCGAGACACCGCTCACGGCCGCGCTGGAGGTGGACGGCGAGAGTCACCCAGCGCGGCGCTACGTGGCGCTCGGCGCGGGCACCGTGCCGGAGGTGGGGCTGGGATTCCGCCCCTACCCCCAGAGCGAGGAGCGCACCGACGCGTTCCAGGTCTTCGCCTTCCACGGCAGCGTGCAGATGCTGGTGCGCGAGCTGCCGCGGCTGCGCCGGGGGCAACCGGCGACCGAGGGCCTCGGATTCTCGCCGGTCACCCAGTCGCTGCGCATCAGCACCGAGGAGGGCACGGTGCGCTACGCGCTGGACGGCGATGTGGAGGAGGCCGAGTCGCCGCTGATCGTGCGGCCCGGCCCGGCGGTTCGGATCGCGGCCCTGTAGGCGCCATTGGGGACGCGGTTAGGAAGTCGGCCTGACGACCGCCGATCGGGCTAGCCGCGTCTCCGGCGCCTCAGCCATGCCCCTGCGCGGGCGACCGCTCGCTCGGCGACGTCGTCGGGAATGAAGAGCAGGTAGGTCATGATCATCATTCCGCTGAGCAATGGGATCTGCATCAGCGTGCCAATGCCGGTGTGAAAGGCCACCCCGGCTCCGAGCAGCCACGGTCGCAGGGGTCGAAACCAGATCAGCGCAGCGAAGGCCAGCTCGAAGGCGAGCGTCCCCCAGGTCAGAGGCTTCATGAACGGCCACGGGTCATGCCACATCGGCCACGTCGAGTAGGACGGCATGGCCAGAAAACCCCGCAATGCATCGCCGCTCTGCCAGACCTCCTCGCCGGCCTTTGTGACGGCCGTCATGCCGTAGACGACCGCCACCTGCATCTGCACCAGCCGCTGGCTCCAGATGCTGCCCGTGGGCGTGGCCCTCCCCAGGCGCCTGCGCACCACCGCATCGACCGAGAGGCGGTAGCCCAGGGGCAGGAAGATCGAGAGGAAGAGCAACACATGCAGCAGCTGATCGGCCGCGCTGGAAATGGTGGGGTTGCGGTAGTGGATCGAGAGCGAGAGATAGTACAGCACCGCGCACACCAGGCGTGGCAGGACACCGAGCGCGAGCACCACCGACAGCCCCATGACGACGACGAAGATCGTCAGAGCCCAGGCCTCGTCCTGCGGCGCGAGTGCGAAGGCGCCCCAGCGGGCGTCACGCGGTGCGAAGGCCCAGGGGAACGCGCCGGTCTCGCTGAAGTAGCGCTCGACGTTGAGCGCCAGCGTGAATGCGTACCAGAAGCAGCAGCCCCCCAGAGCGACGCGGTACAGCGCCGCGCTCGTGCCGCTGACCGGCGCCGCGAAGAAGGCCGTGAGCGCACCCAGCGTACGCGACAGCAGCGCGTTCATCGCGTGCGCCCCTTGCCACGCTTGCGTTTGCGCTCTTGCGTCTTCGGCGCGTCACAGTCATGCGTAAAGAGGGTACGTCGCCGTGCCTTCGTGACGACCTGCCCATCGACATCCCGGATCCTCGGCTTGCGCAATACGAGGCGCAGCCTCCACATGTCTGGGAAGCGCGCTCGACCCTCCCGACAGAGGTAGCCCATGTAGCTGCTGCGCCAGGCGCGCGTGCGCTTGAGCTTAGCGTGCATCTTGCGCAGGCGCGCGTCACGTGCACGCGCGAGAAAGGACTTTCCCTCGTGGCGGAAGTTGGCGATCCAAACACGCTGACCATCGGCGAGCTCACCCTCGACGTTCACGTAGCCGGGTCGGGCGCGGCCCACAAACATGCGCCAGGGTGAGAAGAGGCGCAGGGGCCGCAGCGTCCGCTCGACGCTCCTCACCTCGCGTCGGACGGAGTGGCTGGACGAGAGGGGTTGCACCAGCATGAGGCCGACAAAGGCCGTGACGAACACACAGCTGGCGACGCGCCCCACCCACGCCAGCCAGCCTCGCCGCTGAGGAAAATCAGTTTGCGGGCCCATGATCCAGTCGTTCCGTGCCGACCGGCCCAAAGGGCGCCGACCTGGCTTCGCTGCCCCCCGTAACCGAGTGCCCTTCGTACTACGCCGAAACTCACCCCGGGCCAAGGCGCGGTTTGAACCTGATCAAGCGCCGCGTGGCGCTGCGTGCCCTGGCAAGGGTTGGCCACGATGGCTACGATCGGTGCAGTGCTCGTCGATCTCCGCAAGGATGGCGCCGTGCTCGCTGCGCTCTCGGCGCTCGCCGTGCTGTTCGCGCTTCAGGTCGCGGCCGGGCCCCACCTCTTCGACGCCGGTGAGCTGATCGCGGCCAGCTGGGAGCTGGGCGGCTCGCACCCCCCCGGGCAGCCCCTGCACGCGCTGCTCGCACACGCCTTCGCGCGGGTCCCGCTCGGGCCCATCCCGGCCCGCATCGCGCTCTTCAGCGGCGCCTGCGTGCTGTGGGCCGGATGGCTCGCCTGCCAGCTGGCCGCCGAGCTCGCGCGGCTGCTGCGCGCACCCGAGCGCGCGGTGCCGTTCGTGCAGGCGGTCGCGGCGCTCGGGGTCGGGCTGACCACGCCCGTGCTGCGCCAGGCCCTGCGCGCGGAGGTCTACGGGCTCTCGCTCGCGCTCACGCTGTGGAGCGCCCTGCACCTGACGCGGTGGGCGGCCGGCGGCCCGGGTCGACACATCGCCTTCGCCGGCTTCGCGGCGGGGCTCGCCGCCACGGTGCATCCGCTCAACGCGCTGTCGGCGGTGCTCTTCGGGCTGGCGGTGGCGGTGCCCCAGGCCCGGCGCCTGCTCGCGCGGCCGAGGCCGGTGCTGTGGGCGGCGGGATTCGCGCCCCTGGGCATGTTGGTCTACGCCTACCTGCCCGCGCGGGCCGCGGCCGGCGCGGCCATGTGGGGGCGCCCTGGCGACCTGGACGGCTTCCTGACCTACGTGTCCGGCGAGGCCTACGCCCACAACAGCGTGATCGGCGAGAGCGTCTCGTGGGTCTCGCGGGCGGGCGAGGTCACGGTCCACGCGCTGGTGACCGGCGCCGGTGTCGGGCTGCTTGCGCTGCTCCTGCTGTGGCTGCGCGAGCCGACGCGGCGAACGCTGCTCGCTGGCCTGGCCCTCGGTGGGGGCCTCGCGCTCACCCCGTCCTGGCTGGTCCTGGTCGATCTCCGCATCCCGGACCACCCCGGCTACTTCGCGCCCGGCTGCGCGATCTGGATCGCGGCGGGCGCCGCCGCGCTCGGCAGCCTGTGGCGCGAAGCGCGCCTGCGCGCGGCGGTTGGGCTCGCGCTCGCGCTGCTCGCCGTCAGCCCGTACACCCTGTCGCGCGCACCCGAGCTGCTGCGGAGCGATGCACCCGTGCTCGAGACCTTGATGGGCACGCTCGTGGACACGCCGCCGCCGCGCGCGCTGGTGGTACCCACGACCGACTTCACCGCCGGTGGGTGGATGATGGCCCGAACCGTGGACGGCGCGCGTCCCGACGCGGCGATCTTCGTCGCCGGCCTGTCGACATCCTCGTGGCACTGGCAGCAGCTCGCCGCCCACCCCGCGCTCGACGGCACCCCGCGGCGCGGCGCGGGCAAGAATCCCCACCGCCAGTACCTGCGCGGCGCCATCGC
Source organism: Myxococcales bacterium (assembly GCA_028817855.1). GTDB lineage: Bacteria > Myxococcota_A > Polyangia > Polyangiales > JAFGIB01 > JAOUOP01. Next base: position 9,455 of record JAPPOT010000516.1, read on the forward strand.
CTCCGCCCTGCCCCACGTGCCGGTGCTCCTCGAGCGCGACCTCTCCGGCATCCCGCTCGCCGCCATCGCCGGACCCTATTCGGTGGTCGCACGGCCGAGCGGGGGCGCCCCCGGAAACGTGCTCACCCGCAGCATCGGTGAGCGCCAGCAGGCGCGGCTCGCGCAGGAGGCCGCCGCGAGCCCCGCGGGCGACGGCGACGCGGTCGCGGCGATCCTACGCGACCAGCTGAGCTACCGCGGGCGCCGCCTGCTCGGCGCCGGGCACACCCGCGCGGGGATGGAGGCGCTGGTGGACAGCCTCTGGCCACTGTCGCCCGCGCGCCGCACGCAGCTGCTCGCGCTGGACGCCAAGCTGCAACCGCGCCGGCTCTCGATCCCGCACGTGGTGCCCGACAGCTCCAGCTTCCTGATGTCGCGCGGCGAGGCGCTTCGCACCACCGCGACCGCCCTGTGGACCGCCGGGCGACGCGAGCAGGGCATGACGCTGCTGGAGGAGCAGGGGCGAGGCGGCGAGCCGCGGGCACTTCTGCAGTTGGCGTGGCTGCAGCTCTACGACGGGCAGCCCGACGTCGCGCGCCGCACCCTGGACGGCATCCTGGCCACCGCCCCCGAGCTGGCGGAGGAGAGCCGCCCACTGGTCCAGATGTTGGCGCGCATCGCCGCACAACCGCGCCCATAGGCTGTCAGGGCGCGTTCGGATATCCTTTCCAGAGCATGTTTGGGGCACGCGACATCGTCTGGGCTGCAGCCGTCTGCCTGCTGCTGAACCTGGCGCTCTACTATCGCCCCCTGTGGGGCGCGCGCAGCTTCATCCGCGACGAGGCCAAGGACGGCTTCGGCATCGCCTACGACGGTCACCGCTTCATCAATGGTCAGCCGATCAAGTCCCCGCTGAAGGCGGGAACCAACTACGACCCGATGAAGGTCGCGGTGATGAAGCGGCGCTTCCGGATCGACGCCGAGCACATGTCCTGGAACGGCAAGGAGGCCGAGTTCGTCGTGCGCCACACCATCCTCATCAACGGCAGCACCGACGAGGACTCGGACGTCTCCTACGACGCCCACGTCAAGCTGGAGCGCGTGGGGTCGAGCTGGGAGTACAACGCATTCGAGATCCGCGGCGGCGGCGAGGTCGGAAACCTGACCGGCACAAACCCCTTCGCCACGGCGGCGCGCCTCAGCCGACAGGGCGGCTGAGCCCACGAGAGGCGGCCGCCGCTACGGCATCACCCGGAGGTAGCGCCCCTCGGGCTCGGCCACGCCGCCGAGCACGCCGTAGGCCGCGCGGTACTCTGCATAGGCGCGCAAGACCGACTGGCGCCGGGCGCGATCGTCCGGCAGCTCCACGATCAGCTCGCCGCAGAGATGCAGGGGGCCGTTGCGCATGACTCGCCCCATGTAGACCTCGAGTGCGCCCGCACGCTTCAGCTTCTTCACCAGGGCGCGCACGCCGTCCTTGTCACCGGAGCTCACCTGGTGCAGCTCGCTCTCGAGCCACTTCAGCGCGGGCGGGCCCCGATCGATCGGAGCGCTGTCGCGCGCGGCGCGGCGCGGCTCGCGCTCGGAGTCGCGGGCGACGTCCTCGCCATCGTCCACCGGCTCCGCCTCGCCGATGGCGTCCTCGTACGCGCCACCGCGATCCCAGCCGGCCAGCTGCCGATCGACCTCGCCGCTACCGAACTCCCGCGCCATCGCGACAAAGAGGAAGAGGGCGACGCCGATCACGACGCGCATCAACAACCGCAGCAGCAACGGCGGAGGGTCCGGCTCCTCCGTGACCTCACGCCCCACCACAGTGCCCGCGAAGCGCCGCTGGGCCGGGTCGGCCCTGCCATGGCGCGCCGCCGCGCTCACGACGGGCGCCGCACCCTCTGGCGCGGGGCGCGGACCGGCTTCGGGGGCGCGCACACCGATCGAGGTGGGCCCGGGATCGTGGGCTCCACCCGAGTCCCGGACGGGCGCACCGCCGCCGCCGGCGTACTTGGGCATGGGCACGGGCTGCTTGCCGAGCGGAACGTCGTCCAGCTCGAGCAGCTCGGGCTTGCTGGTCACGCTCTGGTCACGCGTCGCGCCGATCGCGGCGCCGGGCCCGGGATCGGGCGGGGGCGGCCGCGAGCCCTCCTCGGAAGCCTCGCGCGCGGCCGCCTCGGCCGGATTGGCGTCCACCTTGCCGTCGTAGATGCGCGAGCGGTAGAGGTTGTCGTCGACCCCCCCGCCGGGT
>JAPPOT010000516.1:11685-12034 GCA_028817855.1 Myxococcales bacterium
CCGTAGAAGCGCCCGCGGTAGAGCTTGTCGCCGACCCCCCAGCCGGGTCGCCCATCGACCTAGCCGCCGCCGAGGTTGCGCCCGGCGGTGAGCTTGGACTCGGGCGGCTCCGGCTCCGAGGGAGGCGGTGGCGGCGGGACGGCCCCGGCGCTGTTGGGCACGGCGGCGCCCATCGCCAGACCCGCGGTCGTGTCGATCGACTGGGCCTGTTGAGGCGGCGCCGGCCCCTCGGCGAAGTCCCCGAAGCCCACCGGTGGTGCGCTCGCGGGCGGCGCGGGTGGTGGCGCCGCCGCCGGGCCGGGAGGTGGGGGCCGCTGCGACGCCGGCTCGGGTGCTGGTGGCGCGACCG
>JAPPOT010000848.1 GCA_028817855.1 Myxococcales bacterium
TGATGCGATTTTGGGCTCAGTTAAATTACGAGCCCATGGGTACTTAATTTCAACCATCCCAGGAACTCTTCTGGCGCCCTTTGCGTGCTAGCGGGAGGGGCTGCAGTCGTCGCCTGCCCGGCAGCCCCAGCTCAGCTGCCACTCCCCAGTGATGCCCTCGCCGTAGCGCGCCTCCAGGCCGTCGCTGCTGAGCTTCAGGCGCCGCGGCGCCGTGTCCGACAGCAGCTGGATGCGGTCCTCGCCGATCGCGATCCGTCCGGGTCCCTCTTCTCACTCGCCCTGCGCGGGACCGCAGAGCATCTCCACAAGCGTCATCGTCCCGGCCTCCACGCGGTACGCGTAGTCCGGGTAGCGCGGGACGCAGCTCCTGCCCTCGGGCGCGATGGGTGTGATTTCCAGGGGCCCAGGCTCCACGTTGCTGTGCACGATGTTCGAGTTCACACCCCCCGCGACCAGCGTCGTGCTCAGTGTCGGAATGGCGGCCCCGTCCAGCACCCACGGGATCTCCGAGGGTCGATTGACCAGCATGCCTTCGCCGCCGCTGCCGCTGGCACCCCAGTAGATGGTGAAGATCACGCCGAGGTCGGGGTCCTGGCTCCAGCCGAAGAACTGGATGGCGTCGTCCATGCCGGCCTGGGAGTAGACGTTGAGAAACGCGTCGGTGGTCCCCTCCATCGGTACACGCCACGCCTGGATCGTGTTGTAGTGGCCTTCGGCGCTGCTGCGCAGCTCGAGCAGTTGGGAAGCGGGTACCACCAGCTCGAAGCTCGAGTCGGCGTTGGCCACAGCGCCGAACCATTGGGTAGGCGTGACGACATCGAGCACGCCGCCACCCACCGGTTGAACGTCCAACATCAGGTGTCCCGCGACGGTCGCGCAGGCCTGCGGGCCGCGATCGATGCAGGTGCCGCCGTGCACGTCGCAGAGGTCTGCGGCGGCGCAGGGATCGCTCTGGTCGTCGCAGACCGCACCGGGCTGCAGCTGCGCGCTGTCGCAGCTACCGGAGCCGTCGCAGCGATCGTAGTGGTCGCAGGCGCTGTCGCCCGCGTCTCCGCACGGGGTGCCGGCCGCGCTGTGGTTGCGCAGGCAGCTGCCGAGGCCATCGCAGCTGTCGGCCGCGTCGCACTCGCCCTCGCTCGCGCTGCCGCAGGCGGTTCCGGCGGCGCTGTGGTTGGGCATGCAGCTGCCGGCGCCGTCGCAGCTGTCCGCGCCGTTGCACTCGACGTCGGTCCCGTCGCCGCAAGGCGCCCCGGCGGCGACGAAGCCCATGTCCCTGCACTGGCCCCGCCCATCGCAGCTGTCCGCCACCACGCACTCGCCCGCGGCATCGCCGCAGGCGCTGCCCTGCCCCGCGTGGTTGTCCTGGCAGCGGCCCCGCCCATCGCAGCTGTCGGGCTGGTCGCACTCCGAGGCGGAGTCGTCGCCGCAGGCGCTGCCTTCCGACTGCACCCCGCGGTCCTGGCAGACGCCTGCGCCGTCGCATGTGTCCGGCAGGTGGCACTCGAGATCCGCGTCGCCACACACCGCCCCGGCCTCCACATGGTTGGCCGCGCACATCCCGTCCTGGCAGCTGTCGGGATGATCGCAGGGCGATTCCCCCTCGTCGCCACAGGCGGTGCCGTCGGGCAGCCACAGCTCGAGGCACCCCCCGCTGCTCGGATCGCACAGCCCGCGCATGCAGGCGTCGTCCAGGTGACTGCAGTCCGTGTTTGCGCAGGGCGACGCCTCCCCTCGCTCGACGCTCGGCATCGTGGCGTCGGGCAGCTCCAGCGCGCCGCGTCCGGCGTCGGCGCCCGCATCGCCTCCGGCGTCGCTGCCCGCGTCTGGGACCGCCGCATCCCGTGTGGCCATCGATTCCAGGCCACCGCGCTCCGCGTCCGTGGGGGCGCTGTCGTCGCAACCCACGAGGCCGGCGACGAGCGCGAGCGCGCTCAAGGCGCATGCAGGTCGTGGCGCGGCCATCATCTCCTCAGTCCAGGCCCCGTCGCGTCAGCGTGAGCTTGAGGGCGCGTGGCGAGACTTTCAGCGCGCGCGCCATCTCGTGCAGATCGTCGTTCCACCGAGCCGCAGCCTCGCGCAGCTCGTCGTCCGAGAAGTCCGTCGCGCGCCGGATGCCGGCCTTCTGCATCATGTAGTGCAGCGTGCTGGTGGCGATGCCCAGGGAGCCCGCGGTGCGCTGGGGCGACCAGCTCTCCGCCTCGAGCGCCGCCAGCAGCTGCTCTTCGCTCAGGTTGTGCGTCTGGCGCTCGGCGGCTCGCCCCACGGCGGTGCGCCGCCCCGGCCCCGAGCCCGCGGCATTGCTGTCGTCGTCGCCCGCTGCGTGTCTGCCCGCAGTCGGGAGGCGACCCTCGAGCTGCGGGCTCAGGGCGGCGTGATGGGGGGCGCTTGGCGGCACCCCGCGCGGGCGGGCCGCGGTGCGG
>JAPPOT010000824.1 GCA_028817855.1 Myxococcales bacterium
CTACTGGACACGGTCAACGCGGACCTCGAGGTCTTCGACAACGATGCCATGACAAGCCTGGCGGGCTTCAACGCGCTACAGACCGTGATCGGCAGCGTGACGATCAGCGACCACGCCGCGCTGGCGAGTGTGACGGGCTTCGAGGTGTTGAGCTCGATCGGCAGCCACCTGCAGATCGAGCGCAACCACGCGCTAACCCACTTCAACGGCATCGACAGCCTGCTCACGATCGGCAACGACCTGCGCGTGGAGCGCAACCCGCTGCTGGACGACATCAGCGCGATCAGTGGCTCGCTGACGACGGTCAGCGGCCTCTACGCGGTGCGTGCGAACCCGAGCCTGTCGCGTTGCGACGTGGACACCCTGCGCACGGGGCTGTCGATCATCGTCGCCAACGATCAGAGCTGCTGCAACTCCGGCTGCAGCGACTGTGGTGTCGGGGTCTGCAATGCCGACGACGGCAGCTTCCTGGGTCAGAGTGGGGTGTACGACGGCACCATGATCGTGGACGTGGCCGGGGACCTGGCGGCGCTCACGCGCGCCACGGAGATCACGGGGGATCTGGACTTCTCCGGGACCGACCTGCTCAACGTGGACGGCCTCGAGGGGCTGACCACGATTGGCGGCCGCCTCTACTTCTGGAACAACGATCAGATGAGTCAGATCGACGCCCTCTCGTCCCTGACCAGCGTGGGCGGCGACCTCTACCTCCAGAGCAACGATGCGATCACGAGCATGAGCGGGCTTTCGGCGGTGCAGACGGTGGGCGGCTACGTCCGCGTCTACAGCAACAGCCTGCTCGGTGACGTGGACCTGGCCGCGCTCGCCACGGTCGGCGACTACTTCTACGTCTACAACTGCAACAACGTCGCGAATCTGGACTCGTTGTCGAACCTGGCGACTGTGGACAACTATCTCTACATCTACTCCAACACCGGTCTGACCAACATCGACGGCCTGATCGGCGGAGCCCTTGTCCAGGTCGGCTCCACCAACGCCGGGACCCTCTGGGTGCGCAGCAACACGAGCCTCACCAGCTGCGCGGCGGACGCCCTGGCAGCGTCGCTGGCGGGCTCGGGCTGGACCGGCTCCTCGATCCTGACCGGCAACAACGATTGCACAGGCACCTGCAACGGAGCAGTGTGTGAGTAGCTGAGACGGAGTCGCCGAGGTTCGTCCAGGAGCGGCTTACGTCCTCAGGGGAATCCTCGACGTAGCGCTGCTACGCCTCCGGTTTCCCGTGCGGGCGCGCTCGCTCCTGAACGAACCTCGACGATTCGAGTGGTGGGCAATGGGTATTGTCGTTGGCGCTGTTGTCATTGATCGGGCTTCTGCTGGCGTTGCAGGTGGTCTTTCTGGGCCATGCGGCGTTGCGCCTTCGGTTGGCGCGGGCGATCGGGCTGGAGGTTCATGGGGTGCGCGTGGGATGGGGGCCGCGGATCCATGGGCGCACGACAGAGGAGGGCATGCGCGTCGAGATCCGGGCGCTGCCGCCCCTCGCGATGGTCAGCCTTGCCGGCCACGACGCCCTCGAGGGTGGGCCGAGCTACCAGGAGCGCTTCGGCCGGCGCGATCTGGCGAAGCGCGCGCTGATCACGCTTTATAGCCCGGTCTACTACTTTGGCCTCACGGTCCTGCCGCTCTTCGCGATCGCCACGCTGTGGGGTTGGCCGGGGGAGGCGGTCGGGACGATGGAAGTAGAGCAGGCGTTCGAGGGCTTGCCGGCCGAGAGCGCGGGGATCAGGGCCGGCGATGTGTTGACCCACATCGAGGGGGATGACGTCGAGACGCCGGCGCAGGTGATCGAACGGGTCACGGACAGCGGCGGGCTCCCTCTACACGTGAGGATCCGCCGCGACGGCGAGGAGCTTGAGGTCGAGCTCACCCCACAGCTCCAGCGCGGCCGCCACATCATCGGGATCCGCTTTCAGACCCTGCACTCCGCACCGCGGCTCGACGCGATCACCGCTCTGGCGGAGGCCTCGCGCGCCGCCGCAGAGGTGCCCATTCGTCAGCTCGAGGCCGCCTACGCCGAGTACTCGCATGTGCAGGTCGAAGGCCTCGCCGGTCCGGTCGGCATGGGCAGGGTCGCAGGCGATCCAGAGCAACGCGCGCTCGTCAGCACGGTCGCGCTGGTCTCGGCCTTTCTTGGCAGCTTCTTGCTGTGGGTTTGGCTGCCCTTCCGCTTCTGCACGGGCGGCCGCCTGCTGTTGCTGGCGCCGGAAGTCCTCGGTCTCCGCCAGCCGGGTGCGCGCGCCGAGCGCTGGATGAATGCCAGTGGCTGGCTCCTCTACGGTGCGGTAGTGGGCCTCGATGCGCTGTCGTCGTTCGGCGGGTAACGTCCGCGTGAGTGCGCGTGAGCACAGGAGTTATCGTAGCTTACGATAAATATATCTATTGTTACGACGAGAAGGTG
>JAPPOT010000564.1:0-6168 GCA_028817855.1 Myxococcales bacterium
GGGCCACGGGGTGGCGCTTGGCGGCTTCCAGGGCCGCCTCCGCCCGCGCGACCTCATCGGTCTGGGCGCCCGGTGCTGGCGCTGCAGGGGTCTCGCCTCCGGCGCTGTGTCCACCGCCCGGCACGGGCGTTGCGCCCGCGGGCGGCTCGGACGCGCAGCCGGCGGTAGCGAACAGCAAAGCCAGGGCGGTCCGCGTCATCTCTCAGAAGGGATAACGGACAAACGCCCCTCGCGCTTCACATTCACTTCTCACGGATACCGTGCCTTGCGTCGGATCGCCACGGATACCGTGGCTCGCACGGATGCCGTGCCTGCTGATCCAGCGCAGGTCGTTCCAGGAAGGTTACGCAAGTATCTGTTTTCAAATGGAAAATAGCGAACGAGAAAGTTGTGCGCACGGATGGCACAGCGGTTGCTTGATGCTTAGGTTGACCGTCAGGTCCGAGGAGCCAAACCCCAATGCCCCACCCAAGCACATCCCAACCCAACACTCCCTTGGATCCCGGACCCCAGTCGCCCGCGGCGTCGGCTAGAGCCGTCCTCAGTGACGAACAGCTGATGGCGGCCCACGCCGCGGGCGACGAGACGGCATTTCGCACCCTCTTCGACCGGCACGCGCCGGGGCTGCTCCGGGCGGTCCAGCGCCGCGTGCAGTCCGAGGATGACGCCCGTGACGTCGTGCAGCAGACCCTGCTCAACCTCCACCGGGCCCGCAACGACTTCAACCCGCAGCGCAAGCTCAAGCCCTGGCTCTACGCCATCGCGATGAACGTGACGCGCGAGCACTACCGCAAGCGCTACCGCCGCAACGAGTGGTCGCTCGACGCCATCCCCAAGGGCGCACCGCCTGTGGATCCGCACGATCCCATCGCCGACATGCAGGTTGCCGAGACCGTGCGCGAGGCGATGAAGAGCCTGCTCGACAATCAGCGCGAGGTGATCGAGCTGCGCTGGTTCCAGGACAAGAGCTACGAGGAGATCTCGGAGCTGGTGGGCGCCAGCGTCGCAGCGGTCCGCGTCCGCGCCCACCGCGGCTACGAGCGCCTGCGTGGGGAGCTGGCCCTTGCCGGCTGAAGGCACCCACCACGCCGCGCTCGAGCGCCGGTTCACCGGTATCGAGACGGCGCGGGTGCTGGTGATCGACGACGAGCCACTCATCCTCTCGACGCTGTCGGCCTTCCTCGAGCTGGAGGGCTACGGTGAGGTGAGCTGCTTCGAGTGTGGTACGGCCGCGCTCGAGCATTTCGCGCAGCACGGCGCCGACGTGATCCTGTGCGACTACCTGATGCCGGGTCTCGATGGGGTCGAGGTGCTGGCGCGAGCGCGCGAGCTGGACCCACGGGTGCCGCGCATTCTTCTCACCGGCTACGCCGACAAGGAAGCGGCGATTCGCGCGATCAACGAGGCCGGACTGTTCCAGTACCTGGAGAAGCCCTGGTCCAATGACGACTTGCAGCTCGCCCTGCGAAACGCCCTGGAGCGCCATCGCCTGCTCTCCTGCATCGGCAGCAAGGCGGCGGAGCTCAACATCGCCAACGCGCGGATCGAGGATCTGCAGCGCGCGGTGCTACGAGCCTTCCTGTAGGCCCGGCCTGATAGAACCCTGGGCCGAGCGTGGGAGGGGGTGGTAGAACCATGCAGCCGCGGCTGATACCGCCCGCCGCGCGTGCCATGGCGGACTCCAAGCAAGGACAGGACCTCGGTGCGATCACGGCCCAGGCCGTGCGCATGCTGCGGATGTCGCACCTGACGTTCGAGCAGGCCTTCGATCCGCTCTTCTGGATCGACTCCGCCGGGCGCATCCGCCGCACCAACGCCGCGGCCCAGCGCGTGCTCGGTCGCACGCGCGACGAGCTGGCCAAGCGCCGCATCGAGGAGCTGGTCACTAAAGCGCAGTCCTGGTGCCCGCGCCCCGGCGCCGAGGAGGGCGCGAGTTGGCACTTCGAGGCGCGGCTGCGCACGCCCGGTGACGAGGAGCTGCCGGTCGACGTGGCGGTGTGCCAGATCGAGCACGAGGGCGAGCGCTTCGCCTGCGCTTTCGTGCGCGACATCGGCCAGCTCAAGCGCACCGAAGGCGCGCTGCGCGACGCGTTGCACGAGGTGGAGCAGCTGAAGAACCGCCTGCAGGCGGAGAACGTCTACCTGCGCGACGAGATCGAGCGCGAGCACGACTTCGAGGAGATCGTCGGGCAGAGCGAGTCCCTCGCGAAGGTGCTCGCGTCGATCGCGCAGGTCGCGTCGACCGATGCCACCGTGCTGATTCTGGGCGAGTCGGGCACCGGCAAGGAGCTGGTGGCGCGCGCAATCCATGGCAACGGTGGGCGCAAGGATCGTCCGCTGGTCAAGGTCAACTGCGCGGCGCTGCCGGCCAACCTGATCGAGAGCGAGCTCTTCGGCCACGAGAGGGGCGCTTTCACCGGCGCGCTGCAGCGCAGGGTGGGGCGCTTCGAGCTGGCCGACGGCGGCACCATCTTCCTCGACGAGATCGGTGACCTGCCGCTGGAGCTGCAGGCCAAGCTGCTGCGGGTGCTGCAAGAGGGCGAGCTCGAGCGGTTGGGAGACCCGCGCACGATCTCGGTCGACGTGCGGGTGATCGCAGCCACGAATCAGGAGCTCTCCCAGTCCGTCGAGCGCGGGACCTTTCGCGCGGATCTCTACTACCGCTTGAACGTCTTCCCCCTGCTGATGCCGCCGTTGCGCGAGCGCGGCGGTGACGTACGCCTGCTGGCCAAGCACTTCGCCGTGAAGTACGGGCGCAAGCTGGGTCGCCCGGTCGAGCGCATCAGCGAGGACATGATGCAGCAGCTGGAAGCCTATGAGTGGCCCGGCAACGTGCGCGAGCTTCAGAATGTGATCGAGCGCGCGGTGATCGTGAGCCAGGGCGACGTGCTCACGCTGGACCAGCCCCTGCGGGCGCGTGTCACCACGCCTCCCCAGGCCACGCTGGCGCAGGATGCGAACGCACCGGCCGTTCCCGAGGTCTCGCCGCCCGCGGGTCCTGTACGTACCCTGCGCGAAGTCGAGGAGTCGATGATCCGCGATGCGCTGGCTGCCTGCCGATGGGTCATCGGTGGCAAAAACGGCGCGGCCAAGCGGCTCGACATGGCGCCGAGCACCCTGCGCGAGCGTATGCAGCGCTACGGGATCAGGCGTCCCACGGACGCCTGAAGGGGCGCTCGCGTACTCGCCCGTATGCGCAATCTGGTGAACTGATTCGGAGCGCGGGCGCGCGCGGTTGGCCAAGCGCCGCGTTCGCTGTACAACGCCGAGCGTCGACCGCGCGGCGGCGGCATGGAGCAGGGACGTGACGCTCTACTTGCATGGCCTCGGGCACTTCCATCCCGACAACGAGATCACCAACGCCTTCCTCGAGGAGCTGGAGATCGGCACGACCGAGCAGTGGATCCTCGAGCGCGTCGGCATCCGCACGCGCCGCACCGTGCTGCCCCTCGACTACATCCGGGAGACACGCAACCAGAACCCGCAGGCCTCGGCCGAGGCCGCGCTCTACAACAACGCCGACATCGGTGCGCGCGCGGCGCGCATGGCGGTCGAGCGCGCAGGCATCGATCTGAGTGACATCGGCATGGTGATCGCAGGTGGCTCCGCGCCCGACACGCTGACACCGGCCGACGCGTGCAACATCGCGGCGAAGCTCGAGCTGGAGGTGCCGAGCTTCGACATCAACTCGGCCTGCACCAGCTTCTTCGTGCCGGTGCGCATGTTGCTGTCGATGGATCCGCAGGCATTGCCGGAGCTCATCCTGCTCGTCACGGCCGAGTCGATGACGCGGACGGTGGACTACAACGATCGCGCGACCGCGGTGCTGTGGGGCGACGGCGCGGCGGCCGCGGTGGTCTCCACCCGCGTGCCCGGGCGTGCCGAGTTCCTCGCGCCCAGCCTCGACTCGACGCCGTCGGGCTACGACAAGGTCGTGATCCCGCGCGAGGGCTTCTTCGCGCAGGAAGGTCAGGCCGTCCACAAGTTTGCCATCAAGCGCATGTCGGAGCGCGTGAAGACGCTGCAGCGACACGACGGGCTCGCAGCGCGTGAGCTCGCCTTCGTGGGGCACCAGGCGAACCTGCGAATGCTGGAGAGCGTCTGCAAGCTGTGCCGCATCCCGGAGGGGCGGCACTTCCACAACGTTCAGCGCTATGGCAACACCGCGGCGGCGGGATCGACCTCGGTGATGTCGGAGCGCTGGAAACAGTGGAAGGCGAGCGATGCGATCGCGGTGGCCGGCGTGGGCGCCGGGCTCACCTGGGGTAGCTACCTGCTCGCGTTCAACGACTAGGCCGCGCCCGGGCGGGCGATTTGCCCGCGGGACGGTGCGGGTTTCACGCTCGAGCTTGCGATCGTGCGCGCGGGTGTGAAAAAGTGAGCCCCGCTGCCGTTGCCACGGCACTGAACATCCGATGGAGACTCTCCTTCGAAACATCGTGGTGGCCGGGTTGGTGGGAGCTCTGCTCGCGCTCTCGGCGTGTGCGGGCGAGCTGGACGACCCAGAGCGCTTCGACTTCCTGCTGGGCGACGATGCCGCGGTGCCGATGCCGCCCGCCGGCGACGGGGATGGCGACGGCGATGGCGACTCCGGCGATGGCGACTCCGGCGACGGCGACTCCGGCGATGGCGACTCCGGCGATGGCGACTCGATGGCCGGCGACGGCGATGGAGACTCGATGGTCGGCGACGGCGATGGTGACAGCACGTTGGAGCCGCCGCCTGCCTGCGTCACCGAGATCTTCATGGACAGCTGTGGCAGCCCGGGTTGTCACGCGGCAGGCCAGGTCAACGTCGACCTCGTGTCCGACGGCGTGGCCGACCGCCTCTTCGACCAGGAGGCGACCGGTGCCCTGTGCTCGGGGCGCCCGTACATCTCGACCGATGGAAGTGGCAGCCTGCTGCTGCAGAAGCTCGAGTCCGACGTCGACTGCGGCGGCCCGATGCCGCTCGGCGGCATGCTCGAGGACAGCGAGAAGCAGTGCCTGTCGGACTGGGTCGAGTCGATCGGCGGCGACACGCTGGGAGACGGCGCATGAGGCAGCTGCTGTGGGCCGTACTGGCCGTGCTCTGTCTCGCGAGCCCGGCGCTCGCGCAACGTGTTGTCGTGCTGGACTTCGAGGGGCCCCAGTCCAAGCGCGTGCGTGGGCAGGTGACCAAGGCGCTGCAGAACGAAGGCGTGGACCTGGTGGCGCGCTCGGAAGTGACGTCGGCGGCGGATGGCATGGGTGCAGACCTGTCGACGCCCGACGGCCGCGTCATGGTGGCCCGCGAGCTCGAGCTGTCGGCCTTCGTGGAGGGCGAGGTCGAGAAGAGCGGGCGCGTGTTCGACGTTACCGTGCGCGTCTACGATGCCTCCCACGGCGGGGAGGCCGGTTCCTTCGAGATCAGCGCGCGCAGGCCCAAGCTCAAGCAGCTGAGCAAGTCGATCTGGGGCGCGTTGGGTTCGGCGATCGAGGAGTCGAGCGTGCCGGAGCCGGAACCGGAGCCCGAACTGGAGCCGGAGCCTGAGCCGGAGCCGCTGGAGGAGCCGGAGCCTGAGCCGGAGCCGCTGCCCGAGGAGGAGGACGAGGCGGATGATGGCGAGCGCCCCTCCGCGCTCCTGGCCGCGCTGCGCTTCCGTGGGCTGATGCGGGACTACGGCTACAACGACGACCTGCTGCCGCTGCGCGATCACAGCCTGGACATCAGCGGTGCCGGCAGGCTGCTGCTGCGCTGGTATCCGGCCGCCCACTTCACCGGCGGATTCGCCGCGAACCTGGGGCTGGATCTGCGCGCCCTCTACATGTTGCCGGTCGAGGTCACGCGCACTACCGACGACGTGAAGTTCACGACCAACCAGATCGGTTTCGATGCCGGTCTGCACTGGCGCGTTCCGATCGGCGATCATCGCCTCGGTCTGCTGGTCGGCTATGGCCAGCACTCCGTCGAGGTCGAGGATGGCGAGAGCGCAGACGAGCCCGACATGCCGGAGGATCCGGACGTGCCGAGTGTGGAGTACGGCATGCTGCGCTTCGGCGGGGACGTCTGGCTGGCGCTCGGGGACTCGATCGGAGTCGAGGTGTCGGGAGCCTACCTGCTGCTCGTGGGTCTCGGCGAGGTCGAGGAAGAGCTCTGGTTCCCGAACGCGAGCGGCGGCGGAATGGAGGTCAGCGCGACGTTCGCCTA
>JAPPOT010000564.1:6178-7356 GCA_028817855.1 Myxococcales bacterium
CTTCAGCTGCAGGCGGCGGTGGGCTTCACGCGCTACGGTCTCACGCTCGACCCGCAGCCCGACGATCCCGGGGTGGCGGATCGCAGCGAGGTGCCGAACGCGCGCGTGGCCGGCGGCGCCAGCGACACGCACCCCCACGGCGAGCTCGGCATCGCCCTCGAGCTGTAGCGGCGGACTTACGAGCAGCGCCATCCGCTACAGGTCACTCGAATGGTCGAGGTTTGTTCAGGAGCGAGCGCGCCCGGAGGGAGAACCGGAGGCGTAGCGGCGCTACGTCGAGGATTCTCGCGAGGACGAAAGCCGCTCCTGGGCGAACCTCGGCCATTCCCCTTTCCTATTGCACGTTGGTATCGCTCTTCGCCGTCGCGATGGACGGGAAGCCGGCGGTCAGGAACTGGCGGTAGCGCTCGTCGCCTTCCATGAAGACTTTCAGCCAGGACAGGCCGTAGCGGCCGATGATGCCGTCGTGGTTCTCGGGCGCGTTGGCCACGTTGTGGCTGGAGCCCTGGACCTCGAAGAGCATCTTCGGGACCGACGCCGGGATCATGGCGTAGTGGCCGTCGGACATGTTGGCGGCCAGGATGTCCGCGGTCGCCTCGAACATCAGGGCCGGCACTTGGTTGGCGGCCGCACCGCGAGGGCCCCATGCGGCGAAGCCGATCGCGGCGCTGAGCTGGGGGTTCTCGGAGGCGGCGATCATGGCGCCTCCGCCGCCCATCGACCAACCGGCGACTGCCATGCGCGTGACATCGAGCTTGCCTTCGAGCGGCGAGCCGGTACGGGTGTGCTCTGCGATGATGCCGTCTACCGTCGTCATCAGCTTGCTCGCGCGCGTCGGCGGCTGATCGCCACCGGGCACCCCGATCGTGACGGCGACGATTCCGTGGGAGGCGAGGAAGGGGCCCCAGTCGGAGATCGAAGACTCGGGCGAGACGAAGCCAGGCACGATCGCGATGCCCGCGAACGGTGGCTCCGCATCGACCGGGTACCAGACGGTGTGACTGGTGACTCCGGCGCCGGGGCTGAAGCCTTGGCTGTAGCTCTCGAAGCTGAAGGGCCCGGCCTGGCTCGCGGAGATCTCGCTTGGATCGTCGCCGCGGCAGAAGCAGTTGCCATCGGTGCAGCAGGCGCCGCTGGCGACCGGCGGGGTGGCCACCACCGGCGGCGCGCCGGTCGTC
>JAPPOT010000564.1:7366-36586 GCA_028817855.1 Myxococcales bacterium
GTCATCCGACGGGTAGCGCGACGCGGCGTTGTCGTCGCTGCCGCCGGGGATGTCCGTGGCCGGCACCATCCCGATCGAGCCCGTCGGCGTCACGGACGCGTTCGGATCCACCGGCGGCGGCACCTGGACACCAGACCGGTCGTCCGGCGCCGGCATCCCCTCGGCTCCACACCCCGCCAGATACAACGCAACCCATGCGGCGCTGAGGCCGCCCATCACCCGTAAAACCATCCGGACCACTCCTTGCGACAACCCTCACGGGACGCGCGCACCACATTGCGCACATCCCGTACACATCAGTGCAATCACCAGGCCAGCCGGGTGTGACCTAAAAACCCCTGAAATCACTGCGGTGTTTCAGCCCTGTCGCGGTCCTCCCGTGCCCATGTCACGCCCGCTGGCGGTGAACGCGGGCGGTGTCACGCAAAGCGAGTGGCGGTCGAGGGATGCCTCGCCGCCGAAGCGGGGTGGTCGACCTCAAACCGCGTCGCAGGCCACCCTGTGTCCGGCAGTCGGAAGCGGAAAGCTTGGTACAGCGATGCGCCGGCGCGATGTCGCTCGGAGAGGTTGAGCGCTGGTGCGGGCTCACGCCGACGAACTCGACCCCCCGAAGAATGACCGCGCATGCTGGTTTGGCTGATCGACGGCGACGCTGAACGCGTGCCCGGGCGGCAGGCTCCGCTCGAGGGCTGCGAAGAGCGCTCCCGCCGTCTCGCTCGAGCGGCTGTGCGGCGGCCACAATCGGGCCCCGGACCCAGACGCGACGAGCCTCGTGGTCGACCTCCGCGTCGACCACGCCGACGAGCGCACCTCCTCGGCGCTCCCGCGCATCCAGCTGTGGATGCACTGCGCGGACGGGTCGCTGCACACGCGGACCAGGAGCGCTGCGATCGCGCGATGGGCTTGCCCTGATGACAGAGCCACCTGCGGCTGCGCTCGCAGCGCTTCCATCAGGTGCAGACAGCGCGGGCGCGATCGCTATTCGAGTAGGTGCAGTGGCGTCTCGTCGCGCTCGGACAGCAGCTGCTCGATCAGGGCCTCGTCCAGCTCGCCCGAGGGGCGGTACAGGGGTGCGGGACCCGCCATCGTGGCGCCCTCGCGGGCGCGCCAGCGCTGCATCATCTCGTCGCGGAGGCGCGCTTCGGTCCCCGCGGTGAGATCCACGTGCACGTCCTCGTAGCCGGGGTAGCGGCGCAGCGAGCGCGAGGAGACGTAGCGCACCGCCTGGTAGGAGTCGTCGATCAGGACGGCGAGCAGCGGGATCATCCAGTCGTCGCCGCTGGCAGCCCGGGCCGGCTCCCAGCCCATCGACCAGGCGGTCAGTGCGCGCTCGCCGGCGTCGCCCTCGAGCGCCCAATAGGCCGCGGCGGGCAGGGCGGCCTGGTCCATGTCGAGCGGTGGCGTCTTCACGTTCCAGTCCGCCGCCAGGCGCTGGGCGGTCCACTCCAGGCTCTTGTCCAGGTGACAGAGATTGCAGGCGTTGGGGCGCCCAGCTTCGGCGTTGGCCGCGACGTTGGGGCTGGTGACCTTGTGGGAGCGGATGCCTTTGAGCAGCCCGTAGGCCGTGTGGGGCATGTGGCAGTTGTAGCAGAGGCTGCCGGACGAGCCGGGGGTGTGCTTGGTGTGTGCCTCGAGCTCGTCGGCGTAGTCCTCGTGGCACTGCAGGCAGGCGTGGTTCGTGTCCATCTGCGCGCCGAGCATGTCCTTGGCCCACTCGTCGAGGCTGCGCGGGTCGTCGGCGCGCTTGTGCAGCGTGTGGCAGCTCATGCAGGAGAAGTCACCGCCATCGTAGCAGGGGGAGTCGACCACGCCGTGGTACTCGCGCGACGAGACCCGTGCCTCGCCGTCGGGCCAGAACATGCCGACGAAGTACTCGGGCATGTCCTGGATGATGCGCTCGACGTTGGGGTCATCCTCTCGCTTGGAGGGCTGGAACAGCCAGCGGTCGATCAGCTCCTTGCCTGGACGATAGCGGTGGCCGTCCTCGCGCCAGCGCTTCGCGGCCGCGCCATCGACCAGCTGCAGCATGGCGTGGCACTGGGAGCAGATCTGCGAGGCGCGCTCGGCGTCGAGCTTGCCGGGCTGCACGATGTTCGGAACGGCCGCCGCGCCCTCCGTGAAGTGGCGATCGTAGCGGCTCAGCGGGAACTGGTGATCGCGGATGTGCTGCTCGCCGGGGCCGTGGCAGGCCTCGCAGGCGATGCCGAACTCGGCCACGTGCGTGTCCGGCTCTTCGCCGTTGGCGCCCATGCGCGGGCGCCCCTGGGTGGTGTGGCAGTTGATGCAGCCCGAGTTCCAACGACCCATCTCGCCGGTGCGCGGCTTGTCGTGGGGGCGCAGGAAGGCCGCGCCGCGCGGGATCCAGCGGCTCTCGAGCAGGTCGTAGACGAACGGGACCTGGCCGAGCATTCGGCTGTAGCCGGTCTCGTACCAGTAGATCTGCATGTGGTGCGAACCGGTCACGAGCGCGATCGGCATGGTCATGCGGCCGTCGTCGCGCACGCCCTCGGCGCCCGCAGGCGCCTCCATGTCGATGAAGTACTGGCCCTCGTCCTCGAAGAGGTGGATGCGCTTGCCCTGGCGCATCAGCTGCGTGTCGCGGAAGTCGCCCTTGACCGTCTCGGAGGAGGCCTCCGTCGTCATCGTGCGGTGGTAGCTGCGGTGCCAGCTGGCGTACTCGGTGGGGTGGCAGCTGCGGCACTGCTTGGAGGTGGTGAAGCCGTCGCCCGCGACCTCGATCGGGCGGCTCTTCTTGGCTTCCGCGATCGCCGCCGGCCGGGTCAGGAAGTCCGCCGCCGCGAGCACCACGCCGCCCAGCACGACGGCGGCGAGCAGCAGGTGGAGCACGGCGGGACGGATGGGCACAGGCGCGGTTCTCCGGGCTTACATGGCGGCGGCGCAGGCGGCTGCATCCCCCCGCGCGCAGGCGGCGCGGGCCTCGGCCTCCACCCGCGCGTGCAGCACGCTCGCGTTCATCGAACGATCCCAGCGCTCGCCCAGCAGGCGGCGCATGGCGGCCACGCGCTCGGGCTGGGCCTGCACCAGGTTGTGCGTCTCGGCGGCATCCGCACTCAGGTCGTAGAGATAGCGCACACCGTGGCGCGCGGACTCCACGAGCTTGTGTCGGCCCGAGATTGCGATGCGCAGGTCGAGCCGCCCGTAGGTGTTCTGCGCGAAGACGTCGCGGTCGGCCCGCTCGCCGTCGCGCCAGATGCGCGCCAGCGAGCGTCCGTCCGAGGCGGGCTCCACGCCGAGGGCCAGGTCCATCACCGTCGGCAGCACGTCGATCATGCGCACGCGCGTCGGCTGCACGCCGGGCGGCACCCCGGCGCCGCGCACGACCAGGACGCCGCGCAGGATCTCCTCGTCGACCCAGCGTGCGTGGCCGTAGCGCCCCGCGTCGCCCACCAGCTCGCCGTGGTCCGAGAAGATCACCACCAGCCCGTGCTCGAGGAAGCCGCTGCGCTCGAGGTACGCGAAGAGCGGGCCTAGGGCGCGGTCGGTGGCGTAGACCTCCTGCAGGTAGTGCTCCCACGGCGTGCCCGCCTCGAAGGGCGTGCCCTCGCGCGGCAGGTACTCCGCGTGCGGGTCCATGTAGTGCGTCCAGGCCAGGAACGGCGTGCCGGCCCCCTGCAGGCGCTGCAGGTGGTCGATGAAGCGCGCGGTGGTCTCGTCGGCGGTCTTGCCGCGGAAGTCGCGGTTGTGGTGCGCCAGGGTGTCGTCGATCTCCTGGAAGCCCGCGTAGGCCGCCCAGCCCTTCGGGTCGAGGTTCTCGCCGGTGAAGGCGTCCGCCATCCACACCTGATGCTGCACCAGGGTATGGTAGCCGCGCTCCGACAGGCGCGTGGCAAGGCTTGGCTCGGCGCCGAGCCACTCGCCCTGGGGGCTGTTGAAACTCATCGGCCAGCTGCCGCTCATGACCGACTGCAGCGAGTGGCCGGTGTTGGTGGCCTGCACGTAGGCGCTCGGGAAGTGCGCTCCACCGCGGGCGAAGGCGCGGAGGTACGGCATCGGATCGGGTCCGCCAGGCGGGCGGTCGAGCATGTCGGAGCGCAGGGCGTCGATGCTGATCAGGATCGCGCTGCGTGACGGCTGCGCGGACGTCGCGCGCGCCTCGCCGGCCTGCCGGAAGCTCGCCAGGTCGCCGCCCAGGCAGTTGTCGTCGATGCCGTTGCCGACGAACTCGAGAGCCGCGGGGTGCACACCCGGATTGGTGTCGTCGCAGTCGCTGCCGCCGAGCATGCCCGGGTAGCCGTCGCCGTCGAGGTCGAAGGCGCCGAGCACCCAGCGCAGCAGCTCGGCCGTCCCCACGTGGGCCCGCACCAGCTCGGCGCGGGCGTGCGCTTGCGGCCCCAGGGTCGCGAACAGGGTGGCGATGCTCGCGACCATGGCCAGGCCGAGGGGTACCAGCCTGCGGGTGCGATGGCCGAGGTCGAGGAAGCAGAAGACCAGCACTGGCGCCGACAGGCACAGCAGCAACCACTCGCGTCCGTTCGAGATGGCCTGGTAGTCGCTGCGCGTGGCGAGCAGCAGCGCGAAGAAGAAGACGCCCCACAGCGCGCGCGGGTAGGGCTTGCCGCGGCGGCGCGCGAGCCACAGCAGTAGACTCGCGCTGGCGCCGACGCCGAGGGCGGACCAGCTGCCGGCCAGGTGTCGGATGCGATCGACCTCGGCCAGGTCCGCCGACAGCAAGGTCGCGGAGGCCTCGCGCAGGGGCAGGTAGGAGACGAGCGCGGCGACCATCACGACCAGCCCGGTGCGCACGATGTCTCGCGCCCCCGCGGGCGCGCCTGCGCGCGGCAGCACGCCCAGGCGCTCACCGAGCATCGTCGCGAGTACCAGCAGCGCCATGGCGCCTAGGCAGTAGACCGCCAGCACTCCGCCCGCCTGGAGTTGGGAGAGGAGCGGGGCCGACCCGCTGGCGAGGGTGGTCGCGGTGATCCAGAGGCAGGCCCAGGCCAGCGCGGTGCCGCCCAGGGCGTCCTGCAGCCGGCGGGGCAGGGGGACGGGCTCGGGCTGCTCAGCGCTCGCGCTCACACGGGAATTCTACGATATGCGGGGGTGTAGAGCACCGATTTGACTTTCTGGTTACGCTGAACGGTTGTCTAGTATTCCTGCGTTGTGCTATGGAGCCCTTTCCGCTGCCATGCCCGCCCCCAAGAACGCCAGCCGCCGCAAGGGCAACGGTCTCGAGCTCGACTACCTCGAGGTCACCGGTGCCCGCACCCACAACCTCCGAGTCGACTCCCTGCGCCTGCCCAAGCGCAAATACGTCGTGTTCACGGGCGTCAGCGGCTCGGGCAAGAGCAGCATGGCCTT
Source organism: Myxococcales bacterium (assembly GCA_028817855.1). GTDB lineage: Bacteria > Myxococcota_A > Polyangia > Polyangiales > JAFGIB01 > JAOUOP01. Next base: position 12,686 of record JAPPOT010000564.1, read on the forward strand.
CGACACGCTCTACGCCGAGGGCCAGCGGCGCTACATCGAGAGCTTGAGCGCCTACGCGCGGCAGTTCCTCGGGCAGCTCGATCGCCCGCCGGTGGAGCACCTGCGGGGGCTGTCGCCAACGATTGCGATCGAGCAAAAGAGCGCGTCCAGCAACCCGCGATCGACGGTCGGCACGATCACCGAGATCCACGACTACCTGCGCGTGCTCTACGCGCGCGTCGGCGAGCAGCATTGCCACAGCTGCGGCAAGCGCGTCCAGGGCCAGTCGCCCCAGGAGGTCGTGGACACCCTGCTCGGCGACGCCCAGGGGCAGAAGTTGCTCATGCTCGCACCGCTGGTGACCCACCGCAAGGGCGAGTTCCGGGACGTCTTCGAGGCGGCCGCCGGGCGCGGCTTCGTGCGCGTGCGCGTCGACGGCGAGGTGCACCGCCTGGACGCCGCGCCGACCCTCGACAAGAAGCGCAAGCACACCATCGAGCTGGTCGTGGACCGCTTGACGGTGAGCGAGCGCGACCGGCAGCGCCTGACCGAGAGCGTCGAGCTGGCGCTGGCCGAAGGGCAGGGCGAGCTGGTGGTGGAGCCTGCCACGGGCGCCAATGGCAAGGGCGCCGGGCGGCGCGTCTTCAGCGAGTCGCGCACCTGCTGTGGTCACGCCTTCCCCGAGCTGTCGCCCCAGAGCTTCTCCTTCAACAGTCCGCTCGGCATGTGCCAGGACTGCAACGGCCTGGGCACGCGGCTGGACGTGGACCCGGCGCTCGTGATTCCCGACGGCAAGCTCTCGATCCGCGAAGGCGCCATCGCACCCTGGCGCAGCGCGATGGAGCGCGGCGAGGGCTGGACCTTCCGCATCATCGATGCCATCTCCAAGGCCTGCAAGGTCGACCTGGACAAGCCCTGGTCCAAGCTCGGCAAGCGCAAGCACCAGCAGATCCTCCACGGCCTGGGGGACAAGCGCGTGCGCGTCGAGTGGGGCAAGGAGGGCACGGAGAGCCACGGCAGCTGGGGCATGCGCTTCGAGGGCGTGATCCCGCAGCTGATGCGGCGCTACAAGCAGACCAGCTCCCAGGCCATGCGCGACCACTACACGCGCTACATGAGCGAGCGCGCCTGCGAGACCTGCGGGGGCTACCGCCTGCGCGTGGAGAGCCTGGCCGTGCTGGTCGGCGGCAAGGGGCTGCACGAGCTCAACGCCATGACCGTGCGCGGGGCGACGGACTTCGTCGGTGGCCTGAAGCTGAAGGGCAACCGCGCGGTGATCGCGCAGTCTGCGCTGGGCGAGGTGCAGAGTCGCCTGGGCTTCTTGCTGAACGTCGGGCTGGAGTACCTGACCCTGGATCGGGCGGGGCCGAGCCTGAGCGGCGGTGAGGCCCAGCGCATCCGGCTGGCGAGCCAGCTGGGTAGCGAGCTGAGCGGCGTGATGTACGTGCTCGACGAGCCGAGTATCGGGCTGCACCAGCGCGACAACGAGCGCCTGATCGGCACGCTGGAGCACCTGCGCGACCTGGGCAACACGGTGCTCGTGGTGGAGCACGACGAGGCGACCATCCGGGCGGCCGATCACGTGGTCGACTTCGGGCCGGGCGCGGGGCACCGGGGTGGCGAGGTGGTCTACAGCGGGCCGCCGGCCAAGCTGCTCAAGTGCCGCGAGAGCCTGACCGCCGACTACCTGGCGGGCAAGAAGTCGATCGCGCCGCCGCCCGAGCGGCGCACGGCGCGCGGCGTGCTGAAGATCGTCGGTGCGTCGGAGAACAACCTGCGCGACATCGACGTGGAGATCCCGGTCGGCGTGCTCACGGCGGTGACCGGTGTCAGCGGCGCGGGCAAGAGCTCGCTGATCAACGGCATCCTGCTACCCGCCCTGTCGCGGACGCTGCACGACAGCCGCGGTCGCGTCGGCGCCCACGAGCGCATCGAGGGGCTGGACGCCTTCGACCGCGTGATTGCCATCGACCAGAAGCCCATCGGCCGCACCCCGCGCAGCAACCCTGGTACCTACACCAAGGCCTTCGACCAGGTGCGCGTGGTCTTTGCCCAGCTCCCCGAGGCTCGGGCGCGAGGCTACAAGGCCGGGCGCTTCTCCTTCAACGTCAAGGGCGGGCGCTGCGAGGCGTGCGAGGGTGATGGCGTCGTCAAGGTGGAGATGCACTTTCTCTCCGACGTCTACGTGCCCTGCGAGGTGTGTCGCGGGCAGCGCTACAACTCCCAGACCCTGGAGGTGCGCTACCGAGGTAAGAACATCGCGGACGTGCTCGACATGAGCATCGACGACTGCCGCGACATGTTCGCCAACCATCCGCAGCTCAGCCGCGTGTTGGACACGCTCTCGGAAGTCGGCCTCGGCTACGTCAAGTTGGGGCAGCCGGCACCAACCCTGAGCGGAGGCGAGGCACAGCGTGTCAAGCTCAGCCGGGAGCTGGGCAAGCGTCAGACCGGGCGCACGCTCTACGTGCTCGACGAGCCGACCACGGGCCTGCACTTCGACGACATCCACAAGCTGCTGGGCGTGCTGCAGCAACTCGTGGATGCGGGCAACACGGTGGTGGTCATCGAGCACAACCTGGACGTGATCAAGTGCGCCGACTGGATTCTGGACATCGGCCCGGAGGGCGGCTCCGGTGGTGGGCGTCTGGTCGCGCAGGGCCCGCCGGAGAAAGTGGCGGCGTCGAAGAAGAGCCACACGGGGCGCTTCCTGGCAGAGCTGCTGCAGAGCCGCGCGGGCACGCGGACCTCGAAGGCCTCGGCGGTCAAACGCCGCAAGGCGCGCGGCTCTCGGGCGCGGGCGTGAGCGCTGTGGCGCCGGTTGACAGGCCAGGGCGCGAAGCCCAAGGTGCGACGCCATGGAGTTGATCCTGGTGCGCCACGGTCTGCCTCTACGGGTGGAGACCGAGGATGGCAGCCCCGCCGACCCACCGTTGAGCGACGAGGGGCGCGACCAGGCCCAGCGCGCGGCGCAGTGGCTCGAGCGCGAGGCGATCGACCGCATCTACAGCAGCCCGATGCGGCGCGCTCAGGAGACGGCACAGCCCCTGGCCTCCCGCCTCCAGCTCACACCCGAGCTGGAGCAGGGTGTCGCGGAGTTCGATCAGCTGTCCGACAGTTATGTGCCCCTCGAGGAGCTCAAGCAGACCGACCCGGAGCGCTGGCGTCGGTTGATGGCGTCCGGTTGGTACGGCGAGTTCGACCCGGAGGTCTTCCGCGAGACCGTGGTCACCACGATGGAGAGGATCATCGCGGACAACGCGGGCAAGCGTGTCGCCATCATCTGCCACGGCGGCGTGATCAACGTCTGGGCGGCGCACGTGCTGGACATCGCGCGCCACCTCTTCTTTCAGCCCCAGTACACCAGCATCCATCGCTTCATGGCGTCGAGCCGCGGCCACCGCAGCGTGGTCAGCCTCAACGAGAGCGCCCACCTGATCACCGCGCGCTGACGGACGGGAGAACCGAAGAGCTCTGCGAGTCCTTCGGGCCTCTCGGTGCGTCCCCGACGTCGTCGGGGACAGCTAGGATCCTCGGTACCGAGGATTCTAGGGGATGGCTTGCACCAGCGTCGCCGGCATCGAGACGCGCTGAGCGGCGGCCTGGCGCCGGTAGCCGAGCGGCGTGGTGCCCGTCCAGCGCTTGAACGCACGGTGGAACGCGCTCGGCTGCGCGAAGCCGAGCAGTGCGGCGATCTCGCTGGCGCCGAGCTCGCCCGCCTCGAGATAGCGCAGGGCCAGCTCGCGGCGCGTGTTGTCGACCAGCTCCTTGAAGGTGGTGCCCTCACGCTCGAGCTTGCGCAGCAGCGTGCGACGGCTCATGTGCAGGCGGTCGGCCACGCCCTCGGCCGTGCCGGTGCCGTCGGTCAAGCCCTCGATCACCAGGGCCCGCACGCGGTCCTGGAACTTGTCGAGGCGCGTCAGGTCCTCGAGCAGACGGTCGGCGTGGCGGCGGAGCACCTGGTTGAGCTTGGCGTCCGCGGTGCGCAGCTTGGTGTGCACGGCGTGTGAGGGCCAGACCAGGCCGGTGCACTCGGCACCGAAGCGCACCCGGGCTCCGCGGAAGGCGGTGGTGTAGGCGTCGGTGTCCTTCGGTGCCGCGTAGGAGAACCACACCTCGCGCTCGGCTGGCAGGTCCGATCCCAGCCAGTTCAGGGCCACGCGATAGAGCGTGGCGAGCTGGAAGTCGATCGCGGCGCGACTGAAGGGCAGCTGGCTCGTGACACGCATCACGGTCCAGTCGCCCCGCTGCTCGAGCCGGTAGCGCGCCGCATCGTTGACCAGGTCGATGTAGCGCCCGGCGACCTCCATCGCTTCCGCGATGGTGTTGCAGGACAGCGCCATGTACTCGATCACGTCGTAGTCACCGAGGTCCGTGACCAGCGCTGCGCGCAGGCCGAGATCGGGATCGCCCGTCAGTTCCTCGGCCGCCCTCAGCAGGGAGAGCGCCGTCGAGGCGGGGACCCGCTGCTCGGGGTCCATCTCCTCATAGTGCTGGCGGACGTTCGCCGGGACCTTCGGATGGTCCCGCAGCACCGCCAGGAACGGCTTGAGCAGCCGCGCCGACAGCTGGGGCTCCAGCAGGCGCGGTGTCACACTCGGGCTCCGCTCCTCGACCGATCGCGTCTCGCTCATCGCATCGCTCGTTCCGACCCATTCCCGCATGCCACACCTCCACGTCATTCCGGGACACCCGCGGTTTCTGCGGGAACCCGACACTTCGTGTGCATGTGTGTGCAAGGCCCATGCCGCCCCCGAAACTGCGAAAAACGGGGCGCTTTCTTCACGATCTGGACATGTGTCCCGAGCGATCGCCCGAGTTGTCACACCTGTCCCCCGGGGTGTCTCAGGACTCGTCCTGAATGCGTTCCCGGAGGCGGGCCAGGTCGAGTCCCAGGCCATCGGCCCAGCGGTAGATCTGGCGTCGATCCTTGCCGAAGAAGGCTGCCACGCCGGCCACGTTGCCGTCGTGGGCCTCCAGCACCGCAAGCAGCTCCTTGGCGTCCGGCTTGCTGTCACGGCGGATACCAAGGAGGGAGGTTGGCAGCGCGGCTGTCGGGGAGACCGCCTCGATCCGCTCCGCCAGGGGGCTCCTGAGGCGCTCGGGCAGGTCGCCCAACTCGAGCCGGCGCAGCGCGAGAGCGCGCTCGCGCAGGGGTGCCATCACCTGCTCGAGCTCACGCACGTTGTAGGGCCAGGAGTGGACGAGCAGCGCCTCGGCGGCGTCGGGTGAGAAGCGCACCTCTGAACCGTCGAGAAAGTGGTGCGCCAGCACCAGGACGTCTTCCTTGCGGTCGCGCAGCGGGGGAACGCGGATGACGTGGGCCATCAAGCGGGCGTAGAGGTCGGCGCGGAAGCGACCGGCCTCGACCGCCTCTTCCAGCTCGACATTGGTGGCCGCGACGACGCCCACCTCGACGATACGCTCCCGGTCCGCGCCCACCGGTCGGACCTCGCCGAGGGCGAGCGCGCGCAGCAGCTTCACCTGCACGTCGGTCGGGACCTCGCCGATCTCGTCGAGGAAGATGGTGCCCTTCTCCGCCTGCTGGAAGAGGCCCTTGCGCCCCTCGGCCCCGGTGAAGGCGCCGCGCACGTGCCCGAAGAGCTCGCTCTCGACCAGGTGGTCGGGCAGGGCGCTGCAGTTGACCGGCACCAGTGGTCCCTGTCGGCCGCACTGTTGATGAACGGCGCGGGCGACCAGCTCCTTGCCCACACCCGTCTCGCCGATGATGAGCGTCGGGGCCGTCGTCGGCGCAGCGGCGATGTCGGCGTGCACCTGGGCCATCGTGTGTCCGTTGCCGACCAGCTCACCCGGGTCGTGCCGCGGCTGTAGCATGAGCTGGCACGCGCGCGCGTCCAGGTGCTGCAGCAAGAGCAGCGTGCTGCCGATGCGGATCACGTCGCCTGGGCCGATGGACGCCGACGCGATACGCCGCCCATTGACGTAGGTGCCGTTGCGGCTCTCCAGGTCGGTGATCAGAAAGCGGTCGCTGCCCTCCGCCTCGATCCGCGCATGCCGGCGCGATACGCGCGCATGCTGCAGCTGCAGGGTAGAGGCGTCGGAGGCTTCGCGGCCGATCGTGAGCGCGTGCTGGTCGAGCACTCGCGAGTAGCCGACGTCCGTCTCTTCAGGCGCGAACACGACCAGCAGCCGATAGATGCCTCCCGCGGCGATCCGATCGGCGCTCGCGGTCTCTGTCTCGGTTGCGTTCATCCAGGCGTCCGCTGCATCCAGTATACTTCATCGGATGCCGGGCCAGCGCCCTGCAACGCCTCGAGAAGCGCCGCTCGCGGGATGGCGGGCGGAGTCGTGTGAGCTGCTGTCGTGAGTGCGGCGGGCATGTCGATCCCTGCACGGGTCGCGTCGCGAACGAGTTGTTCAAAGCGCCCGCGCAGCGCCTGATTGCGCCCCCTGCCGTACTCCTGCGCGCAGCGCGTCGCGGACTCGACGAAGCCGTGGTGATCTCCCAGCGCGAGCGCGGCGCGCGCGCGGCTCTCGTGCGCGAGGCCGAGCTGCATGCCGCAGGTGCCCACCTCGATGCTCTCCTGAATGCAGCGCTCGAGCAGCGGCACGGCCTCAGCCGGCCGGCCCGCGCAGACCATCGCATCCCCGACCGTGCGCAGCAGGCCGCGATGGCTCGGCGACAGATCCTCGCGCAGGCAGGTGTCGAGGTCGGCGAGGCCGCGCTCGATCGCCTCCTGGTGCCGCCCGGCGGCGCTCAGCATGATGGGCAAGCTCGCAGCCGCGATCGCCCAGTCGAGGTTGCGCGTGGGTTCCAGTTGCTCGAGCGCGTGCTCGAGCTCGGTCACGGCGGCGTGGTGCTCGCCGCGCAGGTGCAGGTAGTGTGCGCGCGCGAACGCGAGCGTCGGCCGCCAACGAGGATACAGCTGTGCGGTTCGCGCGATCGACTCCATGGAACGCTTTACGCCGACGATGTCCTGGCAGTAGACGTGGGCGAGCAGCTCGAGACGACCGGTGCTGCCGGGGTAGGGGAGCACCCCGCCGTCTTGCAGATGGCAGCGCTCGGCACGGTGGCGGCAGAGCAGGGCGGCGTCGGCGTCTCCGTGGATGAGCGCGACGCTCATGCGCACTCGCCAGGCGTTGACCCGATGGCCGGGCTCGTCCTCGAGCTCCTCCAAGAGGCTGGCCGTGATGCGCTGCCCGTTCGCCGCCGCGAGCACGCCGAGGGTGTAGAGCCCACCCAGCCGCACGGCCTTCCACTGCAGGTCGTCGAAGCCTGCGCGGTCGGGCTCGTCCAGTCGCTGGAGAATGCGTTCCCAGCCCCGTGCGGCGGCCTCGAAGCGACCGCGCTGGAAGGTCATCGTGTTCTGGACGACATCGTCAACCACGGCGAGAGCCGGCGAGAGCGAGCCCAGCAGCGACAGCCGCGGCAGGCCCTCGAGCAGCGTCACGTCCTGGACGACTCCCGCCATACTCGCCGTGATCCCGCACAGCCGCCCGAGCTGTTCGATCGCGAGGGCGGGTGGATAGCGGCGGTCGGCCGGGCTGGCCGCCTCGAAGCGCGCCTGGGCCTGCGACAGCGCGTGTCCCAGATCCTCGGACCTGCTGCCGCCCGAAGCGCCGGTGACCAGATCGCGGTAGCCGCTGTCGACCTCGAGCTGGGCCAGGAGTGGAACCGCGCGTGCCCGGAAGACCTGATCGCGGCCGAGCTGGGCCGCCGCTTCCAGCAGCCACACATGGAGCCGCAGCTCGTCTTCCGGCGGCGCACCGGCCACCGCGGCTGCGTCGACGGCCCGCTCCAGCACTGTCAGCAGGCGACTGGAGAATGGGACGTCTGGATTGTCGCGTAGCTCGAGCAGTCGTTTGATCGCGGCTCGCGGCTTGGCGCTCGACAAGAGATGATGCGGCCAGAGCACCGCATCCCGGTTGTGGCGAACCACGTCGGCGATTCGAGAATGCAACGCGATCGCGTCGGTGGCGCGCTCGGACAGTACGGAGGCGTACCCGGGGTGCGCGAAGCGGTAGCCTCCCTCGGTCCACACGAGGACGGCGGCGGCGAGAAGATCGTCGAGCGCCGCGTGGGTGCGGAGCCTGTCGCCGTGGCCGGTGAGGCGCCCATAGTCCGCGGGATCGACCAGGTCGCAGCGCGTCAATGCCAGGGCGCTGGCGAGCTCGCGGGCGTCCTCCGAGAGTCCGTCGATGCGGGCTCGCCACGCCGACCGGAGCGTGTTGGGCAGGCGCGCCTCTTCGATCGATGGCGGCAGCGCCCAGGAGCCAGCGCCGTAGCGGGCCGCGCCAGACTCGACGAGATGCTCCGCCAGCGCCATCGTCGACCGCGGGTTGCCCTCGGCGAGGGCGTGGATGGTGGCGGCGGCGCCCGTCACGTGTGCGACGTCTCCGAAGACCGAGCGCAGGAGGTCCTCGGTCTCTTCGGCGCTGAGGGGCGTGAGCTCGATCCGCGTGCCGCGCGCCCGCAGTACCTCCAGCGCCGAGCCGGGCGTCGCAGGGCTTGCCGTGCTCGCGGTGAGCAGGAGGCGTGGCCTGTGCGGCTCCTCCGCTTCGCCCAGCGCGGCCAGGAGCGCGCGCGAAGGTTCGTCGAGCGAGTCGATCCCGTCGGCGGCGATCACCAGTGGCAGATGGCGCGCGTGTTGCAGCAACCAGTGCCGTAGCGCGTCCTGTGCCCCAGCCCGCTTGCTGCCGCGTGGCTCGCCATCTGCGATCGAACGCCACAGCTCTCGGTCGCGTGCGGACTCGGTGTACTCGGGCAGGCCGGCGCGCAGTTGATCGCGCAGCCGCAACACGCCGGCGTAGGGTTGCTGCGGGTCGAGCCCGTCCACGTGAAGGACGACGTGCCCGCGCTGGCGGGCCTTGAGCATGCCCACCTCGAGCAGGCGCGTGCGTCCCATGCCGGGTTCGCCTTCGATCATGACATCGCCACCCGACCCCAGGCTGCTCTCCAGCGTCGCCAGCTGTCGCTCGCGGCCGACCAGGGAGGGCAGCGTCAGGTACGCGCGCGTGGTGGTCGCGTGCGTCACCGCGGGGAGCTGTGCGATCCCGCAGAGGCGTTCGATCACCTCCGCGGCTGCGGCCGGACGCGCGGTGCGGTCCAGGTGCAACAACTCGAGGATCAGGGCCTGCAGCTGCGCCGGGATCGGCTCCGGGGTGACCAGGTGTGTCGGCGGTGCCTCCCACGCCTGCCACAGGGCGTCCAGCGATTGCGCCGGGAACGGGAGCTCGCCGGTGAGCAGGCGATAGCCGAGGACTCCCAGGGCGTAGAGATCGGTACGCCCGTCGAGCGTCCACTGCTGCAGGGCCTCTGGTGCGACGAAGGGCGGGGTGCCGACGACCCGCTTGCTCGGACCCATGGGTCGCAGTGACCCGAAGTCCAAGAGGCGCGCGCGTCCATCGGGCGTACACATCACGTTGCGCGTGGACAGATCGCGGTGCAGCAGACGGCGCGAGTGCAGGATCGCGAGGGCCGACGCGATGTCGCGCAGGATCGAGCACGCCCGTTGCCATGGCATCGGCTCGGCGGCGCGCAGGTCGCTGCCCTCGAGCAACTCCATCGTGTAGAAGGGTGCGCCGCGATCGTGGCCCCAGTCGCGTACCTGCACGACATTGGGGTGAGAGATGTGCTTGAGCGTGTCGTACTCGCGTTGGAAGGCGAGCAGCGCGGACGGGTCGGGGTCGCGCAGCCGCTTGAGCGCCAGGGCTTCCCCTGTGCGACGTTCGAGCACTCGATAGACAATGCCGGCGCGGCCGCGCCCGAGGGTCTCGGCAATCCGGAATTGGTGGGCGATCAGCTCGCCCGGCTCGATTTCACCTTGCCCCGACTTTCCCACTCGCACCGCCCACCCTGCTTGAAGGCGCGCAGACCACCCGACCTCGTCTTACACGATCGGGGGCCCCTGTGCACCTGCTGACACGCCTGGTCCCCCGGCGCGTCCCGGCTGAATGGGGTCGGCCCCCACGCCCGAAGCCATCAGGCTTGGGTGTGGTCTTCAGGAGTCGGACGTGGGGGCCTGGTTCGTGTGCAAGGGATGTGACTGCGAGACGGTGAGTTGGGAAAGGTGTGTGGGACGTCCCGCAGCCCCTGGTGCCTGTGTCCGTGAGCAAGCGGCGTGCCGGGGCAAAAACCCCGAGTGATCGAGGGTGGTTGAGTGCCCCTGGGGGTCCCGTCTCGGCGCGCGCGCGCATGTGTCGCGCCCTGTGGGGCACCGTGGGTGGATTCGTCACGATCAGCGCAGGTTGGCGACGCGCAGGAACGTGCTCACTCTTCCGCGCTCATGCTGTGATGCCTTCGGGTAGCTTTGCGAGTCGGTGCTGGCGCGCAAGGGGGCATGTCCGCTGCGGCCTCGCCCGTGGGAGCGCCCTCAGTACGATCTGCCCACCACGAAGGGACCGTCCTGGAGCCGGCCTTCACCGCACGCCGTGAGGTCACCCTGGACCATCGGGCTAGCGACCGGGCCACGAGCGATGCTGGCCGACCTAGCTCCGCGCTGCACGCAGCGCGTGCCAGGCGGCGTCGGCCAGCTGGCGCTTCGCGGTGCGGAGATCGACGTCGGCGTCGCCGGCGAGGTAGCGGCGGGCGAAGTGCGCGGCGGGGCCGTAGAGGATGGCGCGCAGCACGTCCGGCGACAGGTCGGGCAGCTCTTCGGATTGAATACGCGCGCGGAACCACTCGGTGGCGGTCTCGATCGTCGTGCGGTTCATGCGGTCGAGCTCACTCTCGACCGGCTCCATGAAATCGGCATGACGCATGGCGAAGAGGAACGCCGCAAGCTGCGGGTTGTCCTGCACCCAGGTCAGGTATGACTCGACCAGCGCGCGGATGCCGTCCTCGGTGCGCTGGACGGCGAGCAGGGAGCCGAGGCCGTGTTCCTGGCTGCTGCGCACTCCCTCCAGGTAGAGCTGGGCGGCGAGGTGCTCCTTGCTCTTGAAGTGGTGGTAGATGCTGCCGGTGCTCGCGCCCGCGCGCTTGCGGATGTCGGCCATCGTGGTGGCGCCGTAGCCGCGCGCCGCGAAGCAGGCGAGGGCGGCATCGAGGATCTCGCGACGCCGGCGCTCGCTCGCCTCTTGCCTCGCGCTCTGCCGCTGGACCGCCGCCTGCTCCACCGCGCCTCCCCCCTCAGGGCATCAGGTGCCCGAGCTTCTCCGCCTTGGTCGCCAGGTACTTGGTGTTGTGCACGTTCTCGCCCACGCGCACGGGCACACGCTCGACCACCTGCATGCCGTAGCCGGCCAGCGCGGCGATCTTGCGCGGGTTGTTGGTCATCAGCTTCAGCTCCCGCACGCCCAGGTGGCGCAGGATCTGGGCACCGATGCCGTAGTCGCGCAGGTCCGGGGCGAAGCCGAGCCGTTCGTTGGCTTCGACCGTGTCCGCGCCATCGTCCTGCAGCGCGTAGGCGCGGATCTTGTTGAGCAGCCCGATGCCGCGCCCCTCCTGGCGCAAGTAGACCAGCACCCCGCGGCCCTCGCGCGCGATCGCCTCGAGCGCAGCGTCGCGCTGGGCGCCGCAGTCGCAGCGTAGCGAGCCCAGGGAGTCTCCGGTGAGGCACTCGGAGTGCATGCGCACCAGTACCGGCTTGCCGTCGCTGACGTCGCCGAGCGAGAGCGCCACGTGCTCGTTGCCCTTGAGCTCGTCGAGGAAGCCGTGCAGCTGGAAGCGGCCCTGTCGGGTGGGCAGCTCGGCGTCAGCGATCGGCTTGACGAACATGTCCTGCTCGAGCCGGTATGCGATCAGGTTGGCGATCGTCCCGACCTTGAGCTTGTGCTCCTGGCAGAACTTCAAGATGTCGGGCAAGCGCATCATAGTGCCGTCGTCGTGCATCAGCTCGCTGACCGCGCCGACCGGCTTCATCCCGGCCAGGCGGCACAGGTCGACGGCCGCCTCGGTGTGGCCCGCCCGTCGCAGCACGCCACCGTCGCGGGCGCGCAAGGGGAAGACGTGGCCGGGGCGCACCAGGTCTTCCGCGGTGACCCCGTCCTTGACGGTCGCGCGGATGGTGGTGCAGCGGTCCTTGGCCGAGATCCCGGTGTCGACGCCTTCCTTGGCCTCGATCGAGATCGTGTAGGCCGTGCGGCGGGGCGCGTTGTTGTGCTCCACCATGGGTGGCAGCTCCAGGTGGTTGGCCAGCTCGTTGGTCATCGCGAGGCAGATGACGCCGCCGGTGTAACGGATCGTGAAGGCGAGGATCTCGGGCGTCGCGATGTCGCCGGGGATGATGATGTCCCCCTCGTTCTCGCGGTTCTCGTCGTCCACCATCACCACCGGCCGGCCGGCCTTGAGCTCGGCGATCAGGTCCTCGGTCGTGGCCAGATCGGGGTGGGACGCTGCTTCCTGGGCCATGTCGGGTGTCCTCCTACAGAGACTTACTAGAATGGTATTCTAGAACTCTGTTCGGTTAAAGCACGTCCCCCGCCTCGTTGCCAGAGCATTTCCTGCCAATTCACGGGAAAAACGCTGTCACCACCGGGGGATGGCCTCGCTCCTGTCAGCTTCCCCACGACGGGCTCTTGTGGTAGAGGCGGAGCCGCTTCGCCAGGAGAATTCGCGAATGTCCGAACTCGTTCAAATCCGGGTAGGCGGTCACCAAACGGGACTGGGAGCGACCTGCCGGGTGGACGACTGGAAGACTGGCCCCACGGCCACCTTCCTGGGTCTGTCCTTCTTCATCGTCTACGCGACCTGGGCCGGTCTGCAGGGCGCCCACTACTACGCGGGTCCCTACCTCTCGCCGCTCTACTCGCCCGTGGTCTGGACCAAGCTCGGCGTGCCCGGCGCGGCGCCTCTCGAGCATGCCCTGCTCGGTGAGTGGCCCGCCTGGTGGCCCGCCCTGATTCCGGCGACGCCGGCTGCGCTCATCCTGATCTTCCCGGGGTCCTTCCGCTTCACCTGCTACTACTACCGCAAGGCCTACTACCGGGCCTTTGGCATGACCCCGCCCGGGTGCGCGGTCGGCGCGCTGCCGCAGTCGCAGTACAAGGGCGAGACCGCGCTGCTGATCTTTCAGAACCTGCATCGCTACGCGCTGTACTTCGCGATCCTCTTCATCTTCATCCTCTACTACGACGCGGCGCTGGCGTTCTCGAAGGACGGGGAATTCGGCTTTGGCGTGGGCACGCTGGTGCTCCTGATCAACCCGACCCTGCTCGCCGGCTACACCTTCGGGTGCCACTCCTGGCGCCACCTGATCGGCGGCGGCCTCAACCTGCATTCCAAGAGCCCGCTGCGCCACTCGCTGTGGAAGATGGCGACCGTGCTCAACGAGCGTCACATGCTCTTCGCCTGGCTGAGCCTTTTCTGGGTCGGCTTCACCGACTTCTACGTCCGCATGGTCTCCATGGGCGTGATCACCGACCTGAACACCTGGAGCTAGTGGAGCGATGGTCGACCTGAACGAGCTACAGACCTTCGAGCACGACGTGCTCGTGATCGGCGCCGGCGGTGCCGGCCTGCGCGCCGCCATCCAGTGCGCTGCGCTGGGCCTCGACACCGGCATCGTCAGCAAGTCGCTGCTGGGCAAGGCCCACACCGTGATGGCCGAGGGCGGCATGGCCGCGGCGCTGCGCAACGTCGACAAGCGCGACAACTGGAAGATTCACTTCCGCGACACGATGCGCGGCGGCAAGTTCCTCAACAACTGGCGCATGGCCCAGCTCCACGCCCAGCAAGCGCCCGACCGCGTGCGCGAGCTCGAGGACTGGGGCGCCGTCTTCGACCGCACCCAGGACGGGCTGATCAACCAGCGCAACTTCGGCGGCCACCGCTACCCGCGCCTGGCCCACGTGGGCGACCGCACCGGGCTCGAGCTGATCCGCACGCTCCAGGACCACGGCGTGCACCAGGGCTTTGCCACGCACATGGAGTGCAAGATCATCGGCCTCGTCAAGGACGGCGACCGCATCGCGGGGGCTGTCGGGCTGTGGCGCGAGCACGGGCGCTTCGTGCTCTTCAAGGCCAAGGCGGTGATCATGGCCACCGGCGGTGGCGGCCGCTGCTGGCGCGTGACCAGCAACAGCTGGGAGTACTCGGGCGACGGCGCCGCGCTGGCCTACGACGCGGGTGCCGAGCTGATGGACATGGAGTTCACCCAGTTCCATCCCACCGGGATGGTCTGGCCGCCGTCCGTGAGCGGCGTGCTCGTCACGGAGGGCGTGCGCGGCGAGGGCGGCATCCTGCTCAACAACAAGGGCGAGCGCTTCATGTTCAACTACATCCCGGAGCGTTTCGCTCCGGAGACCGCCGACACCAAGGAGGAGGCGGCGCGGTGGCTTTCGGGAGACAAGAACGCGCGCCGTCCCCCGGAGCTGCTCACGCGCGACGTGGTGGCGCGGGCGATCCGCTCCGAGGTCCAGGCCGGACGGGGTAGCCCCCACGGCGGCGCCTTCCTCGACATCGCGAACCAGCGGCCGGCGGACTACATCAAGCGCAAGCTCCCGTCGATGTACCACCAGTTCAAGGAGCTGGCCGAGGTCGACATCACCAAGGATCCGATGGAGGTGGGGCCGACGCTCCACTACTTCATGGGCGGCATCAAGGTGGAGGCCGACAGCCAGATGTCGAAGGTGCCCGGGCTCTTCGCCTGCGGCGAGGCCTCGGCCGGCATGCACGGCGCCAACCGGCTGGGCGGCAACTCCCTGAGCGACCTGATCGTCTTCGGCAAGCTCTCGGGCGACGGCGCAGACGCCTACATCAAGGCGCTGCCCGCCGACCCGAAGGTGGACGGGTCCCAGGTCAGCGCGATCATCAAGCACGCCACCGACATCCTCAATCGCGAAGACGGCCCCAACCCGTTCGTGGTGCACGAGGAGATCCAGGAGATCATGGGCGAGGGCGCCGGCATCGTGCGTCAGGGCGACGAGCTGCAGACGGCGGTGACAAAGCTCGGCGAAATCAAACCGCGCATCGAGTCGGTCAAGGCGCACGCGGCTCCACAGTTCAACGCCGGCTGGCACGAGGCGCTCGATCTGCAGAGCCTGGTAACCGTGGGCGAGGCCGTGGCGCGCGCCGCGCTGATGCGCGAGGAGAGCCGGGGTGGCCACACGCGCCTCGACTTCGAGGGCGAGCGCGAGGAGTGGCAGAAGTACAATATCGTGGTCAGCAAGCAGCCCGACGGCGGCATGCTGGCGCAGAAGGTGGAACGGCCGGATCCCCCCGAGGAGCTGTCCAAGATCGCCTACGCGAAGATCGAAGATCTGGAGGCCGGCAATGTCTAAGCGCACCTTCCGAATCTGGCGCGGCGACGCCGAGGGCGGCGAGTTCGAGGAGTACACGGTCGAGGTCGGCCCCGGCATGGTCGTGCTCGACGCCATCCACCGCGTCCAGGCGGAGCACGCCTCGGACCTGGCCGTGCGCTGGAACTGCAAGGCGGGGAAGTGCGGCTCCTGCTCGATGGAGATCGACGGCATGCCCAAGCTGGGCTGCATGACTCGCCTGGGCGACTACCCGGAGAGCCACACGATCACCATCCAGCCGCTCAAGACCTTCCCCCTGATCAAGGACCTGGTCACCGACGTCAGCTGGAACTTCGCGCAGAACAAGCGCATCAAGCCCCTCCAGCCCAAGCCGCGCGACGCCGACGGCGAGCACCGCATGCAGCAGGAGGACGTCGATCGCATTCAGGAGTTCCGCAAGTGCATCGAGTGCTACCTGTGCCAGGACACCTGCCACGTCCTGCGTGACCATGACCGCAAGGACGCCTTCGTCGGGCCCCGCTTCATGATCCGCGTGGGCCAGCTGGCGATGCACCCACTCGACACCGAGGATCGCATTCCCGCGATCAAGGAGGAGCTCGGGTCCGGCTACTGCAACATCACCCGTTGCTGCACCGAGGTGTGCCCCGAGCACATCAACATCACCGACAACGGCATCATCCCGCTCAAGGAGCGGGTGGTGGACCGTTACTACGACCCGATCAAGATGCTGCTGCGCAAGGTGCGCGGAGCCTAGCGGCGGTGGAGCAGGGGAGGGGATCGCGTCGGCGTCAGCTGGTGGCGATCCTGTTCTTGGCCGTGGTGGTGGTCCTCGGGACCTACCTGCGGCGTCAGCTCGACATCGAGTGGGATCCGGAGGCGATCCGGGAGCTGGTGGAGGGCTTCGGCTTCTGGGCGCCGCTGGTCTTCATCCTCTTGATCGCCTTTCGCCTGGTCTTCCTGATCCCGTCGCAGGTGATCCTGGTGGCCGCCGGGATCTGCTTCGGCTTCGCCGAGGGCACGCTCTACGGTTCCCTCGGCGTCACCCTCTCGGGCCTGGTCGCATTCACTCTGGCCCGCGCGCTGGGCGGAGGCTCGATGGCCGAGCGCGTGCCGCCGCGCCTTCGCGGGCTGTTCGAGAGCGGCGGGCGACGTGGCGGCGCGATTCTGGTGATCCTGGGGACGGGCTATCCATTCGGCCCCATGACGGCATTCCACGTGGGGGCCGGGCTGACAAGCATGACCTACCGACTGTTCCTGTTCGCGGTCGTGATCGGTGCGGTGCTGCGGTCGGTGCTCTTCACCTTCCTCGGCAGCACGCTCGTGGAGCGGGGGCTGCTCGGCAGCTGGCCCGCTCTGCTCCCGCTCGGGCTGGTGCTACTGCCGCTATTGCACCGGCGCACGCGAGAGCAGGTGCTGGGCTGGCTCGCCAGGGAGTAGAGGGGCGGGCCGCCAAGGCGCTTGTGTGCCGTCCCTACGGTGCTCGAGGACAACCGCGCGGACGAGGTGCTCTAGATCCTCGCGCCCGTCTGCGGGGCGCGCACGCCCGCTACTCGGTGGGCGCAGTGCCGCCGGGGGCTTCCGCAGCGGCTCCGGGGCCGCGGCCGAGCAGTCGGTGGCAGGCCGCGCAGGTGGCGAGGAAGTTGCCGTAGACCTCCGCCTGCTCGGCGGGCTGCTTGGCGGCCTTGGCCTTCTCGCCGAGCTCGTGGAGGTGCGTCACCAGCTTGGCGACGGTCTCCTTCTGGTCTCCCGGCACCAGCGCTTCCGGATGCAGCGGCGACTCGGCGAGCACCTCGGTGCCGCTGCTGAATGTCTCGGCGTTGCGGGTGACGAGCCCCTCCCACATGCGCTGTGCGGCCCACAGGTGCCGTCGCATGTGGGCCTTGGCGGTCTCACCGTCGGGCAGTGGCGGGATGGCGATCTCAGGTCCCGCTTCCGCCTTCAAATGGCAGTCGCCGCAGCGGTTCAGGGTCAGCGCCAGGCTCACGCCTGCTTCGCGCAGCGTGGTGGCCTTGGCGAACTCCGCCGCCGAGGCCTGCATCGCGGTCAGCAGCGGTTGCAGCTCGGCGTCCAGGTTCCCGGCGTGCTTGTGCTCGGCCAGCCACTTCATGCTCGCGCGGGCGGCCTCGATGTCACCCTTGATGAGGTCCTCGCGCGCGTCCGCGGCGCGTGCGAAGTGCCCCTTCATGAGCTCCTGCGCGGGCCGCTTGTCGGGCGGGACCACGGCAGGCTCCGGCGCCGCTTCCGCGGGCGCCGCGACGTTGGCTGCGGGTTCCGGCTCTGGCTGCGTGGGCTCGGCGGGCCTGTCTGAGCTTTGGCAGGCCTGAAGGGTTGCCGCGCTCCACGTGAGCGTCAGAAGGAGGAAGGACGAGCCGGATACCCGCATGCACTGCACCTAAGCGCGCGTGGCGCGGGTGCAAGCCCGCCGGGTGCGGATCTCCAACTGAGAGGGAATCCTCGAGTGATGGACCTCGTGTGGTGCTGCGGGTCGGCTACGCGTCAGGGAATGAGAGGCGCACCTAAACCGCTCAGCGCAGCTCGGCCTGACCGGCGGTCGCCGCGGTCCGAAACCAGTGACGCCGGCGCGACTCGGCCTCCGGATTGCGGGCTCTCCACCGGTGAGGGAAAGTCACGCGCCGGGTGGATGCCCATCGCGACCGCCAGGGTGTCGGTGACGCGCGGCCGCGCTTTCCGGTGGAGCAGTCCGCTGGTCACCCAGATGTCGAGGCCGCGGCCGTCACCGCGCTACTCCTCGTCGTCGCAGTAGCCGCCGTCCGGATCCAGCAGGCAGAGGTAGTCGTCCGGACAGCGCAGGTCGTTGCGCTCGGGTGACATGACCGGATCGAAGCCGTCCTCCTGGCGCCACTCCATGACGGTGCCGCGCATGCTGAAGGTCGGCATGGCATCGCGGATGACGGGGTCCAGGTGGCCGCTGTCGATCAGGTCGTCGAGGACGTCCAGGCCCATCGGGCGCATCTTGAGCTGCACCGTCACCCGCGCAGGCAGGACCGGCACGATGTACGTACGGCTCACGCTGTGCGGTGTGGTGAAGTCGGTGGTGAAGGGCAGCACCGAGCCTTGGGTCCCGTTCGGGTACATGTCCGAGGGCGCCGCCTCCCAGAACATGTGAACCTCTTCGCCATCGGCATTGAACAGGCGCTCGCGGAACACCCACAGGTTCGGGTCGCGCTCCGGATCGTCGACCGGTTTGTCCACGATCTCGTCGTCGGCCACCACGCCGCTCTGGAACAGGATGTTGTCGTCGGCGTCGTAGGCGATGAACTCGAGCCACATGCGCCGGTCCTGGGCCGCGCCGCTGGGCTGGGCATGGCCGGCGTTGGTCTCGAGCGTGACGACGAACTCGCCGAGCGGGTTGGGCTCGAGCGAGAAGGTGCGCGTCCCGTTGGCCAGCTCGCACTCGACCGCCAAGCGCTGGGCCTCCTTGTCCGGGAACTCGTCCAGCGCGACGTCCACGCCTGCCCACAGGTGCTCGTGGATCGTGCGCGACGGGACCATGCTGTCCGGATCGTCGGCCGCGACGCCCCTGCGACCGGCCATGTGGCAGCCGCTGCAGGTCTCGAAGCCGACCGGGTCCGCGAAGATGCTCTCCTTGTACTCCTCGAAGGTGCGCTCCAGGTGCACGCCCGCTGGCGTGACGATGTCGTGGCATGCGCCGCACATCAGCGAGCTCTTCGGGCTGTTGCGGTCGTGCCACTCCGAGTAGCCCACGTCGTGGGCTGCCGGCCGCACCGGGTCGTCGATGCCGCCGCGCATGGTCAGGTCGCCCAGGCCGTCCTCGCCGGCGAGCACGAGAGGGTTGTTGTGGTCGCCCTCGACGTCGACGACGTTGTGGCAGAAGTAGCAGGTGATGCCCTTTTCGTGGTCGGGCACCTCGTCCAGGTTCAGGCCGTCGGTGGTGCTGCCCTCGAGCACCGCCATCGGCGCGTGGCAGCCGATGCAGAAGTCGCCCAGCTCCCCGCCGGTCTCCTCTTGGCCACGGCGATTCATCGCTAGGAAGACCGGGTCCTGGGCGGCGTAGGCGTGCATGCTGCTGCGCCACTCCCGATAGTGCCGCGGGTGGCAGTCCTTGCAGGTCTCGGGGTCCTTCAGCTCCTCGCGGGTGAGCTCGGGCATGAAGACATCCGCGTCGCCGCCATTGGCGGGGTCGTCCGTGGAGTCGCACGCCCAGAGGGCGAGGAGCAAGGTGCAGGAGCGGAAGAGGTCCGGTCGTCGCTTCATCGTTGCGCTCCGTTCGCGACCCACTGCCGTACCGCGCAGCGCTCGCCGTCCGAGAGCTTGCCACCCACCGGCATCACGAACGTTGGATCATCCGACTCGAGGCGCTGTATCAGCGGGCTGCACTCGGGGTCGTTCGGAATCACCCGCGGCTCGCCGTCGGTGCCCGGACCCAGCAGCTGGTCGTAGGCCGTGTCCGCGTCGTCGAGCACCAGTTCTCCCTGGGCGCCGTCCGGGCCGTGGCAGGAGACACCCGTCCCGGTCGATCCGCACGTGGTGCTGAGCTGGTTGTCGAAGAAGCCCTCGAAGGTGGGGGCGAAGGTCGGGGCGCAGTCCAGGTCGAGCGGCTCGAGGCAGGCAGGTGGCTGCGAGCCGTTGCCGGCACCGCCGCCGTCGTCCGCATCGTCGCTGCACGCCAGCAGCGCAGCCGCGACCCACAGCGCGCATGAGACCCTGAGCTGTGACTGACTGAACACCCGCTCCTAGACCTAGTCGGCGCCCGCCCGCGGGGTCAAGCACCGCATCTGTGGCGCTTGTGGCGCCTCACTCCTCGATGCACACGTCGAAGACGATGTAGTCGTCACCGGCGCTGGCGGAGGATACGTCGATCTGAACCTCCCAGTGCCCGCGCATCCACAGGTTCAGGTCATCGACCTGGAACGTGCCGGGATCGTCCAGCCCCTCGATCACCGGGGCGAAGGTGCCGTCGTGCTGGTGCGCGGGCATCCACGGCCGCGCCATCGTGATCTCCAGATCCTCGATCGCGCCGCCCTCGGCGTCGACGAACTCCAGCGTCCAGTCGTTGGTGAACTTCTCGGGAGGCGCCGGTGACGCGTCGAGCAGGCGCGCCATCACCGCGCCGTCCTCGCCGGTTGCCTCCATCCCGATGCTGAAGGCATCGAGATCGTCGGGGCAGGGTACGAAGGGGAAGGCCATGGCGTCACCGGACGAGGAGTCTTCCGTGCCGCCGTCGTGGCCGTCGTGACCATCGTGACCGTCGTGACCATCGTGGACGTCGCTGCCGTCTCCCTCGACGTCGTCGCCCGTGTCATCGCTGCAGGCGCCCATGAGCACCAGTGCTGCGCAGATCGAAAGGAGCTTTGCGCTTGCCGTCATGCCGTTGCTTCTCCATCACCGAAACGCCAGTCCCCCGAGTGTGTTACGCGTCACCCCGAGAGTTGCCAGAAAAACATAGTGCCGCGCTCGTCCGGCGCCCGCGGTATTTCGTCGCATGCCCGAGAAAAGCTGCAAACTCAACGGTTTGGCGGGTATTTCGCGAGCTTTCGCTGGAGCGAGCGTCGGTGGATGTTCAGGACCCGGGCGGCCTTGGAGATGTTGCCGCCGCAGTCCGCCAGGACGCGGTTGATGTGCTCCCACTCCACCCGTGCCAGCGAGGGCGGCTCGTACTCGGGCTGCCGGTCCGCATCCGGGGTCGGGTCCCGATCGAAGGCGGCGATCACCTCGTCGACCTCGGCGGGTTTCGTCAAGTAGTGGGTTGCGCCGAGTCGAACGGCGTCCAGCGCGGTTGCGATCGAGCCGTAGCCGGTGAGCACGACGATGCGCGTCGTGGGATCGATGGCGTGCAGCTCGCGCACCACCTCCAACCCGCCCATGCCGGGCATGCGCATGTCGACCAGCGCCAGCTCTGGGCTGTCCTCGCGCGCGAGCGCGAGGGCCTGCGCGCCGTCCGCCGCGCCGGTCGCCAGCAGGCCGCGGTCGCCCAGGGCGCGCACCATGCGCTCGCGGAAGACCTCGTCGTCCTCGACCACGAGGATCGTGCGCGCCTCGCTGCTCTCGGCCTCCACTCGATCATCGTAAGCCCGGACCGCGCACCGCGACAGCGACAAATTGTCGCGCCCGCGATCACTGCAGCGTTTGCGCATCGAGCACGACGACGAAGTGGGCGACGGTGCCGCTGCCCTCGGTCGAGTCGAGCTGCAGGTGTCCCCCGAGTCGCTCGGCCACCGTCGAGGTGAAGAAGAGGCCGATCCCGTGGCCCGCGCCGGTCTTCGTCGTTGCAAAGGGCTCGAGGGCTTCGGCCAGCTCGGCCGGGGTCATGCCGCGACCGTGATCGGTGATCGCCACGTGCAGCCTTCCATCCCGCGCTTCCATCGCGAGCTCGACGCGCGTGCCGTAGGTCGATGCCTCGAGCCCGTTGCGCAGCAGGTTCTGCAGCGCCTGGGCGACGAGGCGCGGGGGCAGGTAGAGCGTCGGGATGGCGTCTGCGACGCGCACGTCGACACGCTCGCGCTCGTCCTGCGAGAGGCGCCCGACCGCGGCCTCGGCGATCTCCGCCGCCTCCACCGCCACCGGGCTCTCGCCGATCGTGTCGCCCGCCTCCGTCAACATGGTGTGCAGGATGTCGCGGCAGCGACGGGCCTCCTGCTGCACCAGCCCGATGTCCGGGCGCAGCGCGTCTGCGAGCGCGTCTTCCGGCGCGGCCTTGCGCAGGTTCCGCTCCATCTCACCGGCGGCGAGTGTGATGCTCGCGAGCGGGGTGCCGAGCTCATGGGCCGTGCTCGCTGCGAGCCCGACCATGCCCGCCACGCGCTCGGCGCGCATCGCACGGGTGCGCGCGCGCCCCAGCTCGTCCTCCCGCTCGCGCAGGGAACGGGAGACGGTGGTGATGAAGTAGGCCACCGACATCGCTGTGAGCGCGTAGGCGACCCACATCCCGCGCAGGTGCGACCCAAAGTCATGTCCCTCCGCGCGCTCCCCGTGCCCATGCCCGTGTCCATGCCCGTCGTGCATCGCCTCCGCTCCGACCTCCAGCGACGGTGCAAAGAAGAGCAGCCCGAAGGCCGTGATGGTCGTGCCCGCCAGGAAGTAGGCCCAGCGCCCTGGCAGGATGACCGCCGCCAGTGCGATCGGCACGAGGTAGAGCGCGCTGAGCGGATTGGATGCGCCGCCCTCCTCGTAGAGCACCCAGGTCAGCAGGGCGACGTCGAACATCAGCAACAGGGCGGTCAGCCCGGCCATGTTTCGCGGCCGCTGCACGGGGTGCAGCAGCAGGTTCGTGATGACCGTGATCCCCGCCGCCCAGAGGATCGGGGCGGCCGACATCGGCTGGACGAAGCCACCGTAGGAGAGCGCCAACGCCACCAGGTAGGCCGCGACCGCGCCCCAGCGCGGCCGCAGCAGCCAGCGCATCTCGGTGGCGTGGGACTCGGGCTCCTGGGACCTCATGCGCCGGGCACTCTGGCGTCTCGGCTGGCCCCAGTCCAGCCCGTTGTCACGGGACTGGCGGAAGCGCTACAACGTCATCCGGGGCGTGGGCTGCGGAGCTCGCATGGGACCACAGGGCGTTCACCTTCTCGGGTTGCTGGTCGCCGTCGCGGCGCTCCCGGCCTGCAGCAATGATGGGTCGCCCCCGGGGGGCGGCGACTGTCCGCCCGGTACCGTGGCCGGCACCCAGCTCGGTTGCACCTGCGAGGACGGCGACGATGGGGTCCAGATCTGCGATCAGAACCTGACGTTGACGTCCTGCGACTGCAGCAGGGACGAGGGGCCCGACGATGGCGGGCTGGCCGCGGACGACAGTGCCGGGGATGACGGCCCGGGCGACGGGGATGGCGATGGCGACCCCGGTGCCGGCGATGGGGACGGCGACGCCCCGCCACCGGGGGATGGCGATGGCGATGCGCCGCCCGGCGATGGCGACGGGGATACCGACCCTCCCGACGAGCCGCCGGTCGATGCCGGTCCGGGGGAGCCCATCGACGCTGGCCAGGTCGACGCGGGTGATGCCGGGGGGCAGACCTTCTTTGCGGCTTGCAGTAGCGTCGACGGATGTCCCGACGGCCTGCAGTGTGCCCGGATGGGCGGCGGGAGCGGGCGACCGGGGTACTGCACGGCCCGTTGTCAGGGCGACGCGCAGTGCACCGTTGATCCCCCGACCGGGACGATCGAAGCGAGCTGCCTGCCGATCGGGGCCGCAGCGATGGGAACCACTGTTTGCGCCCTCGACTGTGGCGAGACGCCGGGTGGCTGCCCCGACGGCATGGAGTGCGTACAGAACGCCTCCTTGCAGCGATGTGTCTACGCAATTACGCCGTGACTTCAAAGGGTTGCTTGTGAAACGCAGGTAGGGTCTAGCTCTTGATCGCCGGGGCCGGCGCCCACATCTCCCAGAGCGGGAGCACGCACATGACCAGGAAGCTCAGCCCCAGGGTGATGCCGCTGGCGGCGTAGAAGAGTGTCCCATCTCCGGAGCGCGCGACCCAGGGCGCGGCCATGTGGGCTGCCACGCCGAGGGTGCCGAGGATGATCCATAGCGCCTTTGCGCCCTCACCCATGCGCGAGAGCATGAACAGGTGCGAGAGGATCATCAGGTATACGGGCATCGAGAAGAGGTGGAAGTGGGTGAGCTCAAGCAGCTTGCGCAGGGGCATCGGTTCGGCCACGGGCGCAGCGATCGCTTCGGCGGGCAGGTCGAGTTCCGGTCCGCCGCCAGCCGGGGAGGGTGGGGCCGCCAGCGCGGGCTCGCTGGCCTCGCCCGCGTAGTAGGCGTCCCGCGCGGCGAGATCCGCG
>JAPPOT010000827.1 GCA_028817855.1 Myxococcales bacterium
GGCGGCGGGAGTCACGTCGCGCCCCGGCCCGCCGGCGCCGAGGGACCCTGCCGCCAGCAGCTCGCCCGCCGCCGCGACGACCACCGCCGCGGCCACCCACAGCGTGGTGCCCCGCCGCATCGGGACTCGCACCGGCTCCACGTCAAGCGCAGATGTCGCCCCCTCATCCAGCCGCAGTGCCGGTGTCGCCTCGTGCGCGGGCGAGGCAGCGCCAGCCCAGCGCGCGTCCGGTGCGCCCCCGGTTGGCTGCTCTTCCATGCGCACCTTGCGTCGGCGCCGCTGCTGCCGGTCCTTGAGCTCCTTCGCGCCGGACGCCGGCTGGGCGCGCGGGTCGCCCTGGGGCGAGCCGAGCACGCGACCGATCACCGCCGCGCTACCGGGATCGAGCCGCACGAAGCGAATGCCGATGCCCGGAGAGGCGTCCTCGGCTTGCGCCCGCTGCCACGCCACCACACCGACGCCACCGAAGGTCCCTCCGCCATCGCCCACTTGGCATTCGATCTTCACCAGTGTGCCCGGGCGTGGTGGTTCCTCGGTCTCGAGGAAGAGGCCGCCCAGCGACAGGTTCGTGCAGGGCGCCTGGTAGTACTCGGGCGTGGTCGCCGGCCGAATGCGCGGCAGCAGATCCACGTCCTTGCGCTCGTAGCGTCGCTGGTGCCCCTCGGACATGACCGTACCCCAAGCCCCCGGGGCGTGTCCGAGCCCCGCTCGGTGCCGACAGGAACGCCAAACCAGCCGACTCGAGACATCCTACGGGGTCCCCATGGCCCCGCAACCACGCTTCTTGGGGACCCGAATCTTCGGGGCGCAGCGGTCGCGCGCCTGGTGCGCGGCCAACGGCTGGACAAGCCGCATCGGCAACGGTAACGCCGAGCACGGTACGCAGCACTTCTCCAGCCATTGCGGACAAGAAGAGGAGCGAGTCCCATGCAATCAAGCCCGCGCCCCGCCGTGTTGACCGTCGCCGCCGCGCTCGCCCTGGGCTGCGCCACCTCACCCTCCACGGCCGAACCCGCAGCCAGCGCGGCGACCAGCCGCATCGAGGTCGTGCCCTTCGCGAGCCCCGAGGAAGCGCTCGCCGCCGGGCTCAACGGCGACCACCGCAAGAAGGGGAACGCCGCGCGCAACGCCCACCGGCATCCCGCCGAGACCCTCGCCTTCTTCGGGCTCCAGCCGAGCATGACCGTGGTGGAGCTCTGGCCGGGGGGCGGTTGGTACAGCGAGGTGCTTGGGCCGGTGCTGCGCGACCAGGGCACGCTGGTGCTCGCGAACTTCGACCCTGGAGGCAAGAACGGCCGCGGCGCGCGCAACCTGCTGGCGCGGGCCCAGAAGCGTCCGGACATGTTTGGCACGCCGCTGACGGCAGTGCTCGACCCCCCGAGCCACACGCGGCTCGGGGAACCCGGGAGCGCCGACATGGTGGTGACCTTCCGCAGCTCCCACAACTGGACCAGCCGTGGCGTGCTCGAGCCGGTGTTCGCCGGGGCCTTCGAGGTGCTCAAGCCCGGCGGCGTGTTCGGCGTGGTCCAGCACCGCGCACCCGAGGGCGCAGACCCCAAGGTCAGCGCCAAGAGCGGCTATGTGCCCGAGGCCCACATCGTCGCGACCGCCGAGAAGGTAGGCTTCGAGCTCGACGCTCGCAGCGAGATCAACGCCAACCCGAAGGACACCAAGGACCATCCCAAGGGTGTGTGGACGTTGCCACCGACGCTCAACATGGGCGACGAGCAGCGCGACCACTGGCTGTCGATCGGCGAGAGCGACCGCATGACGCTGCGCTTCGTGAAGCCGGGCGGGGCGGCCCCGTCCGCGCCTGATCCCGCGTCCGCGCAACCCGCTGCGGAGCCTGCGCCGCCAGCCGCGCAGGAGCCCACCGCGGCGGGCGCGCCGCAGGCGCCGTGAGTCGCCGCTCGGGAGGAGGTGCTTAGGTGATGGACATGGAATTGCGTTCCCCCGACGCGCGCGGCGCTCGCGGGCGCGCGCTGGCGGTCGTGTTGCTGTTGGCCAGCTGCGCCCACGGCGAAGCCACAGAGAGTGAGCCGGCGTCCGCCTCGACCCCGGCGGCCACCACAGGTGCCGCTGCCGTGGAGCAGCCACCCGACCGCGCGCAGCACATGCGGGAGAGCTTCTGGATGGCGGTCGATGCGCGCGATGCGCTGATCGACGGCGACCTGGAGCTGGCCAAGAAGCACGCCGCAGAGCTCGCGGAGCGGGACTATGGCGATCACTTCCCGGCCGACTGGCGGCACTGGGTCAAGGACATGCAGCGCCATGCGGGCGACATCACGGTGGCGGGCACCGTGCGCGAGGCGGCCGGCTCCCTCGGCAAGCTAGGGCTGGCATGCGCGAACTGCCACTGGCAGGCCAGGCAGGGACCCGAACAGCCGCGCGACCCACCACTGCCA
>JAPPOT010000320.1 GCA_028817855.1 Myxococcales bacterium
CCGCCCCCCCCGGCCGCGCGGGCCTTCCTGAAGATCTTAACGACCTTCTCTACGTAGCCTGCGCCTCCGCCGTGGTGGAGCGCCTCCTCCCCGCTGTTGAAGCCGTGCTCCCCGCCCGGGCGGAGGATCAGGAGGTCGTCGGTGCGGCCGGTCTCCGCGCAGTAGCGCCGCCAGAGATCGGCCTCGTCCGCCTTGGCGCAGAGCACCAGCCCGCCGAAGCCGGCCTCGAGGAAGGCGTGGGCGAAGGCGCGGCCGGAACCGGAGGTCATGCCGCGGCCGACACCGCCGAACACGGCCACGCCCTGGGTGCCGGCTCCGAGGGTGAAGTCGTCGGTGCCGGAGAACCGGAGCAGGGGGGTCTGGAGGATGGCGTAGGGATCAGCCGCGCGGGGAGCCGCGTTGACCGCGCCCGGGCCCGCGCGGAACGCAGGACCGCGCCGGCCGATCGTCCGTAGCCTGTCGAGCAAGCCCACAAGGCACCCCCAATCGGAAATTCGCCGCGTGCAACGCCGGCGACATGCTGTTTCTGACCAGCAGGCTCGAAGGGCTACAGCCTCTTCGGCCTAACAATGAACAGCCTAGGAGGCCCGCGTTTCGTTCCGATTTCGGCGGCGTTAAGACTTGTGCAGTTATGGGACACCTGTCGCGGTTGGGCTTGCAAGCCCTGGCCAGTGGTGGCCCCTAAGCAGTGCTTAGGAGAGACGCCTGCAAAAAACTTGTGGTTGTTAAAGGGGGTAGTTTCTGGTAGGATAGGGCGAAGCGATTCACGGCACGATGGCCAAGACGAAGGACACTATGCGGGAGCAGCTACAGGAGCGATTGAGCGAGACCCGTCACCCGGGAGGTGACGCGCTGCCGCATGCCGCCGGGCACCGCAACATCGCCCGCAACCTCCAGCACCAGCGCCGGGAGGTGGTGAAGGTCTACGCGCCGGAGGGACGGTTCACGCTGCCCTATGCCTCGCTCGGCAAGACGCTGCTGCATGCCGACGGCGAGACGCTGGAGCTCGACTTCCTGGCCGCCGTCGTGACCATCAAGGGGCATGGGCTCGCCGTGCTCGACGACCGGATCAACGACCATGTGGCCGCCGAGGTACGAACCGTCCCGCGCAGCGACTTCCAGCTCGAAGACGATCAGCCGATCGTGGTGAGTATCGCCGTGAAGCAGCGCTGACCAAGGCCAGCGGGGAAGGGGGCGAAGCGGGGTGCTCAGGATCACGGTCAGCACCTCCGGCCGGGCGGCCACGGCCTATTTCAACGCCGAGCTCTCCCGCGGCGACTACTACGCCGAGAAAGGCGAGCTCGCGGGCATCTGGCAGGGCAGGGGAGCGGCCTTGCTCGGGCTCGAGGGGCAGGTCGTCGAGCGCGAGGCCTTCGCCGCGCTCGCCAGCAACCGCGACCCCACCACCGGCGAGCAGCTGACCCCCCGGCTGAAGGACAACCGGCGGGCCGGCTACGACTTCACCTTCTCCGCCCCGAAGAGCGTTTCCGTGCTGCGGGAGTACCTGCTCGAGACGGGCCGGGAGGCCCAGGCCGCCGAGCTCGTGGCCGGCTTCGAGCGGGCCGTCGGCGACAGCATGGCCGAGCTCGAGGCCGACATGCGGGTGCGACTCAGGGCCAAGGGCCAGCGGGGGGATGCGGTCACCGGGACGATGGTGTGGGCCGGGTTCACGCATTTCCAGAGCCGCCCCGTCGATGGCTGGGCCGACCCGCATCTGCACCGCCACGCTTTCGCGATGAACCTGACCCATGATGGGACAGGGTGGAAGGCTGGCGAGTTCGGGGCGATCAAGCGCGACGCGGTCTATTACCAGGAGGCGTTCCACGCCCGGCTGGCGGCCGAGCTGAAGGGCCAGGGCTACGACGTGGAGGCCAGCGCCCGGGACTTCGAGCTTGCCGGGATCGGCCGGGAGACGGTGGCGAAGTTCAGCCGCCGCACCGCCGAGGTGGAGGCGGACGCCAAGAACCGCGGCGTGCAGTCGGAGGGGTTGAAGAGCACGCTCGGCGCACGAACACGCGC
This sequence comes from Myxococcales bacterium, assembly GCA_028817855.1. Lineage (GTDB taxonomy): Bacteria > Myxococcota_A > Polyangia > Polyangiales > JAFGIB01 > JAOUOP01. The sequence continues at coordinate 2,020 of JAPPOT010000320.1, forward strand.
GCAGAAGGACGAAGGGCTGCCCGCCGAGGAGACGCGAGCGCGGAACATGGCCCGGCTTTCCGAAACCGAGCGCCAGGCCTTCGAGCGGCTGGCCAGCCGGGAGGACGAGCCGCCGCCGGCCATGACTGCGCGGGAGGGAGTCGACTACGCGATCGCGCATGTGTTCGAGCGGCAGAGCACCTGCGACGAGAAGCGGCTCGCGGCCGAGGCCCTGAAAGCCGGCGCGGGTGCCTATGGACCTGAGCAGGTGTGGCGGGAGCTGCAGGGCAGGGCTGACGTATTGCGGGCGCGAGTGGGCGATCGCAGCACCGTGACGACGCGCGCCGCCCTCGAGGAGGAAGCGACCATGCTGCGCCTGGCCCAGGACGGGCGGGGCCAGGCGATCC
>JAPPOT010000471.1 GCA_028817855.1 Myxococcales bacterium
GCCACCGGCAGCCAGTCGCGGGCCTTGCCCGGATCGAAGGCCGCGCCTTGGTTGGGTGGAGCGAGGTAGCGGGCGAAATACCAGGCCGAGTCCACGAAGGTGTCCATCGTCTCGACCTCGCGCCGCGCTGGGCCCGCGCAGCGCGGGCAGCGCGCCTCGACGAACTCGGGCACCTTGGCCAGGGGCGGCTCACCCCGGCCGGTCAGCACCTGCTCCACGTCGATCTCCGGGATCGCCACCGGCAGCTGGTCCTCCGGCACGCCGATGCCCTCGTGCTCTGGGTCGCAGGCGTCGCAGTAGACGATCGGGATCGGCGTGCCCCAATAGCGCTGGCGCGAGATGCCCCAGTCCCGCTGGCGGTAGGTCGCGGCCGGACCGCCGAGTCCGGCGCGCTCCGCCGCGGCCGCGATCGCGCGCTTGGCCTCGGCCGAGCCCATGCCGGTGAAGTCGCCGCTGCCCTCGAGCACGCCCGGCTCGGTGAAGGCCTCGGTCAGCGCGTCGCCCATCGGCAGACGCTCGCCGTCCTCGGGTTGGATGACGGTGACCACCGGCAGCCCGTGGGCGCGGGCGAACTCGAAGTCGCGCGTGTCGTGGGCGGGTACGCTCATCACGCAGCCGGTGCCGTAGTCGGCCACCACGAAGTTGGCAGCCCAGATCGGCAGCTCGGCCCCGGTGAAGGGGTGGATCGCGCGCGCGCCGGTGTCGACGCCTTCCTTGGGCGGCCCATCGTCGCGCGCACGCTTGGCGGCCTTGCGCGCTTGCTCGGCCGAGAACGCCTCCACCTCCTGTCGCCGGTCCTCCGCCACGAAGCGCTGCAGCAGCGGGTGGTCCGGTGCGACCACGCAGTAGGTGCAGCCGTAGATCGTGTCCGGCCGCGTCGTGAAGACGCGCAGGGTCAGATCGGTGCCCTTCACGCGGAAGTCCAGGTTGGCGCCGTCGCTGCGCCCGATCCAGTCGCGCTGCTTCTTGATCACCGCCGCCGGCCAGCGCTCGAGCCGGTCCAGGTTGTCGAGCAGGCGCTGGGAGTAGCGCGTGATGCGGAAGGCCCACTCGGGCCGGCGCTGGACTACCACCGCGCTGTTGCAGCGCTCGCACTCGCCGTCGATCACCTGCTCGTTGGCGATCACCGTGAGGCAGCCGGTGCACCAGTTGACCGCGGCCCTCCGCCTGTACACCAGGCCCCGCTCGCGCATGCGCAGGAAGAACCACTGGTTCCAGCGGTAGTACTCCGGCCGCGAGGTGTCGATCTCCCGCGACCAGTCGTAGGAGAAGCCGATCCGCTGCATCTCCGCCTTGAAGGAGACGACGTTGTCCGCCGTGCGCCGGGCGGGATGGAGCCGGTCGCGAATCGCCGCGTTCTCGGCGGGCAGACCCAGGGCGTCCCAGCCCATGGGATGGAGCACGTCGTGCCCCTGCATGCGCAGGTAGCGCGCGATCACGTCTCCGATCAGGTAGTTGCGCACGTGCCCCATGTGCAGCGCGCCGGAGGGGTAGGGGAACATCTCCAGCACGTAGCGCCGCTCGCGCCCGTCCTCGCGGGCCGCGAAGAGCTGCTCCTGCTCCCAGCGCGCCTGCCACCGGGGCTCGATCACCGCGGGCTCGTATCGCTCCTCCACCCCGGGCCACCCTAGCACCGGCCAAGACCCGGACAACGGATGGCCGCGATCGTTCCAGCATTCGGACCGTGCGGGTGGCTCCGCCGCCTCCCGTGTCTACGTGTAACGACATGCGAGGTTGGACGTTCGTGCTGTCCGGGGTGTGGTGGGTGCTGTGCGCCGGGTCAAGCACCGTACTCGCCCAGGATGACAGCACCCGCGCCGGCGATGACGCGTCGCTGTCCGAGGCCACGTCGAAGGAGCTCGGTCCCCTGCCGGATGTGGGCCCCGAGCCGGTCACCCGCGTGGAGTGGGATCCGCGCTGGCGCACAGCCGGCCTGTGGGACGCGGTGATCGTCAGCACCGGCGCGATCATCATCCTCAGCGACGACGAGCTCGAGCTGGGAGGCGACAGCTCGGACTGGAAGGGACCGATCCTCTGGGACGACGCGGTGCGCGACGCCCTGCGCCTGGAGGTCTCGGGCGACCGTGAGACGGCGGGGACCATCAGCGACCTGATGATGGTCGGCTCCCTCGTGCACAACATCCTGGTCGACAACTTGATCGTGGCCTGGGTGATTCACGGGGAGCGCAAGCTGGCCTGGCAGATGTCGGTGATGAACGCCGAGGCTTACGCCATCGCCCTGTCCCTCACCAGCATCGTCAAGGCGGCCACCGCACGCGAGCGGCCCCTGGTCGAGGAGTGCGAATCCGATCCCGGTTACAGCGTCGACTGCGACTTCCTCGACCGCAATCGCTCCTTCTTCAGCGGCCACTCCTCCGCCACCGCGGTCGGCGCCGGGCTGCTCTGCGCTCACCACTTGAATGTGCCCCTCTACGACGACGGCCCGCTCGACGTGGGCACATGCATCATGGGCATCGGGCTGACCATGGCCACCGGCGCCATGCGCATCGCCTCCGACAACCACTGGGCCACCGACGTGACCGCGGGTCATCTGGTGGGCTTCGCCTCCGGCTTCCTGGTGCCGACGCTGCTGTACTACAACTACTACGATGACGACGACGAGCGCACGTGGAACCGACAGACGCTCGGCGCCACGGTCCTACCCGCGATCAGCGAACGCCAGGTCGGCGTGCGGCTGGTCGGCTGGCTGCCCTGAACGGGGCCCCTTGAATACCAACAGGTTGCGCTCAACTTTGAGGGCGGCGGTGGGGCCAGCGCCAGCGGCCGCACTTTCGAGCTCGACCTGGACGAGGTCGCCTGCGCTTGGCGCCTTGCGAGAACCTGAAACTCGCCTCGCACATATTTGACGAACGAGGATCCAGGACACTAGGCGCGCAGCTCGCGCTCCATCCACGCCACCGCAAAGCGCACGTAGGTGGCGGCATCGAGCAGCTCGAGGGCGCAGCCGTCAATCGCGCCCACCGACGCGTGCCCCTGCTGCACGAAGTCCGCCAGCAGCACACCGAAGTAGTCGCCCTGGGGCCAGTCCACGATGCCGTCGCAATCGTCGAGGCCCTCGATGTGCTGCTCGGTGCCGTCGCGGCGCCCGTAGTGGTTGCGCACGCGGCGCTTGTCCGGCAGCTCGGCCAGGTACTCGGCCCAGTGGGTCAGCGTGACGGTGTTGCGGTCGGCGCCGATGCGCAGGACCTGGCCGCCGGCGTCGGTGAAGCGCTCGAGCGTCGAGCCTGGTCCCAGGTAGTCGTGCAGGGGAGGGTGGTCCACCAGCTCGGCCGCGCGCGGACCCCAGCCGGCGAAGCGTCCCGCCACATGATCGCTGACGCGAACGCCGGCGCGCGTGCGGAAGACCTCCGCAAGCGCGCCGATCTCCTTCTCTGCGGGCGTTTCCAGCGCATCGAAGGGCGCGCCCGGCTCCGCGCCGAGCGGCATCAGCAGCGTGCCCTCCCGCCCTAGCACCTCGCGCACGGCATCGAGCAGGCCGTCCGCGCCGCCCTCGGGTCGCAGCTTGCGCAGGCTCGCGTGCAGCATCACCACGGCGCCGGATTGCACGCCAAGCGCGCGTAGTGCGCCCTCGACCTCAGCCCTCGGCACCACGCGGCTCGCGCCGCCGTCCCAGCGCTCCACCGGCCGGTGCTCGAGCCCGGTGCGCTCCACATCGGCGCGCGATCGGAAGACCACCACCGGCTCCCCCGCCAGGCGCAGGCCGAGCGGATGATCGTCGTCGAACTCGGCCGTGAAGAGCCACAGGCCCTCGCGCTCGCGAAAGCGCAGCTCGAGGCTGACGAGGGTACCGTCCTGCAGCGCGCCGAAGCTGACGGCCTCGACCGGCACGCCGCGGTATCCGATCAGCGCTTCGGCCTCGCCGCTGGGGCTGCCGGTTGGGCGGTGAAGCTCGAGCTCGCCGCTGGCCTCGTGACCGGTGAAGGCGTGGCGCCCGCCATCGCCGAGCCTGACCTCCACGGTGGCCCCATAGCAGAACCCTGCCTCGCGTCGCAGCACGCGCTCGTCGGGATCGTCGAGCGGCCACTCCCACACGTGTACCGCCTCGACGCCGTGGGCCACCGCGGATTCCATGAATGCACCGCGCGCGTCGCGTCCCGGATCCGTCATCGCGTTTCATGATCGGCCAACCCGCCTGCCGCCTCAAGGGCGCGCCGCGAGTTGGCGCACGCGGGGCCTATGCTATGTTGCCGCCCGCATGGACGTACGCGAAATCGTTCCGCTCGCGCAGGCGCCCGACGCGACCATCCGCGTGCCGGGCTCCAAGAGCTACACCAACCGCGCGCTGGCGCTGGCGGCCCTCGCGCGCGGCCGCTCGGTGCTCCGCGGTGCGCTCTTCAGCGACGACACCCGCTACATGGCCGAGAGCCTGCGCGGCCTCGGGCTCGCGGTCGAGGACGACGCCAGCGCGTGCACGTTTGCGGTCGAGGGTTGCGACGGGCGGCTGGGGCAGGCCCACGCCTCCGCCTACGTCGGTCTGGCCGGCACCGCCGCGCGCTTCCTGCCCGGCATCATGGCGCTCGGGACCGGCGAGTACGAGCTCGACGGCAACGCGCGCATGCGCCAGCGCCCGCTTTCGCCCCTGCTCGACGCGCTCACCGAGCTCGGTGCCGACGTCCGCTATCTCGGCGAGCCGGGGTGCTTGCCGATCCGCATTCGCGGCACCGGGCTGTCGGGCGGGTGCATCTCGATGCGCGGTGACCAGAGCAGCCAGCTGATCAGCGGGCTGTTGATCAGCGCGCCCTACATGGGCGAGGGCCTCACGCTTCAAGTCGAGGGTGAGCTGGTGTCGCGCCCCTACGTCGAGATGACGCGGCGCGCCATGTCGACTTTTGGCGCGGAGGTGGAGATCACCGACGAGGGCGCCTACCGGGTGGCACCGGGTCAGCGCTACGCGGGTCAGGACTACGCCGTCGAGCCCGACGCCTCAGCCGCCAGCTACTTCTTCGCGGCCGCCGCGATCTGCGGCGGCCGCGTGCGCATCGAGGGTCTGGGCAGCGACTCGCTGCAGGGCGACCTCGAGCTCGTGCACGCGCTCGAGCGCATGGGCTGCCGCGTGCAGCAGGACGCAAGCTCCACCGAGCTGTGGGGTCCGGCCGACGGGGTGCTGTGCGGCCTGGAGATCGACATGTCCCAGATCTCCGATACCGCCCAGACCCTGGCGGTCGTCGCGCCCTTCGCGTGCTCGCCCACGCGCATCACCGGCATCGGCTTCATCCGGCGCAAGGAGACCGATCGCGTGGGTGCCGTGGTGCGCGAGCTCGGTCGCCTCGGGATCGACGCAGTCGAGGAGGAGGACGGGCTGGTCATCCAGCCGGGGACCCCACAGCCGGGGCAGGTCGAGACCTACGACGACCACCGCATGGCGATGGCCTTCGCCCTGCTCGGCCTGCGCGAGCCCGGCATCCGCATCGCCGACCCCGGCTGCACCTCCAAGACCTTTCCCGACTACTGGGACGTGCTCGACCAGCTGCGCGCCTGAGGCGCATCCAAACGTGGCACGCTGCGTGCACTGCAGTGCACCGGGATGCGTGTGCCGACGTGTGCCATGTGGAGGAAGCGATGAGGGGAGCGATCGCGCTTGGATTCCTACTGTGTGTGAGCGCGAGCGCTGGCTGCGACGGCGACCCCTTCTGGGCCACCTCGTGCACGGAGATCGGTTGCGGCGATGGCGTGTCCATGCAGCTGCGCCTGGACGAGCGCACCGCGATGACCACCACCAGCGTGCTGCTCAGCATGGACGGGGTCTCGAGTCGGTGCGAGCTGGAGCACCCGGCGGACCTCGACCAGTTCATCCCCTGCGGCGAGGGTGTGGAGGCCTCACTGCAGCGCACGGTCGTGTGCGAGTCGACCACCGCGCCCAACGGCGACGAGAGCGAGAGCTGTCGACCCGATGGCGGCTTCGCCCTCAGCCTGACGGTATTCGGGACCCCCCAGCTCGTGGCCATGGAGCTCACGCCGGCCGGTGGCGAGGCCCGCTCCTTCACCGTGCAGCCGCGCTACGAGACCACGCGGCCCAACGGCCCGGACTGCGATCCGGTCTGCCGGCGGGCGGACATCGAGCTGTCTTTCGATGACGGGCAGGTCGCGAGCCTCATCGGCGGCGGGCCCGTGCCAGGGGCCGAGGAAGAGCGCACGGGTGCCGGGACCGGCCTGCCCGCGCAGGACCCCGGGATCGCCGGTGATGGGGATCCGGGCGACGGCGAAGGCGACGTCGACGTCGATGGGGACCCCGGTGAGTGCGTCGTGGCGACCCGCCTGGATGCCTGTTGCTTCGAGCCGCTGCCGGTGCGGCGCGCCGAGCTGGCGGAGGACGCGTGTCTGGTGGAGCTGACGGATCTCGGTCGCGCACGGCTCGATGGCACCGACGCGGACTGCGGGGCCCGGTCCGAGTGCCTGGGCGTGCTGTGCGGTCTGATACCGACCACCCCGCGCACGGCGGCCCCGTCCGCCGCGGGCGAGTGCCAGCTGGTCGACGAGTGCGAGACGGATGCCGATTGCGTCATCGCGGACGACGCATCCCTCTGCTGCAGCTGCACCCAGGGCTATCCGCGTTCGGTGGTGGAGGCGGCGTCCTGTATCGGGTCGTCCGACGCCTCCACGGCTGATGCCTGTTCCAGCATCTGCACCACGGCCTGCGAGGCCGTCTGCGAGATCCCACACACACTCAGCGCTTGCGCTTGCCGCCTTTGCCCTTGGACTTCTTGGCCTTGTCGGACGTGGCCGGCTTGGGCTCCTCGGGGGGCGCGCCGTCCAGGTAGAGCTCGGGCTCCGGACCGCTCTTGACCTTGAGCGCGACCATGATGCCGGCGAAGAGCATCACCACCGCCCAGTACTGGCCGGGGGTGAAGCCGCCGTAGCGCACGTCGCCGCCGAAGGTCGGCACCTCGCGCAGGTAGTCGAGGGAGAAGCGGATCGGCGCGTAGCAGATCGGCACCAGCGCCATGAAGAAGCCACGCGGGCGCGGCTTGCTGCCGAGCCACAGCACCAGCCCCATCATGGCGAGGCTCCAGAAGACCTCGTAGAGGCCGAGGTCGTGGCGCGGCTGACCGCGGCCGTTGTAGTTCTCGACCGCCAGGAAGAAGTCCGTCACCACGCCGGGATGGTCGTGCACCACGAAGCAGCCGGTGCGACCGAAGAGCCAGGCGAAGGGGAAGGCGAAGCAGAAGATGTCGCCGACCACCATCAGCGAGACGCGCTTCTTGTGGCGGAACCACAGCGCCGCCATCGTGCCGGCGAAGAAGCCGCCGAAGGAGGACATGCCCGGGTAGCTGAAGTCGCCGCGTAACCAGCCCGCCGCCTTCTCCGGCTCGTAGATGATCATGTTGAGCAACATGCCCATCGGCAGGCCGAAGATGATCGTCCACAGCAGGAAGTCCGCCACGATGTGGCGCGGGACGCCGCGCCGCTCGCCATGCCACTCGGCCACGCGGCTGCCGACCAGGATGCCGACCGCGACCAGCAGGCCGAAGGGCTGCAGCTTCAGGCCGATGCCGGGGATCTCCCACGCCTCGAGCTTGAACCACGGGATCAGCAGCAGGGTGCCGAGGGCGGAGGTGGCCAGGGCCGGAAACACGGCGGGACTATAACCGTTCCCGCTGCCGTTGCCACCCTGAGATGGGGACGGTTGGCGGCCCCCCAAGGCGTCGGTCTTGAGTCGCTTGGCCGGGGCGGTAGGCTCCGTCCATGGCGCCCAAAGCGATGGCCTACACGTTGCTGTGCACGATCCTCGGCTGCGCCCTGTGCGCGTGCGGCAACGACGACGGTGCAGCGCAGGACGAGGGCCCGATAGCGGGCAGCGACGCGCCCGCGCAGGGAGACGGCGACGCTACCAGGCCGGCCGCAGGCGACGGGGATGGTGACGCGATCGCCACCGCCGGCGATGGCGACGGTGATGAGCCGGTCGATACAGGGGGCGACGACACCGGCGACGATGCCGGCGACGACGGTTCGATGGCGGGCGATGGCGACGATCATCCCGCCACCGACGATCAGGACCTCACGGACCCGGCGCCGGGCGAGTACGCCCTGCGCGCGGGGCTGCTGCACGCCAACTCGGAGATGGCCGTCGCCGAGCTCGACGGGCTGATCTACGTGATCGGCGGCTACCCCTCCACGCGCCAGGTTCAGACCACGGTGCAGGTCTACGACCCGGCCACCGAGACCTGGGACGAGGCGCCGCCCCTGCCGGTGGCGATCCACCACCCCGTCGTGGTCGGCGTGGAGGGCAAGCTCTACAGCCTGGGCGGCCAAGGCGCCGGGGCCAATGGCTCGGCGGCGAACGTCGATCTGGACCTGACCCTCGCCTACGACCCCTCCACGGACGAGGGCTGGGTCGACCTGGAGCCGGACCCGCCGATGACCGCGCGCGGCGCGGGCGCCGCGGGGGTGATCGGCGATCGCATCTACGTGGTCGGTGGCCGCCCGCCTGCTGGCAATGCTTTCGAGGTCTACGACATCAGCGACAACACCTGGGAGGCGCTCGAGCCGCTGCCGCAGGTGCAGAACGATCGCAACCACCTGGCTGCGACCGCGATCGACGGCAAGATCTACGTCGCCGGCGGCCGCTACGACAGCGGCAGCTTCACCGGCCCGATCACCGATGCCCTCGACATCTACGACCCGACCACCGGTGAGTGGAGCTCGGGGGCACCCATGCCGCGCCCGCGTGGCGGCGTCAACGGCGTCGCCGCCTTCGGCTGCTTCCACGTCTTCGGTGGCGAGGCCAGCAACATCAGCGAGCCCAACAACGTGTTCCCCGACCACGACGTCTACGACCCCAGCGCCGACGAGTGGACCTCGGTCGCGCCGATGCCGACGCCCGTGCACGGCGTCACCGGCGCACCGTTCATCGATGGGCTGATCTACATGCCGGGTGGCGGCACATCCTCGGGCGGCAGCAGCGGCAGCACCATCTTCCAGGTCTACCGCCCCGCCCTCCGCTGCGACGGCAGCTGAGCCCCTCAGCGGGGCAGGGGCCTGGCACGCTCGTCGAGTGACCTGGCCCACGCGAATCTGCTGCTCGGCCTCGAGCGCCACGTGGAGGCTCTGGAGGTCGCGGAGTCCGGGCTGGCGCTCGCCGCACCGATCAGCGCCGCGCGCTTTGTTTGGCTGCTGCGGATCCGCAGGGCCGTCGCCGAGGAGCACATCGGCGATCCCGCGAGCGCACGGCAGGCGCTGCGACACGACGCTGCAGACCGGGAGGATCCAGAGCCCCTGTTGCGCTGTGAGCTGCAGCAGGCCCTCGGTGAGCTCGCCGATCGCTGCCGTAGCACCAGGGCGCTAGAGACAGCCGCCGTCGGCGTCCACCGCGCCCGCGTCCCCGTCCGCCATCGGGCCGTGACAGGCGCTGCAGCACGCGGCGATCTCGCCGCTGTCGCGCGGGGGCAGGGTCGTCAGGTAGAGGCCGATGTCGAGCGCGTCCTGCTCGCGCACCCCGCGCAGGCTGCCGCCGAAGTTGGACGGCATCGGGTCGCACACGGGCAGGGTGTCGCGGCTGACCCCGAGCCGGATCGCGTTGGCCACGTCCCCCGCGCTCCACGCGCCCAGGCCGGTGTCGTGGGGTGTGAGATTGCGCGTCTGGATGCGCGGCACGTCGTCGTCCTCGACGACGGTGCCGAGCGGGACGGGGAGCATCTCGCGACGGCCCATCAGCAAGCGCTCCAGGTCGAGGGGCAGTCCGGGATCGGCCGCGCGGGCCGTGTGACAGAAGAGACAGAGGCCGGCGCCTGTGGCGAGGTACTTGCCGCGCAGGGTGCGCCCGTAGTCCGGGTGGCCCGGCGACAGCGTGCTGTCCGGTACGATCCCGTGGGGCAGGTGATATGGCTCCTCGAGCTCGACCGGCAGCGGCTGGCGATCCGGGATCGCGTTTTCGACCGGAGGCAGTGAGCGCAGGTAGGCCACCACCGCGTCCGCGTCCGGCTCGGTCATCTCGTGGTAGATGAAGTACGGCATCGACCAGTGCAGCACGCGCCCATCGCGTGCCATCCCGTGCTGGAACGCGTCCTTGATCTCGGCGTCGCTCCACGCGCCCAGCCCGGTCCGCGCGTCCGGGGTGAGGTTGCGCGCGTGGATCGCGCCGCGCTGTGGGTCTCCGGGATCGAGGTCGTCGAGGTTCACCACGCCCGACAGCAAGCGGCTCTCGTCGAACTGGCCGCTGGGCAGACGCGGCGAGTGGCACTCGACGCAGCCCGACAGGTGGCGCACGAGGTACTCGCCGCGCTCGACGGGCGTCTGCGAGCTCTCCGGCGGCGCCGCATCCGTGCCGCTCGACACCGCTGCATCCATCGGGAGCGACGGACGCATGCCCGGCGGATGTGCGCTTCCATCGCGGGACGTGCCCGCGTCGTGTGGCGATGGGTCGCGCGCGTTGCAGCCCGCGACGAGCACGCTCGCGAGCACCGCCCCGACGGACACCATGTTGCTGCGCGGCGCCATCATGCCTTCCGACTCTAGACAAGCCCATCGCACACGCAAGGCACCTGCACCGGCAGCACCCGACCCGAGAAGCGTGGATGGCTGCACCGTCCATCGGACGCCAGCGCACCGGTTTGCGCCCGAACGTCGAAGGTCTACTCTGGTAAGGTCACGCAGCACATTTGGAGCCGCAGCCATGCGCCTTCTCGCGTTCGTCGCTTTGACTCTGGCAGCGATGCTGCCTTGCCGAGCAGTCCTCGCCGACAGTCCGTATCAACTGCGCCTCGAGATCGATTTGCCTTTGATCGGGCTGGGCCTGGCGGGCACCTCGATCGCGCTTCTGGAGAAGCCTTCGGCGGCTTGCCTACCCAGCTGCTCCGCAGAGGACATCAACGGCTTTGACAGCACCGTGCTCGGTAACTACTCGGAGAGTGCACACAGCATCGCGGACGTCACCGTGTTCGGCCTGCTGCTCGCGCCACTGCTGCTGGACCTGGTGGACACCGGGGGCGATGGCTGGCTCGAAGACGCGACCGTATTCCTGCAAACGATTCTTCTGACACAAGCGACGACGCAGCTCACAAAAGCCGCTGTGCGTCGCAACGCACCATTCGTCTACGATGAGAGCGTTCCGCTCGACGTCCGCGAAAACGATCCCGATGCCACGCGGAGTTTCTTCTCAGGACACACTGCCACCGCCTTTGCGGCTTCGACGGCATACACGGTCACATACTGGCTGCGTCATCCAGATGACCCGCTGCGGTGGGTCGTGCTTGCGACCGGCGGGGCCATCGCCACCACCGTAGGATTGTTGAAGGTCGAAGCCGGCTACCACTTCTGGACGGACGTGATCGCCGGTGCCGCTGTGGGCACGTCGATCGGTACGCTGGTGCCGATACTGCACCACGAGTTCTAGCAGCCACTGTCTTTCTGAGGTCAGGCCGGGAGACCATGGGCGGCCGTCCCTGAGGATGGCGTTGAGCATGACGCGGAGCTTGCGCGCGGACGGTTCGAAACCTGTTCGCCGGGGCTCAGGGTGGAAGCACCGTGACTTGCAGTCGATCGATGGGCGCGGGCGCTGGGATGTGCGCTGGCGGCGCCGTGAGGTTGCCGGTCAACTGGAACAGTGCGACCCGTTCGCCGTCGACGATGCCTGTGGCCATCCCGGACAGCTCGTGCCTCCGCTCGCGGCCCTGTGGATCGCGCACCTTCCAGTGGGCCGTGATCCGAAACTCGACCCATCCGTGGGCATCGTCTGCAACTGTGTGCGGGCTGCCAGGATGATTCGGCGCCGGGGCGGGAATCGGGTGCTGGGGATCGTAGTCACTCTTGACCATCAGGGTGGTCTCGAATCGCGTGCCGAGGAAGGTGAACTCGTCCTCTGTCTCGGCGCCCGACAGAACCGCCCGCGAGAGCGGCACAGCCAACGTGTGGCGCATCACAGCGTGGCCGTCGGTGGGGTGCTGGGGGTGCACCATCATGATCAGTAGCGACAGGTCCTGTGCGATCTCCTGTGGGAGCAGGCCGCGGTC
>JAPPOT010000156.1 GCA_028817855.1 Myxococcales bacterium
AGCTCAGCTACCGCGAGCTGCGTCGCGAGGCCGAGCGCGTGACCGGCGGGCTGCAGGCGGAGGGCTTCGCGCCGGGAGACCGCTGCGCGATCCTGATGGCGAACCAGAGCAAGTGGGTGATCGCGGACCTGGCCACGCTCTGGGCGGGCGGCGTGCTGGTGCCGCTCGACTACAAGCTCACGCCCGAGGAGCAGCTGGCGTTGGTCGCCCACGCGCGGCCGAAGGTGCTGGTGACCGAGCACCACATCTACCGCGACCTGCTCGAGGCCGGCCGCGACGCGCTCGAGGGCGTGCGCGTGATCGTGACCGAGGCGCCCGAGACGATGAATCTGGCGGGAGCCGAGCGCTTCGAGGCCGTCGGCGGCGACTTCCGCTTCGAGCTGCGCGTGCGCGATGACCTGGCTTCGATCGTCTACTCATCGGGGACCGGCGGCCGCCCCAAGGGGTGCATGCTCACCCACGACAACTACTTGAGCCAGGCGATGGTGCTGGGGCGCATGTTCCCGATGGAGGAGGGCGACCGCTACTTCTCCATTCTGCCGACCAACCACGCCATCGACTTCATGTGCGGGACGGTGATCCCGTTCCTCTTCGGGGCCGCGGTGGTCCACCAGCGCACCCTGCGGGCGGAGTTCCTGGCGCCGACCATGAAGCGTTACAGCGTCACCCACACCGCGCTCGTGCCGCGCATCCTGCGCAACATCGAGGAGAAGATCCGGGAGCAGCTCGACGAGCTGCCCGAGTGGAAGCGGGTGGCCGTGGACTCCCTGATGGGGCTCAACGATCTGGCTACCCAGAAGGCGCCCAACGCCAAGCTCTCGCGCGCCCTGCTGGGGCCGATTCACGACCGCTTCGGTGGTCGCCTGCGCACCATCTTTGCCGGCGGCGCCTACGTGGACCCGGCGCTGGCGGAGTTCTTCTACAAGCTCGGCTTTCCCGTGGCGATCGGCTACGGCCTCACCGAGGCCTGCACGGTGCTCACCGTCAACGAGCTGAAACCGTTCCGCGCCACGACCGTTGGCACTGCCGTGGACGGGGTGGAGCTGTCCCTGCGGGATGTCAACGACGAGGGTGTGGGCGAGGTCTACGCGCGCGGCTCGACCATCATGAAGGGGTACCTGGACGAGCCCGAGCTGACGGCCGAGGCCCTGGTCGGCGGCTGGCTGCGAACCGGCGATCTCGGCACGATCGATGCGGGGGGGCACCTGCGTCTCTTCGGTCGCGCGCGCAACATGATCGTCACGGCCGGCGGCAAGAACGTCTATCCGGAGGATCTGGAGTCGGCCTTCTCCGCGGTGGACTGCGAGGAGCTGTGCATCTTCGCGGCCGACTACATCTGGCCGCGGCGCGAGCTGGCCGGCGAGCAGCTGACCCTGGTGGTGCGGCCGCGCGAGGGCCAGTCCGAGGCTGCCCTGCGCGAGGCGCTGGCCGAGGCCAACCGCAAGCTGGTCGACTACAAGCGAGTCGCGTCCTACGTGATGTGGAGCGAGGAGTTCCCGCGCACCGCATCGATGAAGATCAAACGGGGAGAGCTGGCGGAGCAGGTGCGCGCGGAGGTGGGTGAGGCGCAGCTGCTCCTGGCGTCCTAGGGAGGGCAACGTGAGCGGGGTCGTGGCGATCGTGAATCCGGCAGCCGGGGGAGGGCGCTCAGAGAAGCTGGCGCCCGCCGCCCTCGAGCGCCTGCGCGGCGCCGGGATCGAGGCTGAGGTGTTGAACACATCGGCATCCGGCGATGCCACGCGGCTCGCGCGCGAGGCCTACGGCCGCGGCGTGCGCGGCTTCATCGCCGTCGGCGGCGACGGAACCTCCTACGAGATCGTCAACGGCATCTTTCCGCAGGCGCTCGAGGGCGGCGATCGCCCCTGGCTCGGCTTCTTGCCCCTGGGCACCGGCAACTCCTTCCTGCGCGACTTCACCGACGAGGGCGCCGACCACAGCATCACCGCGCTGACCTCGGGCAACCGCCGGCCCTGCGACGTGGTGAGGCTGTCCTGCGACGGCGGCGAGATCTTCTACATCAACCTGCTCAGCCTCGGCTTCACCGCCGACGTGGGCTCGATGGCCAACGACCGCTTCAAGGGGCTGGGCGACCTGGGCTACGTGCTGGCGGTCGTGCTGCAGACGGCGCGGCTGGGCCCGCGGGCATTCCGCATGCGCCTCGACGACGCGCGCGACTGGAACCAGTACGGCGTCTTCGTCTCCTTCTGCAACAGCCGCTACACGGGCGGCAAGATGATGATGGCGCCCTACGCCGACACCGGCGACGGCAAGCTCGACGTGGTGATGGCGGGGGACATGGCGCGCCGCCAGCTGCTCGCCGCCTTTCCGCGCATCTTCAAGGGGACCCACGTGCATCTGCCCACCGTGACCAGCTCCCAGGCCTCCGTGGTCGAGATCGACGTCGATGGCCCGATGGACCTGATGGTCGATGGCGAGGTGATCCACGACCGACCACGACGGCTCGAGGTGCTGAGCGGAGCGCTCGACGTGTGCGTATGAGAAGGACGATGGCGAGCGAGACCACGGACGGCAGAACGGCACGGGCGGAGGCGCAGCGAGAGCGCCGCCGCGAGGCCCTGCTGACGGCGGCCGCGTCGCTCTTCGCCCAGAACGGCTTCCACTCGACCTCGGTGTCGGACGTGATCGACGCCGCCGACGTCTCGCGCGGCACCTTCTACCTCTACTTCGACAGCAAGGACGGCCTCTTCCTGCAGCTGATGGATCGCTTCACCGGCCGCATCATGGAGGTGGTCAGGGTGGTGGACCCGGAGGGCAGCGACCCCACCGGCGAGATCCTCTCCAACGTGCGCCGCATCGTGGACGTGGTGTTCGACAATCGGGACCTGACGGTGATGGTGCTGCGGGAGGACATCGGGCTGCGCCCCGAGGTCGACGAGCAGCTCAGCCGCTTCTACGGCTTCCTGCGGGACATGCTCGAGGGTGCGCTGCTCAACGGAGCGCGCTGCGGGCTGACCCGCGAGGTGAATGCGCCCGTCGTGGCGACCGCCCTGATCGGCGCGATCAAGGAGGTCTTCCTGCACCATCTGGTGATCGCGCCCGAGCACGCGCCCACCCGCGAGTCGCTGGCCGAAAGCCTGCTAGACTTCGGCCTGCGCGGTCTGCTCTTGAGCCCCGATCGGGGGTGAGCGGGCTGCCTCGATGGGCAGCGTGGCGGGCAGTGATGATGAGGTTTCGGATTTCCGTACTGCTGGTGGTCGCGGCGTGCGGGGGCAAAGCCCACGAGATCGGTCCGCCGCCGGAGCCGGACCGCGCGGGCGAGGATGCGGGCACCGATACCGACGCAGCGACCGGGGCGGTAGGCGCGCCCACCGTCGACCCGAACGAGCTCTCCGGTGACGCCGAGCCCGTCTTCACCGACGTCGCCGAGGAAGCGGGCTTCACCCACGAGCAGGCCACCCCGGGCACTCAGATCGGCTGTCGCACGGAGCGCCCGGCGGCCTGCCCGTACTCCTCGACGCACATGACGGGTGGCGCGGCCGCGGGCGACTACGACGGCGACGGCCTGATCGACCTCTACGTGACGCGCCTCGATGCGCCCGGCATTCTCTACCGCAACCGCGGCGATGGCACCTTCCAGGACGTGACCGCGGACGTCGGGTTGGGCGACGAGACCGGTGGCAACGGCGCGGGCTGGGGCGACCTGGACGGCGACGGTGACCTGGACCTCTACGTCACGAATCTCCTGGGCGACCGCCATCACCTCTACATCCAGGCGGCTGGGCGCTTCGAGGAGCAGGCGGTCGCGCGTGGTGCTGCCACGGACACCGGCTATCGCCACGAGGGCTTCAGCGTCGGCTTCGGCGACTTCGATCACGATGGCTTCCTCGACATCCACGTCACCGAGTGGACCAACCGCAAGCCGTGGGAGCTGGAGCCGAACCACACCATGCTGCTGCGCAATCGCGGCGCGACCCGGCCCGGGCACTTCGACGACGTGACGGCGCAGATGGGCGTCAGCATGCTCGAGGGACCGCGCGCCAACCGCGTCGGCTTCGCCTCGACCTTCACCGACCTGGACGACGACGGCCGCATGGACCTGGCGGTAGTCAACGACTTCCGCGCCAGTCGCCTCTTCTGGGGGGACGCGCGCGAGGGCTTCATCGACGGCACGATCGCGGCGCGCGTGGGCGGCGACCTCAACGGCATGGGCTCCGCCATCGGCGACTACGATCGGGACGGCGACCTGGACTGGTTCATCACCGCCATCCACGACCCCGATTACATGTGCGACGACATCGAGTGCGGCTGGGGCACGAACGGAAACCGCCTCTACCGCAACGAGGGCGGACGGCTCTTCACGGACGTCACGGACCTCGCTGGCGTGCGCGAGGGCGGCTGGGGCTGGGGGACCGCCTTCTTCGACTATGACAACGACGGCGATCTCGACCTGATCATGACCAACGGCGTCGACTTCCCCAACGAGCCTTCGGTGAAGTTCCTCGACGACCGCGTGCGGTTGTGGCGCAACCGCGGCGACGGGACCTTCGAGGACGTCGCGCCCGAGGCCGGTATCGACGACCCGGGCGACGGCAAGGGCCTCATGGTCCTGGACTACGACCGCGACGGGGACCTGGATGTCTTCATTGCGCGCCACGCCTCGAGGCCCGCCCTCTTCCGCAACGACGGTGGCAACGACAACGGCTGGCTGCGCGTACAGCTGGTGGGCGAGGGTGGCAACAGCGCGGGGATCGGCGCCCGTGTGAGCGTGGTCCGACGTGACGGTGAGCCGCCGATGGTGCGCGAGGTGCGCGCGAGCGGGCAGTTCCTGGGCCAGAGCGAGGCGATCGCCCACTTCGGGCTGGGGAGCTTCGCGGGCGCCGTGCACGGGCTCGAGGTGCGCTGGCCCTCGGGCGAGGTCACGCGCATGTCCGAGCTGGAGTCGCGCCAGCTGCTTACCGTCCGCGAGTAGGGATTCAGTCCTCGGCCTCGCCGAGGATGCCCGCCATCACGCGCAGGATGCGCCAGTAGTCCGACAGCGGCAGCGTGTTCGTGAAGTCGGTGTGACCCAGCACCGGGGTGATCAGCGTCTCGCGCAGCTGTCCGGACGGCACCTCGGTCGCGAGCCAGCGCGTCTCGATGCTCGGGATCACCGGGTCCGCCGCGCCGTGCACCAGGAACGTGGGCACCCGCAGCCCGGCGAGTTGACCCTCCGGGGAGACCTCGGCCAGGGCCTCACGGTTGCGCGCGACGGCCGAAAGCAGGAGCTTGCCGAGCTCGCCCTTGCGGTCGTTGTCGAGCATCATGGCCATGCGTTCGCGTCCCGCTGGGCTGAGGGACTCGAGCGTGGCGCGCGCCTGGCGGTAGCGCTGGCCCAGGTAGTGCTGCATCGCCTGGCGCGCGATGGCCACATCCGCGGGCGAGAAGAAGTGCTCCGCGTGGGCGTAGGCGATCACCCGCGCCCCGTAGGGGTGAGGATTGCCGGGGGCGCTGCGGCCGCCGGGGCCCTTCACCGGCTTGCCCGCGTAGAAGCGCGAGAGCCGCTCCAGCGAGTGGTGGGCTCCAACCGCCACGACGTAGTCGAGCGGTGCGGGCTGGGACCCGTTGGCCGCGGCCATCAGCAGCAGGCCGCCGGCGAAGCTGATCCCGAATGCCCCGATGCGGCCTCCGTCGGGTGGGGCGAAGGCGTGCGCGCAGGCGCGGATGTCCTCGAGGGTGCTGGGGACGATCTCATAGCGGGCCAGCTCCGGCAGCTCGGGCGTGACGACCTCGACGCCCGCCCCGGCCACCGCCCGCGCGAATGCACGCAGCCGGCGCTCGTCGATGCCCTCGGGGTGCACGCCGTGCAGCAGGAGCGCCACGGGGGGGGAGGCGCGTCCCTCGGGGCGGTAGCGCAGGAAGCGGAGCGTGCGGTCACCCACCCGCAGCGACCCCTCGGACTCCTCCACTTCGGTCGAAACCAGGCCGGTCAGGCCGGTGGGGTCCTCGAGCTGGACCACCTCCAGCAACACGCCGGCGGCGCGCAGGTGGCGCAGGGTGGGGGGCAGCGCCACTGCCAGCAGCAGCAGCGCGACCACGCCCGCCAGCAGGGCCCTTCGCCTTCGCATCGGGAGCAGCCTTTCGAAGTCGGGTGTCAGGCGCAATGCCGCGCCCGCGCAGGGCAGCCAAATCCGAGTCGATCCGCCCATTTGTGGCAGACTGGAGAAGAGGGCGCGGGGCTGTTGACACGCCACCGTCTTCGGATCCAAGAATTACTGTTGGTGACGTATAATTTTGTGGAGGCTGTAAGCCCCGTGGGCTTCGAGCTCGACCTCGACGATTTGCTGAAAACCGGCCGGATGGCCAGTGTCCTGTGCCGCCTCGCGCGCGACGGCTTCACCGGCGTCCTGTATGTGGACCACGACGAGTCGGGTGGCGGGATCTTCTCCTTTCGCGACGGCAAGCCCGTCTTCGTCGAAGACCTGGGGGATGGCCCCAGCCTGCCCGACCAGATCCTCGAGCGGGGCCTTGTCAACCAGACCCAGTACGCCGAGATCGCCGAGCGCGTCACGGAGGCGCTGGTGGAGAGCGAGGACGTGGCCTTCTGTCAGGTCGCCGTGGAGGTGGGTGCGCTCACCCAGGAGAAGGTCGACGAGCTTGTCGGCCAACGCAACCGTGGGCGTCTGATCCAGGCCGTCGGCTGGCAGGGCTGCGAGATGGAAGCCGACGCCGACCCGGACGGTCTCGCGGGCATCCTGGAGTACCCCGAGGACGTCGGCGCGATCGTCTACATGGGCGTGCGCACCTTCTTCGATGACGAGCAGGTCCGGTCCGTGCTCGGGCCGGCGAGCCAATACGCGCGTCTCAACGTGCCGGCGGCCACCGTCGCCGGCTTCTTCGGCTTCGAAGAGGAGGAAGCGGCGCTCCTGCACAAGCTGCGCCCCGATATGCCGATCGAAGAGACCATCCGCGAGGTCGGCTGCGATCCGCTCGAGGGCTGGCAGACGATGGCGATGCTGCTGATGTCGGGCATGGGCGACTTGGCCGCCTCACCGTTCGAGGTGCCGGCCGAGACGTCGGGCATGCGCGACACGAGCGCGCTGCGCGGCGGGCATCCCCGGGGTGATGGCGCCGCCGTCGAGGAGCAGAACAGCATGGCGCGCCAGCGTCCCGCCATGCGGCCGCCGTCGCGACCCTCGGTGAGGGAGGAGCGCGTCTTCATCGCGCGCGAGGAGCGCGTCGGGCCCAGCCGCTCCCCGCGCCGGTCCGCTCCCCAGGCGTCGCCCGCCGAGCCTGTCCGGCCGAGCGCCGCGCGACCCGCGCAGGCCCCCGCCCCGCAGTCTGCGCCGCAGCCCGCGTCCCCGGTGATCGGCGACGAGATGCAAATTCCGGCGGAGCCGGCGCCCCCGGAGCCGGAGCGCCGTGACTCGATCGCGGCGCGCATGAAGGAGCGCCGGCGCCGGCCGCGCAAGCTCGGCGCCGCCCTCAAGCGGCTCGACCGCGAGCTCAAGGAACGGCGTCCCCAACCGACAGCCGAGCGGCGCGCCAGCGTGTCCGTGGCCGTACCGCAACGCGCTGCCCGGGCTCCTGCCAAGGCCGACAAGCCCGCTGCAGCGGCATCGGACGCCGCTGCAGCGCAGAAGAAGGCCGATCGCGCCCACGTGAAGGCGCTCATGCGCATGCGTCAGGCGCAGAAGACCAACGCGCTCAACAGCCGGCGGGTCGAGCCCGCGGCGAGCCCGAAGGAAGAACGCGGCGCAACGGTCAGCGCGCGCGACGCCGAGCGGGCGCTGCTCGACCAGCAGTACGACAAGGCCCACGACATGTTCAAGGAGCTCGCCCTGGCCGAGCCGGACAACGAGCGCCACAAGCCATTCCTGCTGTACGCGGCTCTGCGCTGCCAGCGCGCGACCGATGAGGACCTGAAGGAGCTCCGCAAGGCCCTGCGAGATCTGACGAACGATGACGAGCTGAAGGGCTTTGCCGCCCACGCGCTCGGGCATCTGGCGCTGTCGGAGAAGAAGGACGATCAGGCCGAGAAGTACTTCCGCAAGGCGACCGAGCTCGACAAGCGCAACAAGGACGCAGAACGCCACCTGCGCATCCTCGAGCTCAAGAGGAAGACCGCCGCGCAGGAGAAGAACGCGAACAAGATCTTCGGCATCGAGATCACCCGCAAGAAGAGCTAGCGCACTGACGACGGGGTCGTCAGTGCGCTAGGCGGCGTCAGCAGCCGCACATGAAGGTGTCTGTCGACACCTCGTTGCAGCTCTCCGCGAACAGCGGGAAGAGCACCGGGCAGCCGGTGCTCGCGCATGCATTGCCGCACGTGCCGCAATGGTCCTCGCCGTCGAACCAGCCCGGCGTCCGGCACGCGCCCTCGCAGCAAGCCTCGGCGCCGGTGCAGGTGGTGCCGCAGGCTCCGCAGGCGTCGTCGTCGGTGTCGGTGTCGACGCAGGTGAGCTCCCCGCGCACGAGGCAGACCGTGAGGCCGGCGGTGTCGCACTCGCAGACGCCGGCCGAGCAGGCGGAGTTGTCCGGGCAGACGTTGCCGCAGGCACCGCAGTTCTGGTCGTCGGTCATCAGGTCCTTGCAGCCCTCGCCGGCGCAATGGGTCTTGCCCGCGTCGGTGCCCATGCACACGCAGCCGAAGTCCTCCGCGCTGTTGCCGTCGCCGCTGACCTGCTGGCAGGAGGAATCGTCGATGCAGGCATTGCCACACTCGCCGCAGTGGTTGGTCTGATCCACGTCGATGCACTGGTAGGTGTCGGCGCTCGTCTCGCAGAACTTCTCGAGCGCGCCACCGGGGCAGCTGCACTCGCCGCTGTCGCAGGTCTCGCCCTCCAGGCAGGTGATGCCGCAGGCCCCGCAGTTCTCCACCGGGTCGCCGGACGTGCCCGTGTCCAGGTCCACGCACGCGTCGCCGCAGGCCACGTCGCCGTCCACCGGGCACTCGCAGGCGTTGTCACGGCAGGTGCTGGTCGGCGCCCCGCAGGAGTCGCCGCACTCGCTGCAGTTGTCCTCGGTTCCCAGGTCGACGCACACGCCGTCGCACGGCACCTGGTTGACATTGGGGCAATAGCAGCCGAGGTCGCGGCCAGCAGGCTCACGGCACTCGGAGGGATCCTCGCAGACCACGCCGCACTCGCCGCAGTTGTCGTCGGAGACGCGCGGCACGCACGCGCCGTCGCAGACGATCTCGTCGTCGCCATCGCACTCGCACACACCGCTGTTGCAGCTCTGCCCATCGGCGCATTGCTCGCCGCAGACGCCGCAGTTGTCCGCGTCGTCCATCAGGTCCTTGCATCCGTCCGGGCACTCGGTGTCGGTGACGCTCGGGCAGACGCACATCCCCTGCGCGCAGGTCGCCGGGCTGGTGCATGCGTTGCCGCACTCGCCGCAGTTGGCGTCGTCGCCGGTGAGATCGAGGCAGGTGCCGTTGCAGCACGTCTCGCCCGTCGCGCAGCCCGGGCCGTCCCCGCACATGCACATCCCGTCCGTGCTGCAGCTCTGGTCGGCGGGGCAACCCGGGCCGCTGCCGCACTGGCACATGTTGCCGCTCGGGCCACCGACGCAGGCCTCGTTGGGCGGACAACCGTTGTCCATGAAGACCGGGGAATCGCCGGCTGCCACGCCACCGTCCTCGCCCGTGCCGGCGTCCAGGTCGCTCGAAGGATCGACGACGGCACCCGGCGTGCCGCTGCACTGGGCCGGGGTGCAGGCGCCGGCCATGCACATCTCGTCGCTGCCGCAGGCCATGTCGCAGGCGCCGCAGTTGTTGCGGTCCATCGTCGTGTCCAGGCAGAAGCTGTCGCAGCAGGACTGCCCACCGCACTCCGCGTCGGTCGTGCAGGGCGAGGCGCACACGCCGTTGATGCACTGTTGGCCGACCGCGCACGTGGCGGTGCCGCACATCACGCCGGTCATCGCGTCGCCCGGATCGGTGCCGGGCATGCCCGGATCGGTACCGGGCGTTCCCGGAGTTGGAGGCTCACTGCCCGGCATGCCGGGGGTCGGGAACGGCTCCTCGACACCGCCGCCATCATCGCCGCCGCACGCGCTGATCCACATCGCGGCCAGCGCCGCCAGCACAAGACCCATCTGCTTACGCATCCCTCTACTCCCTGCACTCGAAGGTGAGCGCATCCCCAGCGCCCGTGAGCACATCCCAGTCCTCAACCGCGGTTATCACATGGCGCAGAGGTTTTGAACGCGCGCGCGACGCTTGTCGTGGTGTTTCACAGTCGCGGTGCGTAGCGTCATGCGCAGTGCGCAATCGCCTTCGCAGAGATCACGGTGCAACGCCGAACAGGCGCTCGTAATTGTCAGCGACCTGCGCAGTCACATCGGCCTGGGAAACCTTCCAGAGCTCCGCAGCGTAGGCGGCCGTGCGTGCGACGTGCGCGGGCTCGCTCCCGACGCCGGGCTCGGGGCCGAGGTAGGGGCAGTCGGTCTCGAGCAGGATGCGGTCGCGCGGCAAGGTTTCGAGCATGCGCGTGAAGCTCTCGGAGCGGCGCGCGCTGGCGGGGATGGAGAGGTAGTGTCCACGCTCCGCGATGCGCCGCGCGAGCTTCACACGGCTGCCGAAGCAGTGCCAGTTCACGCGCTCGGCGCCGAGCTCGTCGAGCAGCTCGAGGGTGCGCTGCTCGCGCTTGCGTGTGTGGATGATGATCGCCTTGTCGGCCGCGAGCGCGAGCTCCACACAGCGACGGAAGACCTCTTCCTGGGCAGGCCAGAACGCCTCTGGTACCCAGTAGCCGTCGAGGCCGATCTCGCCGATGGCGAACGCGCGCTCCACGTTGCGCTCCAGGTACTCGACGCCTTCTTGCGCGGAGCACTCCCGGCCCTCGCGCGGATACTCCACGCCCGCTTCGCGCATGGGCAAGAGCACGGTGTCGACCGGATAGAAGCCGAGTGCGGGGCGCACCATCGATTCGCGCTTCGCCAGCGCCAGTACGGCCTCGTTGTCGTCCGGGTTGAGGCCGTTGGCCACGATGCTGGTCAGGCCCGCGTCGCGTGCGCGAGAGAGGATGCCGTCGAGATCGGGAGCGAGTCGCGGATGGGTCAGGTGAGCGTGGACGTCGAACAAGCCCATGCTCACCCCTTCTGCAGCTTGCGCACGATGCGCATCACCGATGTGTCGGAGTCGGCCTCGCTCACGCTGGCGAGGGGGAACCAACGTCCACCCAGCACCTCCTCACTCGCGTCGAAGTGGCGGTCGTGGGCGCGGAACAGGAAGCGCACGTCGAAGTGCTCGTGCTTCGGCTCTTCGCCGATCGGCGGGATGACATGGACGTCCAGGTCGAAGACGCCTCCTCCGACGAGTGGCAAGTCGGTCAGGCCCACCTCTTCCTCCACCTCCCGCCGCCCGGCCTCGATCAGGTCGGCGTCGCACGGGTCCACGTGGCCTCCCGGCTGCAGCCAGCGGCCGAGCTTGCGGTGGTGGATCAGTAGCAGCGCGTCGTCATCGGGTGCGAGCACGAAACCGCTGGCGGTGAAGTGGCCGGGACCGAAGTGGTCGCGGGCGAAGGGGTCGCCGGCGACGTCGCACAACTCGAGCATGCGCTCCAGGTGGCCGCGCTCGGTGGCGTCATCGGGGCGGTGATCAGCGAGCATCGCGCGCAGTGTCCGGCGTCGGGTCACGGGGTCGACATCCTAGCCGATCGAAACCATAGTTGGGCAGTCGGGAAGCGAGGAGCAGCGGAGCGTGAGCGACAAGATCGACAAGAGCGATGCCGAGTGGCGCGAGCAGCTGACGCCGGAGCAGTACGAGGTCACGCGCTGCAGCGGCACGGAACCGGCCTTTACCGGGAAGTACTGGAACAACAAGGAGGAGGGCACCTACCTCTGCATCGGCTGCGGCACGGAGCTCTTCGGCTCGGACACCAAGTACGACTCGGGTAGCGGCTGGCCGAGCTTCCACTCTCCGATCGACGGTGCGCGGGTCGACGAGCACGAGGACCTCAGCCACGGCATGCGG
>JAPPOT010000410.1 GCA_028817855.1 Myxococcales bacterium
GGGATCTTGGTGTGCCTCGGCTCCACCCTCATCACGATGATTTCGGTGACGCTGCCGAGCGGGGTGCAGGGTGAGCTCGCCCAAGCGATCGTGCGTATGGACCCGGGGCGCATCTCGGCCGGCATCGTGACCGGCGTCGGCTTCCTCGGCGGCGCGGTGGTGATCAAGCTCGGCGATCTGGTGCGTGGCGTGACGACCGCCGCCAGCATTTGGTTCGCGGCGGCGCTCGGCATCGCGCTCGGCCAGGGTCACTTCGCGCTCGCGACCTGGGCGACCGTGATCGCGCTGACGGTGCTGACGATCTTCCCGTTGTTCAGTCGCTCGATCGCGGTGCCGGTCTACCGTCGCGTGTGGGTGGGCCTCGGCGCCGACGTGGGGGAGGCCCGCAAGGAGATCGCCGAGGCGCTGGCATCGATGTCGGTTCGCGTCATGGACCTGCACGCCAGCCGTGACGACACGGGCACGGAGCTGGTCTACCACGTGCGCTGCGCACAGAACCTGCAGGGCGCCGACGTGGTCGAGCGCCTCGCGTCCATGGCCGACGTTCGCAGCGCGCGCTGGGGCTAGAGCGCCTCTGCGCCTCTCCAAGCGCGCAAAGGTCCGCAAGCCCTTGCGCAGGCGTATGCGCTAGCGCAATTCGGCATCCCCGCGACCCCCGGATGACCCTCGACCACTGCGGGGGCCGTGTCGCACAACGGATCGGGTTGGTGTTGTTTTTCGGGAGGTCGTAAATGATCAAGCGTTTGCCGTGGCTTCGACGTCTGAAGAAGACGGATATCGAACCACCACTGAGGTTGCCCATCGCGTGCGGTCCGCTCTCCAACGGCGAGGGCTGGTGGCCGGATAGCGCGCGCAAGAAGTTGATCCGCAAGCTGGTCAACGAAAAGGCTGAGGAGGTCGCCCGCAAGGAGGGCGTCGATCGGCGAGAATTCATGGCCAGCGCCTGCGGCATGGCCACCTCGCTCTACATGATCAACCTGATCAACGGCTGCAGCAGCGGCAAGAGCAAGAGCGGCAACGGCATGCTCGGCCCGGGCAGCAACGTCAACAACTCGCCTGCAGGTGCGGGCGGTGGAGGCGGCGCGGGCGGCATGGGCGGCATGGGACCCGCAGGCGCGGGCGGCACCACCGGCGGCACCGGTGGGATGACCGACGTCGGCACCTCAGGCACCGGTGGCGAGCCGAGCGGTACCGGTGGCTACAACGTGCCGCCGGAGGCGATGCACGACCCGGACCTGGCCGAGTGCGTGCTCGGTACCGGCGGCAACGAGCTGATCATCGACATGCAGGCCCACTTCGCCAGCCCCGAGACCAATCCCCTCGGCGCTGCGGGTCTGAGCCAGTTCGTCGGCATGATCAACGACCAGCGCTACCCCTGGCTGACGCGCACGCCCGGTTGCGCCGGCTCGGCCTGCTTCGACCGCACCGAGTTCGTCGACCAGATGTTCATGGGCAGCGACACCACGATCTGCGTGCTGTCCGGCATCGCCTACTCGGTGGGACCGGACGGCAACAACGCCAGTGGCTTCGCGGCGCTCACCAATGAAGACCTGATGGATGGCGTGAAGTGGCTCGAGGCCATGTACCCCGGGCGCATGCTCAGCCACGCCATGATCATGCCCAACGATCGCATCGACGTGCAGATGGCGATGATGGACCGTCTGGCCGACACCTATAACAACTGGAAGACCTATCCGCCCTGGTCGCCGATCGCCAACGGCGGCTACTGGCTCGACCAGGGTGAGGGCGCCACGATGCTCCAGCGCGGGATCGATCTGGGCTCGCCCATCTTCTGCATCCACAAGGGCTTCCCGCTCAACAGCTTCAGCCCGACCTATACCGATCCGAAGGACGTGGGGCCCGCCGCGCGCATGTTCCCCAACGCCTACCTCGTGATCTACCACTCCGGCTTCGAGCACGGCCTGGGGCCGGGCCAGTCGACCCAGCCGGGCTTCGATCCCAACGCCGACATGCGCTGGGGGCCGGGCTTCGGTGTCTGGCCGGAGGGTCCCTACGACGAGGAGGACCCGATGGTGCAGGAGCTGTACCCGCTCGATCGCGGCGTCAACAGCCTGATCAAGTCCCTGCGCGACAACAACATCGGGCCCAACGGCCGCGACCTGGACAACCCGGAGGGGCCGGTCACGACCAACGTCTACGCCGAGTGCGGCGGCGTCTGGCCGAACCTGATGACCAACCGGCCCGAGGAGGCCATGCACTACTGGGGCAAGCTGCTCAAGCACGTCGGCGAGGACCGCCTGGTCTGGGGCACCGACTGCCTGTGGTTCGGCTCGCCCCAGCCGCTGATCGAGGCCTTCCGTGCCCTGGAGATCTCCCAGGAGTTCCAGGACACCTACGGCTATCCGGCGCTGACCCAGCTGCGCAAGGAGAAGATCCTCGGACAGAACGCGGCCGCGTTGCAGAACGTGCGCCAGGGCGTCGACATCCAGGGCTGCCACACGGACTTCGTCGCCGACGCGAACCTGCGGCAGAAGCGCGAGCTCGACGAGGAGTGGGGCCGGCGTCGCGACATGATCGCGGACGTCTGGGGTCCCCGCACCCGCCGCGACTTCCTCAAGCTCAAGTCGGACGAGCACGCGGAGAAGGTGAAGATGTCCGGCAACGTTCCAGGGATCACCTGAGATATCAGCGCGCCGACCCGGCGCGGACACCCGCCCCACCCCCCTGCTCACCCATTGCTCATTCTCGGGGGGGTGGGGCCCTGGCCTAGAGGAGCCATCCGGCAGCATCCGGCAGGCCCACTGCGCGGCAAAATGCGCTATTAAGCCGCGGAGCCATGGAAAGTCGCTGGTCGGACGAAGAAGCCCAGGGGTATATCGAGCGCTACCGCGAGCGCTGCAACGCCGACGTGGCCCTGCGGGTGTACAGCTCGCGGCTGATCGGTGGTGACTCGACGCTCGTGTTGCACGGCGGCGGCAACACCTCGGTCAAGACCACGGTCAAGGACGACCTGGGTCGCGATACCGAGGTGCTGTGCGTCAAGGGCAGCGGCTGGGACCTGGGCGACATCGAGCCCGAGGGCCTGCCGGCGGTGCGCCTCGAGCCCCTGCGGGCGCTGCGCCACCTGGAGTCGCTCAGCGACGAGGAGATGGTCAACGCCCAGCGCACGCGCCTGCTCGACGCCAGCGCGCCCAATCCCTCGGTCGAGACGCTGCTGCACGCCTTCCTGCCGCACAGGTTCATCGACCACTCCCACGCCGACGCCATCCTGAGCCTGGTCGATCAGCCCAACGCCGAGCAGATCTGCCAGGAGCGCTACGGCGACCGACTCGCGATCGTGCCCTACATCATGCCCGGCTTTGCGCTGGCCAAGCTGGCCGCCGAGGTCTACGAGGCCCACGAGGGCTGCGAGGGCCTGCTCTTGCTCCAGCACGGCCTCTTCACCTTCGGCGACAGCGCCGAGGAGAGCTACGAGCGCCACATCCGTGCGGTGGCCGAGGCCGAGGAATACTGCGGGCGTCGCCGCTACTGGTCCAAGCGCGAGTCGCTGCCACCGATCTCGCCCGTGCCCTACACCGAGCTGGCGCCCGTCCTGCGCGGGCTGCTGGGCGAGGGCGAGCGCACCTACGTGCTCGAGCAGCGCAACAGTCTCGAGGTGCTGGAGTTCTGCGACGATGAGGAGCTCACCACCCTCTCCCAGGAGGGCTGTGCCACGCCCGATCACGTGATCCGCACCAAGCGCTTGCCGCTCGTGCTTCCCGTGGGCGAGGAGCGCGGCGACGCGCTGAAGGCCCTGGTGGCCGACGCGCTGGCGAAGTACCGCGACGAGTACCGCGGCTACGTCTCGCGCCAGATGGCCGCCAAGGGCATCGTGGTCAAGGAGCTGGATCCGGACCCGCGCATCGTGCTGGTGCCGAAGCTGGGTCTGATCGCGATCGGCGGTACGCCCAAGGCGGCGTCGATCGCGGCCGACATCTACGAGCACACGGTCAGCGTGATCCGCAATGCCGAGGCGGTGGAGCGCTACCAGGCCCTGCCCGAGAGCGATCTCTTCGACATGGAGTACTGGTCGCTGGAGCAGGCCAAGCTGGGCAAGAAGAAGCCGCGCGCGCTCGAGGGGAAGGTCGTCTACATCACGGGCGCCGCCAGCGGCATCGGCGCGGCCACGGCGCGTCGCTTCGCGGGCGAGGGCGCCAGCGTCTTCCTGGCGGACCGGGACGAGGAGGCCCTGGGCGAGCTGGCGGCGGAGCTGAGCTGCGGCTACGCGGTCGCCGATCTGACCGATCCGGAGGCGGTGCAGCGCTCGATCGACAAGGTGGTGCGGCGCCACGGTGGCATCGACGGCGTCGTGAGCAACGCCGGCATCGCCCCCCAGGGGCCGATCGACGAGGTCGAGACCGAGGTCCTGGAGCAGAGCTTCCGCATCAACTTCTTCGCCCACCAGTGGGTGGCGTCCGCGGCGACGATGGTGATGAAGGCCCAGGGCACCGGCGGCTTCCTGCTCTTCAACGCCAGCAAGGCGGCCTTCAACCCGGGTGCCGGCTTCGGGCCCTACGCGCTGCCGAAGGCCGCGCTGATCGCGCTGATGAAGCAGTACGCGCTGGAGCTCGGAAGCCACGGCATCCGCAGCAGCGCGGTCAACGCCGACCGCATCCGCACCGGCCTGCTCGATCAGGGCGACGTGGCCGAGCGCGCCCGCAAGCGCGGCCTGGAGCCGGACGAGTACTACAAGAGCAACCTGCTGTCGCGGGAGGTCACCGCGGACGACGTCGCGGCCGCCTTCCTCGACCTGGCGCTGGCGAAGAGCACGACCGGCGCCGTGCTGACCGTGGACGGCGGCAACATCGCCGCGAGCCCGCGCTGATGTCCGCCGAGCCGGTCGTCGTCGACGCGCTGGACGAGGCCCAGCGTGCTTGCGCGCGTACGGTCCGCCGCCGCGTCTTCGTCGAGGAGCAGGGCGTGCCGGAGGCGCTCGAGATCGACGCGCTCGACGACAGCTGCGATCACGTGCTGGCCCTGGTCGAAGGCGAGCCCGTCGGTGCCGCTCGCTACCGGCGCACCGACGCGGGCGTGAAGCTCGAGCGCGTGGCCGTGCTGTCCGCGCAGCGTGGTCGCGGCGTCGGCGAAGCGATCGTCGCCCACATCCACGACCGCCTGCCTGAAGGCTCCCGGGCCTACGTGCACGCACAGGAGTCCGCCTACGGCTTCTGGGAGCGCGTGGGCTACGTGGCCGAGGGCGAGGTCTTCCACGAAGCGGACATCCCCCACCGGCGGATGGCCCGGCGCGGCTAACGGGGGCTGGGCGTCAGGTCGCCAGATCCTTTCTGCGGGTCATCCGTCCCATCGGAGTGCTCCCCAGTTCCTGGTCGCTCGGCCTCCTCACGTTGGCTGTTGTCCTCCCTCCCACCGCCGTGCACGCGGATCGCCCCTCTTTGGTCGCGACCTCGGATCTCCCAGAGGCCCGCGCCCACCTTGCCGATGAGCTCCTGCTGCAGGCGGCGGACCGCTGGATCGGGACGCCGTGGACGATGGCAGTCATTCGCGATGGGCTGCGGCCCGACGCGCAGCGCCCGGGACAGGCCGGCAGGGGGATCTCCTGTTCCTGGTTCGTGGTGCGTGTCCTGCAGGACGCCGGCATTCCCCTGCGGCGGCCGCGGGCCTTCGCCGGTGCGATCGCCGTCGACATCCAGCACTCCCTGCTCGACCGCGACGATCGCCTCTACCGCAGACGCGGGCTGAGCGGCCCCCAGCTCGAGGCGAAGCTGCTCGAGCTGGGCGACGGCTGGTATGTGCTCGGGTTGAGTAGGCACGTCGGGCTGGTGCAGGTACGCGGTGACCGCGCCGAGTTCATCCACGCGAGCTACCTCGGCGACCAGACCGTCGCACGCGAGCCGGTCGCCACCTCCGCCGCGATCGCGGACTCCAACTACTTCGTGGTCTCGCCGCTGCTGACCGATCGCGTCGTGGAGGCCTGGCGCCGGCAGCGGCCGCTCGACTTTCGCCCGCTGCGACGGCGGTCGCGATGAGGGGCTGCGCGCTGCTTTGCGCGGTGCTGTGCATGGTGCCGGTGGCGCCCGGCGCGGTCGCTGCGTCCACCTCGGGAGGTTTCGACGTGGGCCGGGCGGCGAAGCTGGCGCGCGAGCTCGATCGCCAGTTCGCGAGCGCCTACGACCGGGGTCCCTTTCCCTTCTTCGCTCGCCAGTGGGCCCGGGAAACGGCGCGCAAGCGGCCTGGCGAGCGGCCGGGAGAGACCATGTGGGAGAGCTACCAGCGCGAGGTCGCCGAGCATGGCCTGACGGCGCGGCGGCTGGACTGCACCCTCTACGCCATCGAGCTGCTCAGGGCGGGCATGAGTGAGCGCGACTACCGGCGCATGGTCCGTCTGCACCGTCGCATCTACGGCCAGCGCGGCTTCGCGGGCTGGAGCGTCGCGCACATCCTCACCGAGCACTTTGGCTGGACCGCCCACGTCTTCGTGCGCGACGGGGACCGCCAGGAGCGGCTCTATCGCGGCCACTTCACGCGCCATCGCCAGTACCCGGTCTGGAAGCAGCCGAACATCCGGGTCCAGAGCTTTCACGTGATCGATCGCGAACGCGGGGCGATCGAGGCGATGTTGCGCGACAGGCGCTTCGGCTGGGGCTTCAGCCTGGGCGGCATCCACACCTGGGTCACCTTCGGCACCGCCCTCAAGGAGGTCCACTTCGACAGCGGCCCCACCCGCAAGTACGACATCCAGGCCGACTACCGCATGTTCGAGACCACGCCCTTCGTCGACTTCCACGACTACGGCGTGCACCTGATCGCCTTCCCGCCGGGCTGAGCGGGCCGCGCCCTGCGACGTTGGATCGCGTCCGCATCCGGGGCCGTTGCTGTCGCCGGCCAGCTGGCGACAATCGTTCCATGCGCAACGTCATCGTTCTGCTCTTCGCCTGCATCGCCTGCTCGGGCGACGCGCCCGCTACGGCCCCCGCCGAGCCGGCCAAGCCCGAGGCACCGAAGCCGCCCCCACCGCCGCCGAAGCCGGAGCCGATCCTGGTCCAGGGTGGGCTCAGCAAGCCGGAGTCGGCGCTGCACGACACGACGGCGGACGTCTATCTGGTGAGCAATATCGTCGGCAAGAGCGGCGAGAAGGACGGCAAGGGGTTCATCTCGCGGGTCTCACCCGGGGGCGAGATCCTGGCGCTGCGCTGGATCGACGGGCTCGACGCGCCCAAGGGCATGGGGATCTCGGGCGATGCGCTGTACGTGGCGGACCTGGACCGGGTGCGGATCTTCGACCGCGAGAGCGGCAAGGCCCGCGGCTCGGTCAAGATCAAGGGCGCCACCTTCCTGAACGACATCGCCGTCGACGGCTCCGGCAACGTCTTCGTGAGCGACAGCGGGCTGGAGCAATACGGGCCCTACATGGAGCCCAACGGCAAGGACGCGGTCTACCGGCTCGAGGGCAAGAAGGCGGTCAAGCTGATCGGCGGCAAGCAGCTGGGCAATCCCGACGGCCTGCTCGCCGATGGCGGGGCGCTCTACGTGGTGAACAAGCCAGGTGAGCTCTACCGGGTCGACGGTGGCAGCAAGGGTGCCGCGACCAAGCTGCCCAAGGGCTCGCTCGATGGGATTGTGAAGACCGAGGCAGGGCTGATGATCTCGAGCTGGGACGCCAAGGCGGTCTTCCTGCAGAAGGACGACGGCTTCGTGCCGGCGACGGCGAAGATCAACTCGCCCGCCGACATCGGCTACGACGCCAAGCGCAAGCGCCTGCTCATCCCCCTGCTGACCGAGAAGACGCTGCGCATCGAGCCCCTTCAGTGATGTACGCTCCCGCCGTGCCGATCGACAAGCAGGCCCTGCTCGACGCCCTGCGCGCCGTTGTCGCCGAAGACCTGGAGCGCCTCACCAGCTCCCAGCGGCAGACCGCTCAGGGCGCCACCCATGAGGAAGCCCGCCCCGAGAACGACAAGGACACCCGCGCCCTCGAGAGCACCTACCTGGCGCGCGGGCTGGCCGAGCGCGTCGCCGGTCTCGAGAACGCCCAGCGCGCCCTCGACGCGCTCAAGCTCCGCGACTTCGGTGAGGACGACCCCATTGCCCTGTCCGCCGTGGTCACCCTGGAAGGCGATGCCGGCAGCGCCCGCTACTTCGTCGTCCCCGCCGGTGGCGGCCGCGAGCTGCAGCAGTTGGCGGCCACCATCAAGACCGTGACCCCCGAGGCCCCCCTGGGCCGCGCTCTGATCGGGACCTACGTCGGCGACGAGGTGCAGGTGCGGACGCCGCAGGGCGCGAGGGAGCTCGAGGTGGTGGAGCTGGCCTAGCCGCTCTTGTCGACTCGTCCTTGACCCGGTCGAGCGATGACCCGGTCCCCGAGGCGATTGAAAGTCGACGGCGGCCACCAGGTGCGTCAGCCAGTCCGGGTGCGCGCGGCAGTCGGGGTCGGTGAAGACCAGGACCTCGCCGCGCGCCTGCTCCACGCCGCGGTTGCGCGCCGCGCATCGAGGCAACCGCGATGGTCGCATCGGAACGAAAGGTGGGGATGACGACCGAGACCCTGGGCACGATGGGAGGCGCGCAGTCTATCCACCCCGCCCGCGCGAGGCTACGGCGCGAGCCGCAGCAGGTCCATGTCCGGCGCGCTGACCTGGACGGCTAGTTTGCAGCGCGCCCGCGGGCCTCAGCGTAGGCCTTCGCGGAATTCGACCGGAACGTGATAGCCGCCACCATACATGCGGCCATCCTCGGTGGGGCCGTGTAGCCAGATCACCTTCACGTTGCGACGCGAGGCCCGCGACATCACCTCGCGGTAGTACTCCTGCGCGGTGGCCTTGCGCCCGCGCATGCGGCCCGGGCGCCTCGCCTTCTGCTCTTGCGCCTGTTCGCCGCCCTGCGGCTGCGCCGTCGCGGGCGTGGGGGTGGCCGCGGTCGCGGCTGGCGTCGCGCTCTTGGTTGTGGCGCAACCCACCATTGCCAGGGAGCACAGCAGCATCGGCCAGATCCGCATGGGAACAACGTAGCTCCGTGGCGACCGTGCGCAAGGGGGCCGCGTGTGCGTTTCTTCGCCACCAGCGCGGATCGAAGGTGTAGGCATGGACCAGCAGCATGCCGATGGTGAGGTCGGCGAAGTCGATCAGCACCAGGATCCCCAGGTGCATGCCCACCATGGCGAGCCAGAGATGGGGACGCAGCCTGCGCGAGAGGCTGAGCGGCGCAAAGAGGATCTCGAGAGCGAGGACGCCGTAGCTGAGCGCCGCTGTCACCACCGGTGGCATGGAGAGCAACAGGTCCCGCGCCGCCGAAGGACGCGCCAGCGGGTTATCGAGCAGGGCGGTCAGCGCGCTTCCGTCGAGCCACGAGGGGGCGATCAGCTTGGTCACGCCACTGTAGCTGTAGGCCGCCGCCATCAGGATGAATGCCAGCCCACGCGCGGGCCGACCGAGGGCGGCATGGGCGAGCAGCATCCAGCCCACGAACGGGATCGAGGGATTGGCGATCAACGGGTTGCGCGTGTAGAGCCACATCCACACGAGCCACGCGATGCCCGCAGCGATGCGATCGCGCCTGCCGAGCGCGAGCGCGGCGGCTGCGAGCAGGCCCACGCACAGCATGGCCTGCGGGCCGAGCGCACTGGCCGAGGCGAAGAGGGGATTGGGGATGTGGCCGTAGAAGGGGCTGGCCTCGGCCGGCAGCATGCCCCCACCCGAGAAGAGCTCGCCCGCCCACGGTAGCAGGTGCGCAAAGTGCACCATCAGGTAGCCACCGAGCAGCACGCGCACCCACGTGGCGTGATCCCTCATGGGCAGCGCACCTCGAGTGCGCGCGGCAGCGCGGCTGGGTCGGCGTCGGGGCGGCGCGCGTAGCGCAGGGTGATCGGCGACGCGACGCTCGCGGGATCGATCCCGAGCTCGCGCAGCAGCGGAGCCGGTCCGCACAGCGCGTGGCGGCTGACGGCGTGAAAGGCGTCGCGCGTGGCGTCGCGCTCGACCAGCACGGGGCCGGCGGCCACGACCGCGCCGTAGGTGTTGCGACGGTTGTAGGGGCCGCGCACCCGCGCGTAGCGCTCGGGCGTGAGCGCGAGGTTGTGGGCATGACCGTCGCGGTCGAACCAGTGGATCGAGAAGCGCGTGGAGAAGGGCTCACTGCCGGCCACGGCGGTGAAGACCTTGGGCGCGGGCGAGGCGGCGCTGGCGTTGGCCAGGCCGCGCAGTGCGTCGAGCCCGAGGGCGTCGGCGCCCATATGCAGCAGGCCGAGCCCGAGCAACGCGGCGCCGATCACGCGCGCCCTCATGGCGCCACCTGCTGACCGCGCAGCATCGCGCCGACGCGCGCCTCCTGCTCGGGCGCGAAGCCGCACTCGATCACGCGCGGGCGCGGGTTGTGGAAGGTGCCGAAGAGCATGTCCCACAGCGGCAGGTCGCTGTAGTTGAGGCGGTGGCGATCGCGCTCGTGGTGCACGCGATGGCTCTCCGGGCGCTGGATCAGGAAGCCGAGCCAGTGGGGCGTACGGACGTTCCAGTGGTAGAAGAGCTCCGCCACGCCGGTCGCCAGGACCGCGAGCGCCGCAGCCGTCGGGCCCAGACCGACGAGCCCGTAGAGGATCGCGCTCGAGAGCACGCCGTTGAGCAGGATCTCCAGCGGGTGCTTGTAGAAGGAGGTGATGACCTCGATGCGGCGCGGGCTGTGGTGCAGCTGG
This sequence comes from Myxococcales bacterium, assembly GCA_028817855.1. Lineage (GTDB taxonomy): Bacteria > Myxococcota_A > Polyangia > Polyangiales > JAFGIB01 > JAOUOP01. The sequence continues at coordinate 10,643 of JAPPOT010000410.1, forward strand.
TGGCAGAGCCGCCACAGCAACGGCACCTCGTGTCGTGCGCGGTGCCAGAAGTAGTAGACGAGGGTCACCGCCAGGTAGCCGGCGAGTGCGCCGGCGAGCACGCCCAGCCCGTCGGCGGACCAGGGCCGATGGCTCTGCAGCCAGGTGTCCCAGGTCGCGCCCGCCAGGTAGACGGCGGCGGCCTGCAGCGCGCTGGCAGCGGCCGCGCGCGGCCACCAGCGCGGCACCCGCGGCTGTACATGGCCCGGCCAGAGCCGCTCGATGGCGAGCATCAGCAGGCCGCATCCGGCGACCGTCTCTGGCACTCCGATGTCCATGCACGGTGTCTGTGCAATGGGGGTGCCACCCTCGAATATCCAGTGATTACCGATACCAACTGCCAAGGGTGTACATTTAATGTACGTAATGTATACGTTCGATGTACATGCTGAAGCCACGCACTCAGCTCCGATCCCGACCTACGTCAGTCGAAGAAGCGCCGGGCGTGTTGATGGCGCGCACGCACGGCCTCGGCGCGGGCGCGGTCTCCCAGCGTGCCGTAGACGGCGGTCAGCAGTGGGTAGAGCCGCAGGTTGCCCGGGTTGATCGAGAGCGACCGCTCCAGCTCCTCGGCCGCGGCCGGCAGCTGGCGCTGCTTGATCTGCAGCGCGGCCAGCTGGGCGTGCTTGTCGGACGCCTTGTAGTGGTCGTCGGGGATGCGCAGGAGCAGCTCGCGCGCGCGCTCCAGGTCGCCGCGTTTGTCGGCCACCGCCGCAAGCCCCAGCAGCGCGCTGTCGGCGTCGATGCCCTCGAGCTCGCTGGCGGCGCGGTAGAGGCGCTCGGCGCCATCCAGGTCGCCGGCCTCGAACAGGAAGAGGGCGTGGAGGTTGTGGGCGCTGGTCAGATCTCCCGCACCCTGCACGGGCAGATGGGCGACGCCGAGCCCCGCGAGCGCGACCGCGACGCCGATCGCGAGGCCGCGCCCGCGGCTGTTCAGCACCTGCGACAGCCCGTGGGCCGCGATTGGGATCAGCAGCAGCGCCAGCGCAGCCCGCAGGCGGGCGTCGGTGAAGAACACGACCAGGGTGAGCCAGTAGCTGGTCGAGAGCAGGCCCAGCGCTACCACGCCCGCCCGATCACGGCCGCGCCACAGACCCACCAGGGCGAGCCCGAGCAACACACCGAAGCCGGGCCACGGCACGGCCAGCGCCGGCGCGAAGCGCGCGACGAAGGGGAGGCTGTGGTTGTTGGCCGCCTCGTGGTGGTGAAGGCTCGCGCCGATCTTGCCGATCACCT
>JAPPOT010000198.1 GCA_028817855.1 Myxococcales bacterium
TGATGAAGTCTCCACGTTCCCCACCGCCGCGGTGACCGCCGCGGCGGAGGGGAGCATTGGGGAAGCGGTCCACGGGCAGTGCTTCCGGGCACCGCGCATGCCGGTGTGCGGGTCCCGATCTGCCCCCAAATCACCCCGCCCCCTTCAGTCCATTATACCGCACTCCCGGGTTGAGAAAGTAGCTGCCAAATTCGTCTTCGTTTACCGATGCTTCGGCCTCACGAGCGGGGAGGGAAGCGATGGGCGAGACGGGTGCACGGCTTGGCGTCGGGATCGACTTCGGAACCACCAGCTCCACGATCGCCTGCTTCGATGGCGAGCGGCATCGGCTGCTGAGGCTTGATCCGGGCACAAGCTCCGCGGTCATGCCCATCGCGCTGTACCTGGACCGGGCCCACCGGTCGATGGTGGGACAGCCCGCCATCGACCGCTACCTGGACGACAACCAGGACCGGGCGGTGGAGCCCACGCGCGAGGTCGTCGGGACGATCGAGGTCACGGTCCCCGAGACCGAGCTGACGCGCGGCCTGCCCCAGGACGACGGCGCCATCATCGACACCTACCAGGTGCACGCCCTCACCGATCAGGGCCTGCCCGGTCGGCTCTTCCGCAGCACGAAACGCTCTTCCGCAGCCGCGTCTTTCCGGAGCTGGGCGAGGGCACGTTCTACGAGCGACCGGTCGGCGCCACGGTGCAGCGCGTTCGCTTCGCCTTCGAGCGCTTCGGCGAGCGCCTGCTCAACTGGCCCCTGGCCTATCAGCTCAAGGACAAGGAGCTGCTCGCGGTCATCGAGCGCGCCATGACCGGCGACGAGGCCACGTGCACGCGGCTCGAGCGCCTGCAGGAGCTGATCGAGGGCAACCACTCCTATCGCGTCTTCCGCGCCATCGAGCGCGCCAAGTGCGAGCTCAGCGAGGCCGATGATGCCCGCATCGAAGTCGACGAGCTCGACCTCGACGTGCGCGTCACCCGCAATCAGCTCGAAGCGCTGCTCGGTCCGATGCTCGAGCAGATCGACCAGGCGATCACCCACGTCCTGCGCAGCGCCAAGCTCGAGCCTGCAGACATCGGCCCGGTCGTCCGCACCGGCGGCAGCGCCCAGATCCCCGCAGTCGGCGCCCTGCTCCACGCCCACTTCCCCGGCCGCGTCGTGGACCACGACGCCTTCACCAGCATCGCCGCCGGCCTCGCAGCGGGCCGCGAAAGCGGCACGCGACTGCCACATAGAGAGCACCGTGCATGACCTTCATCTGTGGCACGACGTGAGGCTGTCGGGGTGGGGAAGCCCGGACCGGGGTGCTTTCGCGTGCCAACGCGCTGGCAAGCAACGCACCGCGTTGGCGCGCGAACGCAGGGGCGCGTGCGCGGCGCACGCACGACGCTGAAGCCCTCCACCACCGCCGCATTTGCACGCGCCCCGACCCCGGTCCGGGCTTCCCCACTCCGACAGCCGCCAATCGACCTCTGACGCAATGCGTGGCACGGCCCACGCGTCGTCCGGCACCCACTTGCGAAACCGAAACCGCGAATGCCCCCAAGCGAAGCGACGAACGAGCCTGGCGCCTGCAGGACACCAGGGTGCTAGCCTCTGAGGACGACTGCGGGCCTCCACCGAATGCAAGCCCCGCAGCCGACAGGCCGCCGCTGTGTCGGACCCCTCACTGAGCCAGCCAAGCACCGAGACCCCCGCCATCCTCCTGGCGATCTGCCTCGCGGTGGTCGGATGCACGCATCCGTTGGGAGCGGCGGAACATCATGCGGAGGCGACGCCTGATACGCCGACGAGGCAGGGCCCACGAGATCCGGCGGCAGGTCGCGGCTCCCGCGGAGGCGGCCAAATCGATGTCGTCGAGGAAGCGGAGAACCGCTTCCCTTCGTACGTCGCTCGAACGGCATCCGGCAGGGTGTTCGGCAGGGGCGAGGTCTACATCTTCGACAACGTACCGGACTGCGAGCGCGAGGGGTTCATCCGGTTCCGCGACTCGCGCACCGGCAAGGTTGGCCTGTACGCCGCCGATGGCACCATCGCGGTACCAGCGGAGTACGACGACCTATCCAGGGTGCAGAACGGACTGTTCGTCGCGCTGCAGGGCGCCACGAAGAAGTGCCTGCACGCCGAGGGCCACCGGGACTGCGAGCATCACAACTGGGAGGGCGGCAAGACCTACCTGGTCAATACGAACAACCAGAAGTTGGTCGAGGGCTTCGATGACCGGGACCTGAACTTCTTCTCGCTCACGATCGAGCCTGAGCCCAGCGTGCACGCAACGCGACGGGTGTTCCGTGGCATCGATGGCAACTACTACTCGTTCGTGGACTACGCGAAGGATCTCGATGCATGGCTGAGTGCGTCGGTACTCAGCCCCCTCTCCAAGCAGGCTC
>JAPPOT010000685.1 GCA_028817855.1 Myxococcales bacterium
GGGGCGGGCTGGACCGGAGCGGGCTGCGCCGGGGTGGGCTGCACCGGCGCGGGCTGGCCGGGCGCCGGCTGAGCCGGAGCGGGCTGCACAGGCGCGGGCTGCACAGGGGCAGCGTCTCCGGGCGCGGGTGCCGCAGGGGGCGCCCCCGGGGCCGGCGCGACCGGCGCCGCACCCCCGGGAGCGGCGGGAGCCCCCGGCGCGGGCTCGGCCGGCGCGGGCTCGGCCGGTGCCGGCTCTGCGGGTGCGGCGTCCTGGGCCGAAAGGGGGCTCGCCACCAGCATCAGCGCCGTGGCGATCGAGAGTCGATCGAAGTTTCGCATTCTAAGGAAGTCTCCTGAGACGGCACGCACCACTTCACGCGCGGGGCTGCGTCGGCTCGGTCGCGACCCCCACGGGTCCCCCCTCGTCGACACACGAAAAATTGTAACAGCGCAAAATTCCGGAGGTCATGAGTAGTCGTGCTCAACCGCGTAGATTGGTGCGCAGCTTCGCCGCAACGCTCGACAGGCCCCTACATCAACTCCGGGACATTTGCTGTGTGTGCGCAGCGCGCGTACACAGGGAGTGATGGGTGCGCGACGCGGCGCGGGTCTGTGGATGCACGCGGTGCTCGGCGCGAGCGTGGCGCTTGCGTTGATCGCGTCCTACGCGCAATCCGCGAGTGAGACGGAGGCGCGCGCCGAGCGCGACCGGCACCGGCCCGTCGAAAAGCGCGCCCACGGCTACGTCTCCTCGCGCGAGTGCCGCTCCTGCCACCCGCAGCACTATGACAGCTGGTTCCACTCCTATCACCGCACGATGACCCAGCCGGCCACGCCCGAGAGTGTCTTCGGCGACTGGAACGACGTGGTGCTCAAGCAGGGGGAGCAGCGCATCCAGCTCACCACGGAGGGCGCCGACTTCGTGATGCGCGTGCTGCCCAAAGGCGCCGGACCGGAGCAGGGCGAGCGCCAACGCGGGCCGCTCGTCGAGCAGCTGCCGCAGGGCGACCACACGGTGGCGCTCGTCACCGGCTCCCACCACATGCAGGTCTACTGGTACGAGACCGGCCAGGGCCGCGCCCTGGGGCAGCTCCCGTTCGCCTACCTCAAGGAAGAGCAGCGCTGGATCCCTCGGCGCATGGCCTTCCTCCGACCGCCGACCAAGTTCAGGCCCGGCGAGATGGGGCGCTGGAACAGCACCTGCATCCACTGCCACACCACCCACGGTCAGCCGAGACCGGGTGGCAGCGAGGGCCACGACACGCGGGTGGCCGAGATGGGCATCGCCTGCGAGGCCTGCCACGGGCCGGGCCGCCGCCACCTGGCGCGCTACGCCTCCCCACTCACGCGCTACAGCAGCCACGTGGATGACGGCGACGACGACACGGGCAGCCGGATCGTCAATCCCTCGGCGCTGGACCACCAGCGCGCATCGCAGGTCTGCAGCCAGTGCCACGCGATGTGGCAATTCGAAGCCGACGAATACAAGCGCTGGGCCAAGGACGGCTACAGCTACCGCCCGGGTGACGACCCCGAGGACACGATGTGGCTCTTCGCGCCCTCGCGCGCGGACAGCGACCCGCGCGTGGCGCAGGTCGTGAAGAGCCAGCACGCCTACACCGAGGGGCAGTTCTGGAGCGACGGCCAGGCGCGCGTGTCGGGCCGCGAGTACAACGGGATGGTCGACAGCGCCTGCTTCACCGACGGCGAGATCTCATGCATGTCGTGCCACTCGATGCACAAGACCGCGCAGGACACTCGCTCGCACGGGCAGTGGGCCGACGACCAGCTCGACGTGGGGATGGCGAGCGACCGCGCCTGCGTGCAGTGCCACGAGGACCTGGGGGCGGACCTCACGGCGCACACGCGGCACGCGGCCGGCTCGGAGGGCAGCCGTTGCTACAACTGCCACATGCCGTACACGAGCTACGGGCTGCTCAAGGCGATCCGCTCGCACAAGATCACCAACCCCACCGCCGAGGAGACGCTCGAGACCGGCCGCCCCAACGCCTGCAACATGTGCCACCTGGACAAGAGCCTGGCGTGGACGGCCGACGCCCTGCGCACGCGCTTCGGCGTGAAGTCGTCGGTGGACTTCGGCGAGCACCGGGCGATCGCCTCGTCGGTGGAGCTCGCGCTGAAGGGCGACGCAGCGCAGCGGGCGCTGATCGCCTGGGCCTACGGCTGGCCGGCGGCGCGGCAGGCCTCGGGTGACGGCTGGATGCCGGCCTTCCTCGGCATCCTGATGGACGACCCCTACGACGCGGTGCGCTTCATCGCCCACAAGAGCCTGCGCGGATACCCGGGGCACGACGACCTGCAGTACGACTTCGTGCGCGGCCCGCGCGAGCGCGAGGCGATCGCCCCCGAGGTGGCCCGGCGCGCGGGCCGCGCA
>JAPPOT010000205.1 GCA_028817855.1 Myxococcales bacterium
GCGTATGTCCCGCCTTCGCAGGCGGCGCCGAGGCCGTCGCCGTCGCCGTCCGCCTGTCCGGCGTTGGCGATCGCCGGGCAGTTGTCGACGTCGCCGCAGACGCCATCGCTGTCCAGGTCGTTGTTGAAGTCGTCGGGGCAGGCGTCGCAGAGGTCGCCCTGGCCGTCACCATCCGCATCGGCCTGGGCTGGGTTGTCCACGCCGTCGCAGTTGTCGCAGGCGTCGCCGAGGCCGTCGCTGTCGCTATTTTGCTGGTCCGCGTTGGCCGAACCCACGCAGTTGTCGCAGGCGTCGCCGAGGCCATCGCCGTCGGTGTCGATCACGTCGCATTGGCAGGTGCCCGCCATGTCGTCCGCCAGGCTGCCGCCGCCCTCTCCGAGGCCGCTGACCAGCACCGCGCCCACGCAGATGTCGTTTGCGCAGTCGTCGTCGACGTAGCAGCCGCCGCCGTCAGCGACCGTCGCACAGCCGTTGTCGGGGATGCCGTCGCAGTCCTCGTCCACGCCGTTGCCGCACACCTCGGTCACCTCGCCCAACAGGAAGCCCGACCAGGTGAAGTCGTTGCTGTCGCCGTTCTTGAAGTAGAGCCACAGGTCGGCGGTCTGCATCGGCGCCAGCGGCCCGAAGTCCCACAGGCCCAGCTCCGCGAAGGGCCGGTTGCGACCATCGACAGGTGTCGGCACCGAGCCCGGGATGCCGTCGCCGGGGTTGTAGGGCCAGCCGTAGGGCGAGTGTGTGTCGATGTCGCCGTTGAAGATGTCGATGTCGAGCATCACCCGGCTGAAGGTGGTGCCCGTGTAATTGCCGACGTGCTGGCGTGCGCAGCCGACGCCGAAGCTGGTGAAGACCGTGGAGTGGTCGGGCGCGGCCTCGCCGAGGGGGCGGTCGTCGGCCATCGGGGGCAGGCGCGCCTCGCACAGGGTCTGGTCGAAGGCGTCGAAGGGGTCGACCGGCTCGGGGTGCGTCCAGAACGCCACCGTGCCCGGGGTCATGCTGCCCATGACCCCGTCATCCTGGACCTCGCAGAAGCCTGCCAGGGACTGGCTCTGAACCGCCACGCCGTCGGGCGTGGACGCGGCTGGCGCCTCGGCCGTGCGCATCCAGAGCTCGCCGGTGCGCGGGTTCGCATAGCCCTCGATGCGGGCCAGCGGCACTAGCCGCGGGCTCTTGCCCATCGCGGGGGGCGTCTGGGGGCCCTTCTCCGCTTCAGTTGCGGGTTCCGGGTCGGGCTCGACCACGGTGGCCGCCGCCGGCGCCATGCAACCCGCCATCATCATCACCAGGGCCGCTGCAGCGCAGCGCAAGCTAAGCCTCATCCCAGCTCTCCTCCAGCCAGCTACGTCACAAATTTATGATCTGACCAATATCTGGCGTCAATGATATGGTTCACTTCTAGATATGCTGGATTCCCTGTATGGAGTGATTATCTACATATAGAGGAATTTCAAGGTTCCAACACCAGGTTCCACGCGCTGCGGCGCGCCCCGTCGGCTGCGCACCGGGCGCCTTGCCAGTCCCCCAACATCGCGGGAACGTGGACGAAACCGTCACAAGCGCGGTGGCTTTTCTGAGACGACAGGCGGTCCGGCGCGCCACTGTAGATAGGCGGAGTGCTTCGCACAGGAGGCTCGCGGAATGACGAAGGCTGAAGAGATCGCGGCCCAGCGGGCCGTGATGGCGCTGCTGGCGGCCGGTTGTTTGGCGTGCTCGGGCACGATCGAGGGCCCGCCCGATGCCGACGGGCGAGGCGCAGGCGACCGCCCCGGGGACGTTCCCGCCGGTCCGGGCGCGGCAGGCGACGACCTGCCGATCGACCCCGCGACCGGGCTGCCCATCGATCCCGCCGACGGGCCGGGGGCCCGCGCGGAGGTGAGCCATCCGGAGCCCGCCCTGCGCCGGCTCACGCGCGAGCAATACCAGGCCAGCGTCCGCGACCTGATCGGCGTCGAGCTCGACATCGCGACGCTGACCGCGGTCCCGCCGCTCAACGGCATGCGCGCGGTCGGTGCCTCCAGCATCACCTTCGGCGAGCGCGACCTCGAGCGGTTCGGCCAGCTCGCCGAGCAGGCCGTCACCGGCCTCTTCGCCGACGAGGCCGCGCGCCTCGCGCTCGTGGGCTGCGAGGCCGCCGACGCGGGCTGCACGGAGAGCTTCGTGCGCGACTTCGGCCGGCGCGTGCTGCGGCGCCCGCTCACCCAAACCGAGCAGGATCGCTACCTCAGCCTTTCGGAGCTGGCGCGCGAGCGCACGGGCGATGCCTGGTTGGGGCTGTCCTTCGTCGCCCAGGCCCTGCTGCAGTCCCCCCACTTCCTCTATCGCGTTGAGCTCGGGGAGCCCGACCCGGCCGAGCCCGCGCGCCGCGTGCTCGGCGATCAC
>JAPPOT010000899.1 GCA_028817855.1 Myxococcales bacterium
GACGCCTTCGGCTGCCGCGCCGCCACCCGTCGCGCGCGACGCGGGTGCACCGCTCTGCGATGGCCCGGGCTGCGAGGACCCCCTCTTCGAGTGCGGCAGCCTTCGCATCGAGCCCCGCATCGAGGTGGCCTCCGGCGAAGGCAACGTGCTGCTGATCTACGATCGCTCGGGCAGCATGGGGAGCGACTGGGCGGGCGGCCCGCGCTGGGAGACCGCGCGCGACGCCGTCGCCGATGCGCTCGAAGCGCTGCCCGCCGCGCCGACGATGGCCGGGCTCTTCTTCCCTGCCGACGGCAGCACCTGCGAGGTCGGGGCCGTCGACGGCGTCGACCAGCTCGACTTCACGGACCGCGCCGGGTTCGTCTCCGCGCTGCGCGGCACGGGCGGCTCCGACGGGCCGAGCGCCGCGCGCGTCGGCGGCCTGAGCCCGCTCCTTCAGGCGCTGGCCCGAGCCGACAGCCTGCTCGAGGCCCGACCCGCCGGCCGCACGCGCGTGTACATCCTGACGGACGGCATGCCGGACTGCGGCTGGGACGACAACGAGGCGATGCGCCTGCTGGCGCAGTGGCAGCGCGCGGGCATCGAGACCCACGCGATCCTCCTGCCCGGCGCCGAGGACGCGACCATCACCTTCAGCGGGCTGGTCGGCTCCAGTGGCGGCCGCGTGAGCTTCATCGACGATCCCGAGCGCCTACGCATCACGCTCGAAGAACGCATACCGGAGGTGCTCAGCAGCGCCGGGCTCACCTCGTGCACGCTCGGTCTCGACCTCGAGATACCCGAGCCCGATGCGCTGCACCTGGTCGTCGAGCAGCAAGGCTCCGCTTTCGTGGTGGCGCGGGAGCTCGCCGGCGGCGGATGGACCGTGAGCAACGACGGCCTCTCCGCCCAGCTGACCGGCACCCTGTGCGACGCCGCCATGGCGGGCGACTTCCAGACTCTCTACTTCGAGCTCGGCTGCGTCGACCTGCCACCGCTGCAGCTGTAGAGCGCGTCATGCGAGTTGCGCCAGTAGGTCAGCGAGACCTGCAGGTCCTCTTCCACGCCCAAGACTTCTAGGTCGAAAGCGAGATCGAGTAGCGCCCACCGCATGACCCTCCCTCTTGCGTGGTCGCAGCTGGCTAGCTTCAACGGGCAGCAGCCAGCGCGGCAACGCGTCACGTGAGCCAGTTCATTGTGGCGCGGGCCCGATTGGCGCCCTCATCGTGCGGCGGGCGCGCGGGGCGCCGCAAGGTCTGGGGGCCGAAGATGGAACGACACGCGATCGAACTCATGGGGCGAGTGCGCCGTACGGATACACGGGAGGGTGTACACGGGCTGCGCGCCGAGCTCGTGGTGGACTGCGACGGCGAGCGCAGGGCGCTGGGCAGTACGCTCAGCGACCGAGAAGGCCGCTTTCACATCTGCGGGCCCTGGCCACGGGATCTCTGCTGTGCTCTGCACCTGGTGCTCTACGACTGCGAGGGGCGACCGATCCACGACACCGCCAAGGAGGGTTGTGGCCTGACGCCGATGCCCGACCGGGAGCTCGACGTCGACGTGCCGCCTGCGACGCTCTGGTGGCATCTGCGCTGTTGCGAGAGCTTCGAGTGCCCCAGCGATCCCCTACTAGCGCGGGAAGTGCTCGACGACATCACCGAAGCCTTCGACGTGCTGGGCATCGCACGCCTGAAGCGAGGCGGCGAAATACTCGAGTGCCTGCAACGGTCTCTGCCACTGATCGGACGATTCGATCGCCTTCTCGCCGACGCCTGCGCGACCCTGGAGGGGGATCTGGAAGCCGGCGAGCGGGTCCGCGACGCCATGCAGCTGTTGTGCAGCGATCGCGGAGACCGCTGTTGTTGCGCCGATGGGAGCGCGCACGAGGCATTCCTCGCTGGCGTATTCGAGTCGGAGGTCAGCCCTGCTAGTCCCGGCACCGAGGATGACGACAGCGCGGAGCAGGAGGCCCCCGTCGACCCCTGTGCGCCGTGCCCAGCACCCGACCCGACGTGCCCCTGCCGCGACCACCTGATCGCCGAGGATAAGGTCCAGGCGCTGGTGATGGCCATCCTGCAGATCTCATGCGGCCACCGGGACACCGCGCGGACGTATCTGGCTGCGCTCCTCGAGCAGCTCTGCCGCTTCGAGCTGGTTGGAGCGCTGCACCGCGCGGCGGTCCCCGCCACCTGCGGGGACGAGGCGGCCGCGCAACAGTTTCGCGACGTGCTCGAGGTCGTCTCTGAGCGCTGCGGCGCTGGGCTCTGTTGCTGCGAGGCCTGCATCGACGAGGCGCGCGCTGGCTGCATTCGGGACGCCGTCGCGGCATGGAAGCACGTGTCGTGCTGGACGGTGACCTCGATCGATCCGGTCCGCGCCTGTCCGGGTGATCGCGTGGTGATCTGTGGGCGCGGCTTCGGTCGGCAGCCGGGCACGGTGTCGTTCCGAACAAAGGGGAGCCTCGACTACGGGCTCGAAGCGCAGCCCGAGCTGTGGACGGAGTCGCGCATCGAGGTCGTGGTGCCGGAGCGCGCGGGGTGCGGCCTCGTACCGAGGCCGAGACCGACGACGCTCGGTGTATGTGGTCGGCATGTCGACGTCCGCCCGCTCGGTTGCATGGAGGCCGAGTTCGAAGGCACCTCGCCCGAGATCCTGAAGTTCGTCGTCAAGGATCTGGCCGACGGCGCCTGCCTGCGCCCTGGCACCCCCATCCGCCTGCGCTGGAAGACCTGCGCGGTGGATCGCGTTCGCGTCGAGATTCGCAACCGCAAGACCGGTTCCGTCATCGCGGCTCAGGATCCCGCAGATCCCAGGGGTCGCTGGGACTTCACGCAAACCCACTTCACGGAAACGACCGAAGTGCAGGCCCGCATCGTCGCCAGCGGCAAGTGCAAGCCACCGCAGGTCAGCCGCGACTTCGACTTCATCTTCCAGAACCCGCCAAAGCTCTCGGTGGACGGGATGGAGATCACCCAGGCGATCCAACACTACCGCGCCGCGCAGCACCTGACCGACCCGGCTGATCGCGGGCCGGACAACAGCTTGCGTCTCGTCACCGGCAAGTCGGCGTGGGTGCGGGTCTACCTGCGCAGCGGACAGATCCCTGGCTTCGACGGCGGTCTGTTGGGCGATGTGAGCGGTACCCTGACCGTCGAGCGCCGCACGGGAGGGATCTGGTCCCAGGTCGCCGTGCTCAGTCCGCAGAACGGTCCTCTGGACGCACGCGACGCCTTCGTCAGCTACGACGCCGAGCGGGGAAACATCGACACCACGCTCAACTTCGTCGTCCCGGCCGCGATGATGACGGGCTTGCTCCGGTTCACGGCGGACCTCGCTTCTCCCTATCCGCAGTGCCCCGGTAACCGGGCGAGCGGATCGCTGACCGCGGACGTCAACCTCACCCAGACCCTCAACGCGGCCTTCATCACGATCGGCTACAACGGCCCCAATGCCGCGAACAACGGGGCGCTGAACCTGCCCGCACCGACACTGGCCCAGTGCCAGGCCGAGACCTCGTGGGCCCTGACGACCTTCCCCGTGAATAGTCAGCCGAACGTGCGCATCGCCGGCACGTTCGTCACGAACACACCCCTCAACGATCCCCGCAGCTGCCCCGGCTGCTGCTCGCCCAACTGGCAGCCGCTGCTGCAGACCGTGGCCCAGCTCGTTGCCCTCGACCAGGCCGCCAATCCGGGGGGAAACTGGGTCTACTACGGCATCATCAACAACGGCATCCCGGTGACAGTGCCCGGGTGCAACTGGGGAGCGACCGGTGGGCTCGCGGGGCGTCCCGCGACCTATGCGCACGAGATCGGGCATCAGTTCGGACTGGCGCACGCGCGCTGCGGCAACGCAGGGGCTGGCAACGCGGCCTATCCCGTCTACGAGCCCTATGACCTGCCGGTGGATGTGCCCGCCAATCCGATCGGCTCCACCAACTGGACGATGGCCAGCATCGGCGAGTACGGGCTCGACATCAACGACGGCAGCATCGCCAACCCGAACAACGCCGAGGACTTCATGTCCTATTGCGCACCGCGCTGGATCTCGCGCTTCACGCACAACTTCCTGGTGAATCGACCGGAGCTGACGCCCCAGGTGATCGCCACCGGCTCGGGCGCTGGCGCCGCGCGCGTGATCAAGGATGAGGAGCCGGGCCTCGGACCCGATCCGGACGCGATCGCACCGCGGATCGATCTCTTCGCCGTGCTCGATGGAGGAGAGGTGGAGGTCACCGCCGTCTCGCGCGTCGCGACCCGGTACCTCGTGGGCGCCGCGCAGGCTACCGGGTACACCGCCGAGCTACTCGACGGGGACACGGTGCTCGCCGCCGACTCCCTTTACGCCTTCACCGGTGAGGGTGGCAGCCGCAACCCGCCCGGTGGCGGTGGTGGGTGCGACTGTGGTGGGTCGGGGGGGCTTGCTCCGCGGAGACAGCGACTGCTGCTGCGGGCGATGCTCGACGATGTGGCGGAAGGCGACTGCCTGCGGGTGCTCGACCCCGAGGGCGAGGTCGTCTGGGAGCGCGGGCGCCCTTCGACCCGCTGCAAGTTGCAGCGCGTGCGGGTGACGCTGGACGAGCAGACGTCCGACGTCAAGCTGTCCTGGCATGCGGTCACCGCCAAGGGCGCCGTCGGTCGCGTGGCCGTACGCTGGTCGGACGAAGGCGGGGACACCTGGCGGGCCCACACGGCGGGGCTCACCGGCCGCGACACGACGATGGAGAGATGACGACTTCCGCGCGGGCGCTTGTGCTTTCAGCTGCTTCTCGACGACGGCTTCTCGACGGTCACGGCCGAAACCGAGGAGCTCGAGCTGGCCCATCCTCGCGCCCCAGAGCTGACCATCCTCGCACCGACCGGGGGCGCGCGCATCCCGGGGGAGCGACAGATTCACCTGCTGGGAGTCGCCGGCGAGGCGCACGCGTGTGACCCGCGGAGCGAGCCCCTGGTATGGAGCATCGACGGAGTGCAGGTCGGCGAAGGCCACGATCTATGGGTCACCGCACCCCGTCCGGGAAAGCACACGGTCGAGCTGTCGGTGCGCGGTCGGGACCAGACGGCGAGTCGTAGCTTCGAGGTGTGCTGAGCCGGGCCGGGTCCTTGATTGCGCACGCATCTGCCGAGGCCGTGCGGCCTCGCCGAATGGAACCGCTTGAGAGTTGGCGGGGGCCGCACTAGGGTCGGCCGCCATGGAACGTACTTCGAAGAACGCACGTCTGGCGCTGACCCTGCCGCTCGGTGGCGCCGATCGCGCCGTGGAGCTTGCTCAGCATGCCAAGGGCAAGGGCTATGAGGAGATCTGGCTCGCCGAGGTCAACGGTGGCGACGCCTACGCCATCGCAGGGGCGATCGCGGCCGGGGCGCCCGGCATGCGCATCGGCACCGCCGTGGTGCCGGCCCAGACGCGGACGCCGATGATGCACGCCATGGCGGCCATGTCGCTGAGCCAGCTCACCCAGGGCAACTTCGTCCTCGGCCTGGGGCTGTCGTCGCCGAACATCGTGCGCGACTGGGGCGGCCAGCCCTACGACAAGTTCCTGCCGCGCATGCGCGAGCACGTGGAAGTGCTGCGCCAGATGCTCTCGGGCGGCAAGACCAGCTACGAGGGCAAGACCCTGCACGTGAAGAACTTCCGTTTGGGAGGGAAGATCACCGGCGAAGTGCCGATCTACCTCGGCGCCCTCAACAAGCAGATGCTGCGCCTGACCGGCGAGCTGTGCGATGGCGTCTGCCTCAACATGGTGCCCGAGTCGGCCCTGCCCCAAGTGCTGGGCGAGGTGCGCGCGGGGGCCGAGGCGGCCGGTCGCGATCCCAACGAGATCGAGGTGGTGGCGCGCCTGCACACCGTGGTGGTCGACGACGACGCCATGGGCCGCAACCTGATCCGCAACGTCTTCGGCGCCTACGCTGCCACCCCCGGCTACAACAAGTGCTTCGAGTGGATCGGCTTCGAGGACGAGGCCAAGCAGATCCGCGAGGCCTTCGCCAAGAAGGACCGCGCCGGCGTCGCCGCCGGCGTCAGCGATGGCCTGTGCGACGCCATGGCGGTGGTCGGCAACGTCAACGCCGTGCGCGACCGCATCCGCGCCTACGCCGAGGCCGGCATCGACGTCTGCGTCATCAACCCGATCTCCGATCCCGGCAGCGTCCCCCAGATCATGGAGCAGATCTCCGGCTGCCTCGACGGCGTCAAGTGCGAGGGTAGCGGCGTGATGCGGGCGACTTCATAGTCGGATCTGCGACCCGACCCGGGGAAGGGTCACCTGTATGGCGGACCGGCCAAGGCCGGTCGCTGCCTTCGCCCGAGTGGCGAGGCCACTCGGGGCCCCCCTTGCCGCGGGGTCGTCGTCGCTTCGCTCGTCCTCCGGGTGCTGCTGGACCTGGCCGCCGACCGCGACGCCCCCAGTGTGGTCTCCAGGGACGTGGCGCCAGAGCGCTCGTGCCGTGGATGCTCAGGACGCCCGGCACTGGCCGATACCGAAGGTGCACAGCGGGCTGCAGCTCAGCGCGCCACTGCCGAAGCCCATGCTGGCGCAGGTCTGACCCTGCAGGTCCACCCCGTCGCACTGCTCACCGGAATCGAGCACTCCGTTGCCGCAAATCGAGGGCCCCACGCCGATGTCGTCCATGGCATCGGCTGCGGCCATCGCCTCGGGGCTGCAGTCGCAGGGGGCCGCGCCTGTCGCACTTCGTCGCAGTCGCGTCGTCATCGCCGATACAGCCAGACCAGCACGACGAGGCGTGCCCCCATGCCCGACCGCAGGAGGGCCGGCCGTCGCGCCGACATTCACGGCGCCGTGGGTGTCCCCACACCCTCAGTGCGGGTCGCGGACTTCACCCGCCGGTCGGACGACCGCCATGACCGGGCGGTGATCCGAGTCGCGGGTGTTGAGCGCTTGCCACGACTCGATGTGCCAGTCGCGCGGCACCAGGACCCAGTCGATCACGCGGCGCGGCGCATCGGCACGGAAGGTGAAGTGCGGCGGGGTGGGTGTCACCTGCGGCGGGACGTGCAGACCTGCCGCGACCAGGCGGTCGAGCGCCGTGCCACCGGCCGGCGCATCGACCTCGGGATAGCCCGTGGGGCCCGTGTTGAAGTCGCCCGCCAGGACCAGCGGCAGTCGGTCGGCGCCGTGGAGCTTTGCGATCATCGCCGCGGACTCGACGCGCGTCGGCGCATCGAGGTGATCCAGGTGCACGGCGACGAGCCTGAATCGATGCGACGGCGCCGAGACCACGCAGTGCAGTCCGCGCTTCTTGCCGCCGGCGAGCTCGCCCCAGCGCGAGCGCGCGGGATAGTCGAGCAGGGCGCAGTCGCCGAGGGGAAAGCGACTGAGGATGGCGTTGCCGAAGGCGACCCGGAAGAACGGCACGGCGGCATCCCAGTTGCGCTGCTTGGCGCGATGGGGCATGCCGAGCGCGTCCGCGAGAACCCTCGCCTGGTCGACGCCGTGACTCCAGCTGCTGTCGAAGTCGACCTCGTTGAGCACGCCCACGTCGGCATCCAGGCGCGCGAGGCGCTGCGCGATCCGCTCGAGCCGCCGCGCGCGCACGTCACGGTCCCCGCCGTCGAAGTTGTTTCGGGCCAGGCCGCGACCATGCGCGATGTTCCAGGCGACGATGCGCAAGCCGTCCCCGGCGGCGGTCCGCGCCAGCGCTGCGTCCGACAGGACGCGCACGGCGCGGCCGGGTGCCGTGACGCGCGCGACGCCGAACCAGGCGATCGCGACGACGAGCAGACCGGCGACGGCCCCGAGCACCCACCGTGAAGGGCTCCTCCAGCGCGCGGTCACCATCCGTCCGCAGCCTACCCCACACGGGCGGCCACCGTGCGGGGGCGGCCGCTTGCGCGAAAGCAAGCCGCGCGGTGGCCACCCTCGCCCCGGGGTTTACATGAATGAATGATTCATTTATTAATCATCGAATACGGGTGAACCGTCACGGAGGCCCTCGATGCACATGAACGTGAAGCCGATCCCCACGCTCGACGAGCGCATCAACCACATTCGGACCACCACCGCGCGGCTCATCAACGAGCACATCCTGCCCCACGAGCGGGACATCTGGGCAAACCCGGAGCAGGTCGCGAAGGTGAAGCAGCTGGTGAAGGAGGCCGGGCTGTGGGCGCCGCACCTGCCCGAGGAGTACGGGGGCTCCGACCTGAGCTTCCTCGAACACGCCTACATGAACGAGGTGCTGGCCTACGCGCCCGGCGCGGCTTCCCTCTTCGGCGTGGTTGCGCCCAACTCGGGCAACCAGAAGATCCTGCTCAAGTACGGCACCGAGGAGCAGCGGCGCAAGTGGCTGGTACCGCTGACCGAAGGCAAGCTGCAGTCGGCCTTCTCCATGACAGAGCCCGAGAGCGCAGGCTCCGATCCGCGCTCGATCAAGACCACCGCACGCCGTGAGGGCGAGCAGTGGGTGATCAACGGCCGCAAGTGGTTCACCACCAATGGCAAGCGCGCCGACTTCCTGATCGTCATGTGCCGCACTGAGGACGAAGGCAGCGACAGCAATGGCAGGATGACCCAGATCATCGTGCCCACCGACACCCCGGGTGTGCAGCTGGTCCGCGGCGTGACGGTGTGGGGGCGCGAGAGCGACCACTGCGAGTTCGTCTACGAGGACGTGCGCGTGCCGCTCGACAACCAGCTCGGCCAAACCGGCTCGGGACACCGCGCCGCCCAGGACCGGCTCGGCGCCGGGCGCGTCTTCCACTGCATGAACTCGATTGGGGCGATGTGGCGCGCCTTCGACCTGATGGTCGAGCGCGCCAGCATGCGCGAGGTTCACGGCGGCCTGCTCAAGGACAAGCAGTTCATCCAGGGCTTCATCGCCGACTCCTACATCGATATCCAGGCCGCGCGCCTGATGACGATCCGCTGCGCCGAGCTGATGGAAGACGGCGGCGACCCGCGCACCGACATCTCCGCGCTCAAGGTCTTCGTGCCCGCCGCCTTCGAGCGCGTGGTCGACCGCGCCATCCAGATCTGGGGCGCCGCCGGCGTCTCCGGAGACCTACCGCTGGCGGGCATGTACACCGGCGCCCGCACCCTGCGCATCGCCGACGGCCCCGACGAGGTCCACAAGATCCTGATCGCCAAGAACATCCTCCGGGCCCACGAGACCGAGGGCTCCTGGGACTTCGGCAACTGATTGGGCCGGCTGCCCCGGCCCATTGCGCATCAGAGCGAGAAGCAGCGGAGGAAGTCGCAGCCGTTGCGGCTCGCGAAGCGACGCAATGATATGAGCTGCACGGACTGCACCGACCTACTGTGGGAATGCGCCCGCACAGAGGACGCCCAAGACCGACCGCACTGTGCCGCCCGAGGCCACACGCAGTGCGGACGCGCCGAGGCTAGGGCTGCGGGTCGAATAGCTTGCGGATCTTGCGTGCGTAGCTGGAGTCTGGGTGGCGCGCGAGGAAGCGCTGGGCGCGGTGCTCGGCGCGGGCGGAGCGGCCGAGCGCGATCAGGGCCTCGATCGTGATGACCTCACGCTCCTGGACGTATTGACCCCGCGGGAACCGGCGCCGGTGCTCGCGGGCGGCGGCCAGCGCACGTCGGGGATCGCTGCCGAGCGCTCGCTGCGCCCGGTCCAGCAGGAGTAGCTCGGCCGCAGGATTGGGCGGCGCGGCGCGGCGCGCGACCTCGGCCTCCCTCGCGGTCTTGGTCTCGGTCTCGGCCTCCGTCGCGGTCTTGGTCTCGGTCTCGGCCCCAGTCTCGGCCTCGGCTCCAGTCTCGGCCCCGGTCTCGGTCTCGATCTCGATCTCGGCCTGGCCTGCGCTCTCGGCCTCCGGCGCCGCACCCGTCCTCGCCCCGGTGTCGCCCTCCGGCGCCAGCATCATCCAGGCGATCGCCCCAACCGCCAGCGCCGTCACCACGAGGATGCTCCATGGAGCCCCGCTCCCGGCGGCCGCCCCGGTGCTCGCACCGCCGGCCGTCGTCGCTCCGGCTGCCTGAAACGATGGGCCGAGCTGGCTCGCAATCGCCTCCATATGCACTTCGCCGGGCAGCTCGTCGGCGCCTGCCTTCAGCAGCTCGCCCAGCTCGCCCAGCTCCTCCGTCGGCTGGCCCTCGGCGTCGAGCCAGCGTGCCGGATCGCGTTGCTCGCTCATGCGCGACCTCCGAGCTCTTGCGCTGCGGCCTTCAGATCGCGGCGCGCCTGGCGCAAGCGCCCATAGCAGGTCTGCAGCGGGTGGCCTAGCACCTCGGCCACCTCGGGCATCCTCAGCTGCTCGATCTCGTAGAGCACGAACACCTCGCGACTCTTGTCGTCGAGCGTGTCGAGCAGACGGTCGAGCGTCTCCCGGGCGCGCCGCTTCTCGAGCTCTCGGAGGGGATCGTCCTCCACCACCTGCTCGGGCGGCGTGGCGGTCGTCGTCTCGTGTCGGCGATGGGCGCGGCGTCGATAGGACGAGGCGCGCCGCAGGGCGATGGCGTAGAGCCAGGTGCGCAGGCTCGAGCGGCCCTCGAAGCTGGCCAACTGCTTGTGCACCGCCATGAACACCTCCTGACAGACATCGTCGGCGTCGGACTCCGGCACCCCGAGACGCCGCAGCACGCGCCAGATGTAAGGCCCGTACTCCTGGAAGATCTCGCGTGGCGAGGGCAGGCCTGCGGCTGGGGCTGGCGTGGGCGCCTCGGTGACCATGGCTCGGGCGGTGGCGACCATCGCAAGGTAGGTAACCGCGAGTCGCGGAAATTATCAGAAGAGCGCCAAAGAAAGCCCGGCGGCCGCCTCCCAGGAGACAGGACTCACCCGGAAGATGGTTCTTTCCTCGCTGAAAGCGTCATGGAAGACGAACTCGGGTCTCAGCAGGGAGATGCCCATCGCGGCCCGGACGTGAACCGCCAGGGAGCCAGTCAGTGAGAGGCTGCCCTCCAGCCGGGCGAGGGGCTGGACTTCGGTGGCCGTGCGCGACACTGGCACGCCGAGACCGGCCTCACCCTCCGCACGCACCAGTGCACCGCGCAGGCCGGCGCAGCCCAGGAGCCTGGCGGCGAGCGTGACCGGACATGTCAGCAGCTCGCCGGTGATCACGTCGACTCCGGCCGTCACGTCGCCCCGATGCGCTTCCGTCGTGATCAGGTACGCGATTCCGAGCTGTTGAGGCCACGCCCATGCCGGACGCCATTGCAGATCGAGCGCCAGCACCGGCGCCAGCCGTGGAGTGAGCCCGTCGGTGATGCCGGCCACAAGCGCGAGCAAGCCCCGATCGGCGCTGGCTCCGGCCTCGGCCCCCTTCTCGGTCACGGCCTCGACCTGCTTCTGGTTCTCGACCTCCTTCTCGACCTCGACCTCCTTCAGGTTCTCGGGTTCGTCCCTCGTGCTGGCCTCCAGCTCCGTCGTCAGCGTCAGCGCCAACACCAGCGACAGCGCGTCCTCGAGGTCCGTGCAGCTATTGGCGGTCAGGGTGCGCGTTCCCCGCGTCTCGCCATGCAGGATCTCGACTGTGGCCTCGAGCGCACGACCGTGACGGCTGATCGCCACCTGCAGGCGCAGGCGCCCCTCGCTGGGCTCGCCGAAGACACCGTCACCGACCCTGTGGGCCACCGCTTCGCGCAGCGCCCGCACGTCGATGCAGCCCGGGGCCGCGTCTCCAGTGACTGACAGCGACGCGTGCTCGAGGTGCACGCCCTGCGCTGCGCCCGGCGCGGACGCCGACCAGAGCAATGCAAACGCAAGCATTCCCCGGTGCATCGCGATGCCAGTACACCACCGGTCGGCCGGGGGCTCATAATTTCTGCTAGCAGTGGCGACCGACCATGTGAACGACCGCAGCCCGCGGCGCGACCTGGAGCTAGCATGAACTCGACCCCTGGCCAGACCGTGACAAGATGCCTTGCGATGGCACGGCACATCGGGATCGTCGAAGTCCTGTCC
>JAPPOT010000152.1 GCA_028817855.1 Myxococcales bacterium
GGATGGATGGCTCATAAAAGTCCCCAGGGGCCGCGTCGGCGTTCGGCCGAGACCGGGCCGAGCAAACCGGACTTGTCCTTGCGTACGTGCGGCTCCACCTCGAAGCGGCCGCGGGCAACGCGTGCGCGCGTCGGGGTGATGCAGAGGCTGACCAGTGGACCGAGGGAGCGGGTCTGCTTGTCGCTGAGCAGGATCACCTGGGCGTCGTGCTCGCGCGCCAGACCCAGCAGTCGGCCCTGCCATGCGTTGCCGCCGCCCGTCGCACGCGTCTCGCTCAGGTCCAGCACCACCATGCCGAAGCCGCCCGAACGCAGCAGCAGCTCCGCGGCACGTGCTGGGCCGAGCGGGCCGGCCGAGGGCGGGACGTGCACCACGATCAGTGCGTCCAGGTCGATGCCGCTGTCGGCCAGGTCGGGCGGGTAGAGCGAGCCACCGCGGGGCTGCACCCAGGCGGTCGTCTCACCACGGCTCTGGGCGCGCCGCAGGCAGGCCACCGTGGCCGTCATCTGGGCGCCGACCCC
Source organism: Myxococcales bacterium (assembly GCA_028817855.1). Classification (GTDB taxonomy): domain Bacteria; phylum Myxococcota_A; class Polyangia; order Polyangiales; family JAFGIB01; genus JAOUOP01. The sequence goes on from JAPPOT010000152.1 coordinate 522, forward strand.
AGCGCTGCTCCCGATCTCGATCAGCCGTCCCCGGGGCAGCTGCTCGGCCAGCGGGGTGCTCCGGGGATCGAGCACCTCGGGGAGCTTGAAGGAGAGGGCCGAGAGCGATCGCAGGGAAGCGGACACGGTCGATCAAGATACTGATCGTACATTCAGTGGTCAAATCCGCGCGGCGCCTTTCTCGGATCCCCATTGATCTCGTTGTCTTCCTCGCCAGCCCCTGTCCATAACGGGTGGTCGGGTGGGGTCCCGCGCGCGCCTTGGCGAGCAAACCGAGGGGTTTGGGGACGGACTGATCAAGACTCGAAGCGCTCGCGCAGCGCTGCCTCGTCGGCGGCCTCGATCCCGTCGAAGAGGAGCTCGACCTGCCCGGGCCCCTCCGCGCCCAACCCGAGCTGGATCGCGTTGTCGATCTGGGGCAGCGCCCACGGACTCGAGTCGGCGATCACGGACTGCACCCGGTCCGGGCTGCTTACCGTCACGCGGCTCTGCTCGAGCTGGATCAGGGACACGCCGGCGGCGTCGATCGCCACGCGGTCGGTGCTCGCCAGGATCATCCCGCTGCTGGCGCGCACCGCGTCGGCGCCGTCGCCACCGGGGCCGCCGTTGACCAGCACCGTGGTCGCATCGACGATGTTCATCAGCGGCGTGAAGGGCTGGCTCAGGATCGCCACCTCGCGTCCGAGCGGCACGAAGTCGCTCTGGATGCTCGAGACGTAGTGAAGCGGATCGCGCGAGCTGTCTTCGATCGCGCCGACGAAGTTCTTCATCGACAGCGAGAAGACCGCGAACTGGTGGTTCTTGCAGGTCGGTACGTTGATCAGGTGATCGGCCTCGAGGATCTTGCGCATCGCGAGGATGCCGCCTGCGCCTGACCAGGTCTCCTCCCAGGCGGGCGGCTGCACCAGCACCCAGTCGTCGGGCGCTTCCGACGCCGAGGGCGCGCGGTAGACCTCGTCCGCACCGGCGGCCAGCGCCGCCTCCGCCATGCCCGTGTTCTCGAAGACCTGCTCGGTGTTAAACTGCCGCGCCGAGCGGTCGCCCACGATGATGTGCCCCGGGTCGCGGCTCTTCACCAGTCGAATGACGGCCGCCAGCACCTCGTTGCTGGTGCGGATGCCGGGCGTGCCCACCGCGCGGTCGCTGACCGCGTTGGGCTTGATGAAGACGGTCTGTCCCGCCTCGATCGCGCCCAGCCCGCCGGCCAGCTCGACCGCGCGCGCGACCGCCATGTCCAGGTCCGCATGCTTGGCGAAGGCCACGGGCGTCAGGCCGCTGCTCGCATCCATGCCGTTTTCGCCCGCGGCGCCCATGCCGGCCGTGCCGTCGTCGGTCGGCTCGTCGCCGGTTGCGCCGTCGCCCGCGCCGCCCCTGCCCGCGCCGCCGCTGTCGCCGGAGTCCTCGCCCGGGCCGGCGACCGGCTCGTCGCCGCCACCATCGTCTCCGGCGACCGGGGTGTTGTCGTCGCCCGGCGGCATGTCGACGCCTGGTCCCGGCGGGCTCGTCGCCGCGCCCTCGGCCGCGGCCCCCTCGTCTTCGGAAGCGCAGGCCGGCGCCACCGCCAGAATGCCCAGCGCCGCCCCGGCACGCTCCAACAGCTCCCGACGGCTCAGCTCGTCGTCGCGCTCCTCATCCCGCTTGTCATCACCCATGACACGAACCTAAGGAGCCTCCGGGCGTCTGGAAAGCCCAGGCTTGGGGGATGTCGCCTACGGGAAGCCACGAGCGCAGCTCAGTGCTCGATCACGAGCTCGGCCTCGGCCGCGACCCGCCGCAGCAGGGCGCTACCGTGAATGGTGAGGGGCGCAGGCAGCACAAGCTCGGCATCCGGTGCGTGCAGCACACCGTGCAGGGCGCCCCCGCCCCGCAGCTCGATCGTACCGGCGCCGGCCACGAAGAGCCGCACCTGACCGCCCGCAGTCGCGTCCTCCGCGCTGCCGCCCAGGTGCAGCAGCCCGTCCACGCGTACGTTGCCTGTGACCAGCAGATCGAGTGTCTGTCCGGTCGCGACCTCGATCACCAGCTCGCCGTTGATCGCCAGATCGCCGTCGAGCACCACCAGCGCGCTCTGCTCCACCCGCACCCGTGTCGGGTCGGGCCCGATCGAGTCGAGCTCGAGGCGCGCGCACGGCTCTTCGAACGTGAGCGACTCCACCGGTGCTGCGCCGAGCGCGGCCAGGCTCGCCGGGTCGAGGCGCGTCGTGTCGTCGCACGGGCAGGCCGTTGGTGCGAGCACCTCGCCCACCTCCGTCGCTGCCGGCACTGGGCCGCCGCCGAGCTCCAGCTCCGCCCCTGCCGGCTGTCTCAGAACACCGCCCACCTGCAGCGACGCCAGCTGGATCCGCCCGCCGCCCGCGACGTCGCCTCCCACTTCCACCGTGGCGTCCGCACCCAGCACGTCGCCGGCGACCTGCAGGCTGCCGCCGACGTTCAGAAGCAGCTCGCCGAGCGTCAGCCCCTGCGGCCCGGACACGCGCAGGTCGCCGTCGATCGCGGCGTCGTCTCCAAGGCTCATGCTGCCGTCGACGCCCGCGCTGGCGACGCCGGAGCCCGCGCTCGTTCGCAGCTCGACGGGCGCGCTGCTGGAGAAGCCGTCGCAGCTGCACAGGGCCATGCTCCTGGCATCCCCTGCGAGCGCCGCCAGACCGCGGCCGCCGGCGAGCGAGACCGCCGTCCCGTCGGCGGGATCACACGCGCCGGCGTCCTCGCCGTCGCCGTCGCCGTTACCAGCGTCGGCGCTGGCATCCACGTCGCCACCATCCACATCGGCATCGCCGCCGGCACCGGCATCGTCGGGGCCCGCGTCGAGCCCGCGCGCTGCCTCACGTTGGACCGCGACCACATCCACGCGTGAGGTGCAGCTCCACGCGCCGAGTCCGATCAGTGCGCCCGCCAGCAGCCTAGCCCGGATCATTCATGACCTCGCGCGCCCTCGCACAAACCACTCGACTCCGCAGCGGTTCGCTCCGCTCGCAAAAGCCCTGCAGAGCCGATCGCTTGCACGATCATCGCACGCCTTCATGTATCCGGGCTAGCGACCACGCGTACGCAGCTCATCCAGCCTCTTGCGCGCACGCGCCGCGGCCGGGCCCTGGTCGTGGTGCTTGAGCAGCTTCTCCAGGGCGCGTTGCTCCTCGTCGAAGCGACCGAGGGTGCGAAGCGCACGCGCCGTACCTGCCCGCGCCTCCCCCGAGAGCGGGCCCGGTCGTGCGCCGGCGCGCCGGTAGAGCTTGAGCGCACCCGCGGCGTCGTCCAGGCGCTCGAGTCGCAGGTCGGCCGCGGCGATGCGCGCCACGTGGGCGCTGCCGCTGCGTGGGGCGCTGCGGACCACGCGCATGTAGGTGCGCTCGGCTTCGGCGTAGCGCCCCTCACCGCGCAGCCGGTTGCCGCGCGCGAGCAGATCTTCCGGCGACCGCTCCACGCGCACCGGTTCGCCCGCGGGCGCAGCTTCCTGCACGGCTTCCTGCACGTCCTCGAGCGCCTGCAGGTCCTCGTCCTCGATCTCGCGCGCGTCCGCACTCGGCGTGGGCACCGCAGCCGGTGCGCTCACCGGTGGAACGCTCTCCTCCTGCACTGCGCGCTGCTCCGCTACGTAAAACGCAGCCGCCGAGCCGACGCAGAGCACCAGTCCTGCAAGCAGCCAGCCCCCGTAGCGTCGCGCTGCCGGTGCGCGCGTCGACAGGCCCGCGCCCGCCTCCGGCGACCAGGTCTGCAGAGCGCCGTCGATCAACGTGCGCTTGGCGCTGTGCTCCATCGGCGCCGCGGGACCGGGGTCACCGGCGCGCGGCTCGAGCGAGAGGAGCTCGGCCAGCTCCTCGTGCAATCGCTCCCGTTCAGCCATCCTCACCTCCGCGCTTCTCACCATAGAGCGCGCGCAGTCGCCCGGTCGCCAGTCGTAGCCGGCTCTTGGCGGTGTCGAAGGGGACCTCGAGCGCCTCGGCCACTTCCGGCACGCTCATCCCCATCACGTGGTGCAGCACCAGCACCTGGCGCTGCGGCTCCGGCAGCATGTCGAGCATCTGCGCCAGCTGCCGGCGCGTCATCGTGCGGTCGTCTGGCGCGGCGGTGACCGCGGGCACCAGCTCCTCTTCCAGCACCTGCTGCTGTGCTCTGCGCGCGCGCGCCTGGCGTACCCGTCGCAGGGTGGCGCGCACCGTGATCCGGTCCGCCCAGGTCGTCAGCGCGCTGCGTCCCTCGAAGCGGGGCAAGCCGCGCAGCACCTCGATTAGGGCCGCCTGGGCGTGGTCGTCGACGTCCGAGTCACCCGGGCAGAGAAAGCGCACCAGGTTGCGCACCCGTGGCAGCAGCGCCTCCAGCAGCTCCGATGCGGCGCGCCTGTCGCCCGCAACCGCACGCGCGATGCGCGGGTCATTTCCCGCGATCCGACCCCCGGCAGGCCGATCCGCCGCCCGAGCCGCGTCTGGCTCCGCGGCGAGCTTCAGGTTGGTCGGCAGTCGCTGTGCCACGTCCACGAGCATACAGTGCGTCCTGTCCCAGGGATCGGGTCATTCGCTGGCCAGGAAGAGGGCCAGCCCCGCGGCCGGCATCAGGCGCCACAGGGGCAGCTCCTGGTGCCCCTCGGGCCGCTGGATCTGCAGACGGGTGCGGGTGGGTGTCCACTGGCCCGCGATCACGAGGGAAAGCCCGAATGTGCCGGCGGCCCCGGTCGACAGGGCGAAGCGGGCCGCCAGCGACCCTTCCAGCAGTAGGCCGGTGTGGGTGCTACCCGCCGTGCTGACCAGGTCCGGGTCCGCGGTGGCCGTCGTGCGGCGCAGATGGGTGAGTCCTCCCGCCAGCCCCGGCCGCAGCCAGATGCCCTCGTTCAGGACCAGGGGCACACCCACGCCGAGCAGGGCCACGTGCCGGCTGAGGCGCAGCTCCGCCCCGCCGCCCTGCGCGTCCGTGTCGAGACCGAAGCGGCCGCGCAGATCGATCTCGATTCCGTCGAGCACGAGCGCCGCCGCCAGCCAGGGTCCGTGCTGTAGCGGCTCGCTCTCGCCGTCGAGCGCCCCCTGCCAACCGAGGGCGAGGAGGGCGCCGATGTCGATCGCGGACCCCGAGCCCCACTCCGGGTCCGTGCCCGAGTCCGTGCCCGAGTCCGTGCCCGAGTCCGTGCCCGAGTCCGTGCCCGACGAACCCTCGTGCGACTCCCCAGTCCTCACATCCAGCGCAATCGCCTGCAGGTTGGCTCGCACCGAGAGCGCGATCGCTTCGCGCTGCGCCGACCTCGCCTTGCCCTCGTGCCCGCCCTGGAGCGGAAACTCCCGCCGCACCAACTCCCTCGCACCGCGTTCGTAGATCGACAGCGAGATCGTGCCGTCCCCTGCAGGAGCGCTCACCAGAAGCACCACCCGCGCGCCGCTGCGGGTGGCCGCTCGCCGGGCGCGCCCGAGCTCATCGCTGCCGCCCGCGTCCGCCATTGGCTCGATGCGCCAGGGCAGGTCGGCGGTCTGCCCTGCGATTCGCTCCGCCACGCCGGGCTCCAGGGGCTCCAGCAACACCGCCCGTAGCGGCTCCTGCTGACCCGCAGCGGGGCCCGCGGCGGCCAGGAGCCACAGCAGCACCGGCGAAAGCCCGCCGAGCCACCGCCATCCGGGGCGCCCCCTCCGCCATTGCTCTGCCGCCGTGACCCGATTCACCGCTCCGCATCCCCTACCCGGGTGCTGCGGCCTTGCCAAGCGTCGCCGGGCCTAGCCCGGATATCTCACCGATGCGCGCGCCCTCGCACAACCGTTCTTTCGATCTTCGCACGCCTCGGCGACACATCCGGGCTAGAACCCCCCAGATGCACATCGGACGTCGGGCATTCGTGGTCGGGGCCGGGGCGAGCGCCCTGGCGGGCCTGCTCGGCCGCGGCGCCCCCTGGCCGCTGGCTGCCGGCCGTGGTCAGGCTCAGGAGGCTGCGCCCGGGGCGGTGCGCCGCCTCATCATCTTCTTCTCCCCCAACGGCACCGTCCACCGGCACTGGCGCCCGACCGGGGAGGGCGCCGACTACGCCTTCGCGGCCGGCTCGATCCTCGAGCCCCTCGATGCCCTGCGCCAGCACCTGCTGGTGCTCGATGGCATCGACTTCAAGGGGGTCAGCAACCACGAGCCCGGCATGGCGGCCATGCTTACCGGGGGCGGCCCCGAGACCTCCACCCAGGGGCAGTCCGTGGATCAGCTCATCGCCTCCCAGCTGGCCGCCGATACGCCCTTTCCCTCCCTCGAGCTCGGCGTTGGCACCGACGCCTGGGGCGGTGGTGTCCAGACGCGCATGCTCTACGCGCCGGGCGGCGACTTCGTGCATCCCGATCAGGATCCGGCCAACGTCTACCGCCGCGTCTTCGGCGGCGTGGTGGGAAGCCCGCAAGAGATGGACGCCCGCATGCGCCGCAAGGAGAGCGTGCTGTCGTTGCTGCGCGCAGAGCTTGGCACCCTGCGCGACCGGGTCGGTTCCGAGGAGCACGCCAAGCTCGACGTGCACCTTGAGGCGCTGCGCCGCATGGAGGTTGGGCTGACCGGTCCCGCGAGCAACCTCAGCTGCGACGCGCCGCCCCAGGTCATGCAGCTCGATCCGAATGCGCACGAGAGCTTCGCCGACGTCACGCGCGCCCAGACCGATCTGCTGGTCACCGCCCTGGCGTGTGGGATGACCCGCGTCGCCAGCTTGCAGCTCTCCCACACCGTCGGGCCCCACGTCTTCTCCTGGCTCGGCCTGAGCGAGGGGCACCACGGCCTCTCCCACATGGACGACTCCAACACCGACGGCGTGGCCCAATTCGTCATGGCCGAGCGCTGGATCAGCGAGCAGTTCGCCTACCTGCTCGAGCAGCTCCAGGCCCTGCCCGAGCCCGGCGCCGACGGCAGCATGCTCGACCACACCCTGGTGGTGTGGGCCAAGGAGCTCGCGGACGGCCGCCTGCACGACAACGTCTCGGTGCCCTTCGTGCTGGCCGGTGCACCCGGCTACCTGCGCACCGGGCGCTACCTGCGCTTCGACGGGGAGCCGCACCAGAAGCTATTGGTCTCGATCTGCCACGCCATGGGGCTCGACAACCCCACGTTCGGCGACCCCTCCCATGGCACGGGTCCGCTGTCGGGGTTGACGTGAGCGCGGGGCTGCGCGCGGCGCTCGCGCTGCTCGTGACCGCCGTGCTGGGTTGCGGGGCGGGCTCGAGCACGCCCGCCCGCGAGCGCGATGCTGCTCCCGGTGACAGCAGCGGTCCCGCCGTCATCGCCGGCGCCGACGACGCTTGCGAGGCCGAGCTGAGCTTCTTCGAGCGCGAGGTGAACGGTCCGATCCTGGCGGTGCGCTGCGTCGGCTGTCACAACGCCGACGGCGTGGCCGCCGAGACGCGCATGGTCCTGCGTCACGGCGCAGACGCGCTGTCCCACAACTACGACGCCCTGGCCGCGGTGGTCGAGGCCGAGCTCCAGGGCACACCCCTGCTGCTGCTCAGACCCACCGGTCTGCACCCCGACGGGCACACCGGCGGAGCCCTCGCGCCGCCTGGAAGCCTCCACCACGCCGCCCTGAGCGGCTTCGTAGCCCAGATCCAGACCGCCGAGTGCGACGCGCCGCCCGTGGGGCTCGCGAGCTGCGAGCAGGACGCGCCCGGCAGGCCGCAGCTGCGACGCCTCTCGCACGCCGAGTACGAGAGCAGCGTCGAGGACCTGCTGGGGATCGACTCGCACGCGGCGAGCCGCTTCGCCGCGGACACCGTCGTCCACGGCTTCGACAACAACGCGGGTGCGCTCCAGGTGACGCCGCTGCTGGCCGACCAATTGGCGGCGGAGGCCGAGCGCCTCGCGACCCTGGCAGTGGCGGATCTGGGCGCGCTGCTGCCGTGCGCGCCGGAGCAGGGTGAGGCCTGCGCCGAGCAGTTCCTGCGCGAGCTCGGGCGCCGTGCCTTTCGCAGGCCGATGACCGACGACGAGCTGGCGCGCTATCTGGAGCTCCATCGTCTGGGCGCCGCGGAGGGCGGCTTCGCGGATGGCATGCAGCTCGCCCTCTCGACGCTGCTGCAGTCGCCCAACTTCCTCTACCGCACCGAGATCGGTGACGGCAGCGCCGGTGAGGGCGCGCGGATCGCGCTGACCGACTACGAGATCGCCACCCAGATCGCCTACGCCCTCACCGGCACCGCACCGGACGAGGCGCTGCTCGAAGCAGCCGCGGCCGGCGAGCTCGCCCAGCCCGAGGCCCGGCGGGCCCAGGCAGAGCGCCTGCTCCAGACACCGCGCGGCCGCGAGCAGCTGGTGCGCTTCGTCGCGAAGTGGTTGGAGCTGGAGCGCCTGGCCTCCGTCCCCAAGGATGCCGAGCTCTTCCCGGACTTCGATCAGGGCATCCGCGAGGCGATGGAGCGCGAGGTGGCTGCCTTCGTGGACGACGTGGTCTTCGGCGCGGAGGCGAGCGGCGAGCTCGGCGAGTTGTTGACCGCCGGCCACACCTTCGTCGACGCGACCCTCGCCGAGTTCTACGGCCTGCCCGCCGTCGCGGAGGATGCGACCGAGCGCGTCGACGCGCCCGACCCCCAGCGCGCCGGTCTGCTCACCCTGGGCGCCGTGATGGCGACCCACGCGCGCCCCGACGGCTCGTCGCCGGTGCATCGCGGCAAGCTGATCCGCGAGCGCGTGCTCTGCCAACCCCTGCCGCTCCCGCCGCCGGGCGTGGTGGTCGAGCCGCCGCCGGTGGACCCCACCCTGTCGGTGCGCGAGCGCTACGACGCCCACTCCCAGAAGGAGCCGTGCAAGAGCTGCCACCGGCTGATCGATCCGATCGGCCTGAGCCTCGAGCATTTCGATGGCGTCGGGCGCTACCGCGAGCGCGAGGGCGATCACGCGATCGACGCCAGCGGCGAGATCGTGCAGAGCGGGGCCACCGACGCCCGCTTCGACGGCGCGGTGGAGCTCGCCCAGGCGCTGGCGGCCAGCCCGGAGGTGCGCGACTGCTTCGCTCTGCAGTGGTTCCGCTTTGCCCACGGCGTCTCCGAAGACGCGGAGCTGGCGTGCACGGTCGAGCAGCTGCGCGGGCGCTTCGCCGACAGCGGCGGGCGCATCCAGGAGCTCCTGGTCGCCACCGTCGAGCCCCCCCACGTGATCGAGCGCCAGTCCTGGATCGAGGGCCCAGGCGTCGCCATGCCCCAGGCGGATCCCACCGTGCCCGTGACCGAGGGCGAGCAAGATCAGGAACCCGGTGGGCCGATGGGGCCGGAGACCGTGGGGGACGTCTCGGTGTCCACGCGCACCGACAGCAGCTGGGAGACCGGGCGCTGCGACGCGGTCACCGTGACCAACGACGGGGCCGCGTCCACGGTCTGGCAGGTCACACTCACGCTGGAGGGCACGATGACCAATCACTGGAATGCCAGCGCTTCCGGCAGCTCCGGCGAGGTGACCTTCACGGGCGTGGAGTGGAACCGAGAGCTCGCCCCCGCAGCCTCCGCCGAGTTCGGCTACTGCCTGGAGCTCTAGCGCTAGCACCGGAGTTGGTCGGCGGCCCTCAGCCCCCGCAGCAACTAGGCTCGCAGAGCAGAAAGGCGTTGCACTCGATGCGTTCGCCGGCGGTTCCGCAGAGCTTCCCTCGGTGCCTGAAGCAGCATGCACCGCCTGTCGTGCCACAGTCCGGTTGGCACTCCGAGCACTTCTTCCACAGCGGGCGATTCGGCCGACCCTGGCAACGGAACCCCAGGCTGATCGCGAAGTGCCCATCGGGGTCGTCGTCGTTGGTCGCCGCATCGACGCCCATCGACACGACGCTCAGGTCGTGCTCGTTGGCGTTCACCCCCACCTCTTGCTGGGCGCGAAGGAATGGCAGGTCGGGCGGTACGCGAACCCGGAAGCGCATGTCCACCGCGTCCGCGCCGTCCCCTGCATCGAGCGGAACGCGTTCGATGCTGTAGTGCGCGGCCATCGCCATGAAGGCGGCGATACGTCGTTCGCATTCCGGACTCGGTGCTGGACGCGGCGCCGGGGCGTCGTCGCGCTCATCACCCCAGTGCAGCGCGGCCGCCAGCTCGGACGGAGCGGCGGGTGTGGGCATGGGATCGCAGCGGGGAGCTTGTCCGGCCACGCGCTCGAGCCGCCTTTCGTCGGGCTCGACGTGACCGGCCTCGAAGAGCGCATCGTGTAGCACCAGGGTGTCCGAGGCCGGCAGCTCCGCGGTGTACTCCATGGCCGTGGTCCTGTCCTCCGTGTACGTCTCGGTGACCGTGAGCTGCCAAGGGCTGCTGAGCGGCGTTCACGCGCCAGCGCAGATGCTTGGGCAGGCGGGTGCCGCCGGCGCGTATCGCGACGTGCCCGTCGGCGCACAGCTCGAGCGTCCCGCCCGGTGCAATCCAGGGCGCCCAGACCCCAACCAGCGCCTCCTCCGCGCTCGGGGCGCGCACATCCTCGACGCTGGCTGGAGCGGACGGCGTCGGCGAGTGCACGGGGCGGCTGCACGCATGGGCCAGGATCAGCGCCATCAGCGGCGCGAGCGTGAACACGGACTTCGCCATGGAGCGGTTCTAGCCCGGATGTTTCGCCGAGTCGTGCGAAGATCGTGCAAGTGATCGGCTTCGCAGTGGTCTCGGTGAGTGGAGCGCATACGGTGTGTATTGGCGACCGAGGCGGAAGCGCTGTGGAGTCGAGCGGTTGTGCGAGGGCGTGCGGATCGGTGAAACATCCGGGCTAGCGCACGTGGCTCGCGAACGCGGAGCGTTCGCCCGTGATTCGGGTTGCGCACTGCGACATTCGTGCCGCGGGCCTTCACCGTTGCGCCCGCGACAGCGCTGTCAGGGTGCGGGTGTTTCCTGAACGTCCCACTCGTTTTTTCGTCAAGAGTCAGCGGTCCGTTCAAAACCGGCGCCGGCCGCGCGCACTCAGCGCGCTTGAACAAAGTGCCCCCGCGCGCCGTCCAACGGGGCTGCCCCCGCTTGGCCTGGCGCTTGCATTGGTCCCACCTCGAACCGGCTGGAGCCGATGACTTCAGCCACCGACGGCCCGCTGCTGGGGCGGGCGACTTTCCACAGAAGGGGGAACCCGATGCTCGCACGGCGACTTGCATGCGCGATGGTGATCTGTGTCCTGTTGAATGGCCCTGGCTCGGCGCTGGCCATCTGCAGGGTGGTCGAGCCGATCCAGGAGAGCGGGGGGGTGCACTTCGATCCCAACACCCTCGCCCTCTACGTGCTCGCACCCGATCAGGTGGTGGGTCACGAGTGCGTCGAGCCGCTCGATGCCGGCCCTGCCGAGGACACCATCGATGAAGACGCCGGCGCCTCGAGTGATGGGGACGGCGGCATCGACGACGACGATGGCGGTGAGGCCTTCGTGGAAGACGAGCTCATGCCCGAACCCGTGGTCGACCCGCGCTGTGACGCAGGCCTCGTCTCGGTGCCGGTCGAGGAGGCGGTGGTGCACATGGTGGTGCAGCCGGCCGTGCTCACCACCGGCGGGCGCGCGGGCCTCGTGATGCCGGTGCCCGCGCGACCCGACATCCACGCCGCCAACGCCGACATCTTCGATGCCATCCGCGACCTGCTGCAGCCGCGCATCAAGCACGTCAAGGAGTACGTGGAGGACCCCGCGCTGGGCGATACCTGCGGCGACCCCAAAGGGGCCGCGGGCTGCGACGGCGGCACCACCTACGACGACAGCTACGACCCCGGCCTGCTCGGCAACGAGGACAACGACTTCTACGACGATGACCTGGAGGGCCGTGAGCTCGCGGAGGTGATGGTGGGTGACGACATCGTGCGCTTCGAGGAGGTGCTCAGCACGCCCGACTACGACGTCACCGTGGTCAACGCCGAGAGTGCCGACGCGCTCGAGGAGTGGATGGACCTGAACGGCTTCGCCCATGACGAGCACGACGACGCGGCCTTCGCGGCCTATCTCGAGGAGGGCGCGTGGTTCGTGGCGCTCGAGGTGCACCCGCAGCAGAGCGGCGCCATGAGTCGCCCCCTCGCGCCGCTGGTCGTGAGCTGGCGCGGCACCGAGATTCCGCTGCTGCACCGCCTCCAGTACCACCCCCACGGAGGGGAGCTCACCACGGAGGCCTTCGTGATGGCGCCCCATCGGGTGGACGCCGCCGACGGCACCGCCGAGCCCCTCTACGCGGCGCCGATCGGCTTCGGAGGTGAGCTCGCCGGCTTCGGCCTGGCGGGGGGCTGGCTCACCCAGCTGCGGTTCACGCGCGAGATGGACGAGATGCTGGAGGACTCGGCCCTGGTGGGGGTGCCGAACTTCGAGCTGCGACCCGAGCTCGAGCGCATCGAGCGCATCCGCGTGCCGAGCAGCGACTGTGAGCGGGATCGCGGCCGCGGCGGTGGTGGCTGCTTCTGCAGCCTCGAGCCCGGGGACGGTGGTCTGGCCGGCTGGACGCAGAACGCGGGGCCGGCGTTGCTCGCCTGCCTCTGGCTCGCGGTCCGGTCCCGACGTCGGCGCCAGCCGGGCTGACCGCGCCCGACGATGGCGTCGCGGGACCGACTGATCGAGCGCTCACTAGAAGCGATCCCGCTGCGCAGACCCTTTCGCTGCGCGCACGGATGCCATAAGAGTGGTGACCTACCGCGGGTGTGCGCTGCGCGTCCGAGCGCGAGGGAGACGCGATGACACGGTATTGGGTTCTGGCCGGGGTGCTGAGCTTGCTCGCACTCGGATGCAGTGACGACGGTGGCGGTGCGCCCTGCGTCGATGGAGACGAGAGCTGCGGGCGCGACTGCTCGTCGCTTCAGCCCTGCCCGCTCGGGCTCTACTGCAGCAACGACGCCACCTGCGCCAAGCAGTGCGTCGCCGGCGACAGCTGTGGCAGCGGCCCGTGCACGCCTAGCGGGCGCTGCCCCTCGAGCACGGGCGCGGACAACACGCCCGACGGAGGCTTTGGCAACACCCGCGTGCCGCCGACCGACACCACGGTCGAGCCGCCGCCTCCCGCAGATTGCGCCGAGACCACCGTTCACGCGAGCCGCGTCGAGCCGACCGTCATCCTGATCGTCGATCAGAGCTCGAGCATGGACGACGAGTTCGAGGGTGGCCGCTCGCGCTGGGACGTCCTGCGCGACTTCTTGCTGGGCGAGCCCGAGGGGCTGATCGCGGACCTCCAGTCCCAGGTTCAGTTCGGCCTGGCGCTGTACTCTGCCGAGTCTGGCGGCGACAATCCGGATCCGATCGGCGAGTGCCCGATGGTGACCACGGTCGCTCCCGCCCTGGACAACTTCGACGCGATCGCGCAGGTCTACCGCGACGCCGACGTCATCGAGGACACGCCGACCGGCGACTCGATCGACGCGATCATCGAGGACCTGGGTCTGACGACGCTCGACCCGGATCAGCAGGCCAACCCGATCGTCTTCATCCTCGCGACCGACGGCGAGCCCGACCGCTGTGAGGAGCTCGATCCCCAGAACGGCCAGGACGAGGCGATCGCCGCGGTGGAGCGCGCCTTCCAGCTCGGCATCAGGACCTTGATCATCAGCGTGGGCGAGGGCGCCGTCAGCGCCGAGCACCAGCCGGACGTGGCCAACGCGGGCCTCGGCCGCGTCGCCGGCGATCCGCCCGCGGAGTTCTGGGTGGCTGGTGACGACACCACCCTGCGCGCCGCGCTCACCGACATCGTCGGCGACCAGCTCGGCTGCGAGGTGCAGCTCAACGGCCGTGTCGAGGGCGACGAGTGCCTCGGCCGCGTCACCCTCAACGGCCGCGACCTCGAGTGCGGCGGTGCAAACGGCTGGGAGCTCACCACTCCGCGCACCGTTCGCCTGCTCGGCACCGCTTGCGACGACCTCAAGCAGATGGACGAGGTCTTGCTCGAGGTCCGCTTCCCCTGCGAAGTCGGCGTGGTCTTCTAGCCCCGCTGCCTTCAACGGGTGGTCGGGTGGGGCTCCGGGACGGACAGCGACGGAAGACTATCGCCAGCGATGCGCGTCGCCTGGGCCAGCACGTCGGCGTTGGCGCGCAGCAGCGGCAAGTTGGCCACCTCGACCGAGAGCACCAGGCTGTTGGTGCGCATGCCGAAGCGCACGTCGGGCCCGAGCAGCTTGCCGTAGAGTCGGCTCGGGCCCATGCACGGGTGAGTGAAGGTGACGCGCAGGGCCTGGAGACGCTGGCCGGTCTCGCGGCGGATCGCCTCGAGGCCCACGGCGAAGAGCAACTCCACGTAGGCGGGGTGCATGTGCGTCCCCGGGAGGTCGGCGTACCGCACCAGCGACTCGTTGCGCGTGCGACCGTGCTGAATGCGACCCCCGAAGTGCAGCAAGGGGAAGAGCTCGGTCATTAAGTCGAGGCCGTCGGCTACCGTGGGTGCGGCGCGCACTGCCTGTTCGACCAGCTGGAAGTGTCCCGCCTCGACGGTCTGTGCGGCCGCCATCGCAGCACCGGCACCGAGGTGCTCGCATGCCAGCGCGGCCACACGGTTCGCGTGGTCCTGGGAGATGCGCGCCGCTGGATCACGCAGCTCGCCCGGGCTCAGCCCGCAGCATTGGCTCAGCCTACCGAGCGTGAGGCCGTGTTGCTCGGCCACCTTGACCCATGGCCACAGCGCGAGGCTCGAGGTGTGCGCGCTCATCGCTTCTCCCCCGGTCGACTCCCCCGAGTCGACAACGGGGCGGACAATGCTCCGAATCGATGGTGGAGTCAAAGGGATACTGGGATGGGCCGCATGATGACCCCAAAGGGACGCGGCGGTGTCCACCGCGGCAACGGCGATCCGAGCTACGCCGTGGCTCGCGTCTCCACGAGTGAGCTGCCACCTCGGGACGGAAACGTTCCAGCAAGGAGGGCACGCTCAGAAAAACACGACGCAATCCATCGTGGGTCCGACGACCTGGCCCCAGATGTTGCACATCTCGCCGGTCTCCACCTCGTTGGTGTAACGCAGCGCGACGTCGCTCGTGTTGTTGATCTCGCACTCCCATACCAGCGTGTCGCCGGCCTTGACCTCCAGCATGCCGCTGAAAGCGCCAGCCATGCCTGGCGCGAAGTCGGGATTCTCTGTGAGCGAATCGTATTCGAAGATCTGCGGCTCCAGGTAGTCGAACTGCTCGAAGACCTTGAGCATGTCTTCGTCGGTCTCGTCACCCGGCCGCCGGATCCATGCGGTCTCGCGGACGCCGTGCTTGTGGGTGTGACCGATCAGGCGAATGATGCGTCCGTCGCTCTCGACCGGGCATTCATACCGATAGGTCTCGTGGGTGCCGGGTTGGATCGGGAACAGCAGCCAGTCGAGCCCGCCCATGCCGCGGATGCCGCTGGAGCGCTCCTCCACCTCGGACTCGGGCACGAAGTAGACGTTCAGCCAGAACTCGCGCAGGACGAGGCAGCTCTTGTCGTCGCAGGGCGGCATGAAGTTGAAGTAGTGCATGTCCGCCTGGACCGGGACCTTGGCCCCCAGCGTGGCGCCGAGGTTGGCGTTCTCCGGCGCGACCGGCGCGGGCTTCATGTACGCGCGGGAGGCGCCCGGCAGGATGCCGGCCACGTTCGGGCTCGTGCCCAGCCCCTGGTCCATGCAGCCGCCCCAACCCTCGGCCTGCCCGTTGATCAGCTGGCTGTTGATGATGTGGTGCGTCCCGTCACGACCGCTCAGCTCCCACACCTGGTAGAAAAACTCTTCGTCGTTCTCGGTCTCGAAGAAGTAGCACTCGGAGGACTCGCTGCCCGGCTGCATCAGCCAGTCGGCCACCTCCTCGTCCGAGTAGCCGTCGGGGCCGACGTGGATCTGGAAGCCCACGTGGGGATCGGGCGCGCGCAGGCACTTGTCGTCGCCGACGTAGCCAGTGTCCAGGTCGCAGCCGCCGAAGTGCTTTGAGGTGCCGTCCTCGTTGAAGATGTTGGCGTTGCGCTCCTCCACGTTCGTCGGGATCGCTTGGTTCCCGTCGCCGGGGCCGTCGTCTCCCTCGCCATCACCGTCGCCGCTGTCGATCGGATCGGCGCCAGCGTCGGCGCCGCCTTCGTCGCCAGTCTCAGGCTCGTCGTCGTCCGAGCCGCACGCTGTGAGATAGAGACAGAGGACAGCGCAGAGCGCCCCCAACCTGAAGAGCGAACCCGTACCCATGTGACGACCTCCTACGACCAACCCAAATCGCGGGGTATTGGTGTCACCGAATTGAAGCGAATTCAAGTCGGCCGGGTTCGCCATCGCGGCCGCCGCCACGAAAACCGACGAACCGTTCAAAAATGCGCAGGAACGTACGCAGCTTGCACAGGGCTAGCTAGAAGACGGCGGCGAAGTCGGGACCGGTCCGGAGTCGGTTGCGGGCGTGCCCAGGGAGACGCGCGGCGGTGGTGCCGAAGAGGATGCACATCTCGCCCGTGTAGGCCTCGTTCGCGAATCGCAGGGTGCCGATGGAAGCGGGCGATGCCATCGCAAGCTCCCCACGCGTGCTATGCCCGGTACATGTCGATAGAGCCGTTTGCCCTTCGCCCGCGGACCGAGGCTGGCCAGCGCTTCTTCGATGGGGCGGTGGCGCTCAAGGAGCCCTTCGCGCAACGCGCCGCCGAGGCAGACCGCGAGGGGCGCTTCGTGGCTGACAACGTCGCGGACCTGTGCGCGAGCGGGGTCTTCGGCGCCACCGCACCGGCCGCGCTCGGAGGCGGTGGGCTCGAGTCCTTCCACGACCTCGGCGCCGGGATCTTCGAGCTGGGGCGTGCCTGCGGGTCGACCGCCATCGCCAGCTACATGCACCTGTCGGCCACGCTCCTGCTCTCCCGCGTCTGGGCTGCGCTCGAGGCGAGTGGCCGCGCGGACGGTGCGCCCCACTTGCGTGAGATCCTCACGGGCGTCGCCGAAGGGCGCGAGGTGATCGCGGTGGCGGTCAGCGAGCCGGGCACGCTGGCCAGCGTCTACCCGCTGACGGAAGCCCTGCCCACAGCGGACGGACAGCACTACGTCATCTCGGGTCAGAAGATCTTTGCGACCATGTCGCCCGCGGCGTCCGTCCTCAACGCCACCGTGCGCGTGGTGCGCGAGGGGGAGCCCGACCGCTTCGCCTTCGCGCTGATCCGAACGCAGTGGGAGGGCGTGGAGCTGATCGATGACTGGGATGCGCTGGGCATGCGCGGCTCGGGAAGCGGGCAGATTCGGCTTCGCGGGGTGCGTGTGCCAGCCGCGCACGTCGCGCCCGGTGCGCCCGTGCGCACGCTCGAGGGGTCGGCGCTCTACAACTCGCTGGTGGCCAACACCGGCCTGATCGCCGCCGGGCTTGGCATCGCGCAGGCGGCCCGCGACCTCGTTGCCGGCAGCGCTTCGGATCGCAAGAAGGCCCACGACGGGCGCAGCGATGCCGAACGCCCAACCGTGCAAGCCGCCATGGGGGAGCTCGACTCGCGGCTGTGGGCGGCCAAGGCGATGACCGCGCGTAGCGCCATCGACGTCGACGACTTCTACACGCGCTTCAGCCCGCGCAGCGCCGAGCTGGAGGACCTGTTGCAGCTCGCCGCGGCCACGCGCGCGACCAAGGTCTTCGTCGAGCGCACCGCGGTCGAGGTGGTGGACCGCGCCCTGCAGCTCACGGGCGGCGGCGGATTCATGAGCAAGCATCCGATCGCGCGGCTCTACCGCGACGTGCGCGCGATCCCGTTCATGATCCCGCAGGCGCACCAGAGCCTGCCCTTCGTCGGCTCCGTGGCCTTCGGGCGCAGACCCGAGCCCTGCTAGAACCGTCCTAGCTGCGCCTGCGCCGTGCGAGGGTGAGCAGCGCGAGCGCGGCCAGGGCACTGCCCGAGGCATGCCCCGTGTGCACGGGGCCGACGCTGCAGCCGCCGTCCCCTCCGCCCGAGCCGTCGTCGTCACCGTCTTCGCCGCCGTCGTCGCCGGCTGCGCCGGTGTCGGTCGGCATCATCGGTTCGGGATCGGACGGCGTTGGGTCGGGTGTCGTCGGATCCATCATGCCGGCATCCGGGGGCGCCGGGTCGGGGCAGTCCAGCACGATCGTCGGCACCTCCTCGCCGGGCACCAGGTTGGAGTCCATCGAGACCCGGTCCGGGTAGGGACAGCACATCTTCGCTTCCGGGAAGTGGGAGACGCCGCACCAGGCGCTCAGCATCGGCTGGCGGCACTCCTCGACCAGGTCGAGCTCGTCGCAGGCCACGTAGCGATCGACCTCGTCGTAGGCGAACATGCGCTCGTAGCCGGTCCCGTCGAGCTTGATGCGCCCCGCTTCCCAGGGCTGGCAGATGAAGAGCTCGTCGTCGGCGAGCGGCTCGATGCAGCGCACCTGGATCTGGTCGTTCACCTTCGTCGCCTCGGCGTCCAGGCTGGTGGAGTGGAACAGGCCCGCGGCCGCCTCGGGGTCGAAGGAGTCGCCGCGGTCGCCCACCCAGAGCTGGCCGTCGGATGCGAAGGCCGCGCCGCCGAAGGTGGTCATGGTGAGATACTCCGCGAAGCTCTGACCGCGATCGCTGCTGACCATCAGGCTGTCCGGGTCCTTCGCCATCGCGCCGCCGACCTCGGGGCGCTCGCGCGCGATCGCAACCACGATGCGGTCGGCGCTGGTCGGGTCCACCCCCTCCAGGCTGACCTTCCCGTCGGTCTCGCCGAAGGCGTACTCGGTCCAGGTGTCACCCATGTCGTCGGAGTGGCGCAGGACGTAGTTGGGCTTGAGGTCCGGCGGCTCCCCGATCGTTCCGCGGATGGCACGCACGTAGAGGCGCAGGCCCCCGCCCGGGAGCTGGACCACGAAGAGCTCGTTGATGTCGATCTCGTCCTTGACGCCGATCGCTTCCCACGGGCCGCTGCCTTCGCGCCGGTAGACGCCGTTCATGCCGTCCGGCGCCGTCGAGGTCACGGCGAAGAGCACGTCCGGGTCCGTCGGATGGTGGCTGATGTCGGTGATCCAGGCGCCGCTGAAGAGCGGATCCTCGGCCCAACCGCAGCCGTCCGCGCCCTCGTTCACGAGCATGGCCGTGAAGGTGCCCATGAAGAGCGTGCCGTCGTTCGAGATCGCCAGGTCGCCCATCTTGCTGGGCGCACGCTCGAGGCTCTCTGGCTTGGTTGCCCGCGCACACAGGGCGCCCCAGCTCTCGCCCCCGTCTTCGGAGAAGACCAGCCCTTCACCGCCGTTGATGTAGCGCAACACCATGCGTGACGGATCGCTGGGGTGGACGGTCAGCTGCTCCGTCTCCTCGAGCGGGCCGGCCAGCGCACCGGCCGCAGGCATCAACACGAAAAGCGCAGGAAGCAGCCCTGCAAGGGGCTGAGTTCGGTCTGTCTTCAGCACTGCACCACCTTCACCTACCAGTGTAGTGCACACGGTCTACGGTGCTTGGCAAACAAAAGAAAGACGCCCGCTTCGCGGGGCGAAGCGGGCGTCCGCTTGCGTCCTGCAGGCGGCTACTCGCCGAACTGCCAGCAGGTGTTCGTCGCGCCGATCAGGCTGAGCACGCCGTTGTCGAGCTCGCCGGCCGGGTAGGAGAAGGCGAACTGGTAGCACATCTCCTGCTTGCTCGACTGGCCGAAGGCGACGTTGGCGCCCGTGCCGTTGAAGAACGTGCAGGTCGAGCGAATCTGGTCGCCCGGCTGCAGCACGATGGCGGGATCCTGGTCGTAGTGGACCTGGTAGTTGAAGTCGAACGGCTGGTCGAAGACGGTCTCCCACGGAGCGCCTGCGTACTGTACCTCGGACTTCATGTTGATGCCGATCTCGTGCATGTGCGGGAGGAAGGCCACGATCGTGATCGGTCCGGCCGAGTCGTTGACGCACGTGCCGAAGAAGTCGTGCTCACCCGGAGCCATGCCACCGAGGCCACCCAGGTTCTCGGTGCCGAGCCACGTCAGGCCGCCCACGTTGGCCTTGGTTGCGCGTGGCACGGTGCAGAACTGCACCTTGGTGCCGTCGTCTTGAGGCACGCCGGTGCTGTTGAACATGTGCCACTGGACCATGAGCTTGCCGCTGGCGGGCAGCAGCAGGCCCATCTCCTCGGGGAACTCGACGTTGCAGCCGCCAACTGCCCAGCCGCCGATCAGTCCGGCCTCGGTGCCGAGCGTGGTGCCAGTCACGTTGACGCGCACGTGCCCGTGTGGGTCCGGCGTGTTTTGCTGGAAGGCCAGCCAGTGGTGCAGCACCTGAAGGTTGTCGAAGTCGGCGCCGAAGCGGGTCGCGACGTGGTCCGAGGGCCACGGCACGTCGTAGATCCACTCGTGATAGGACTCGCCCGGCTGCACCGTGAAGGGGCCATCCGATCCCACCGCGTGGACAGGGAAGTCCCAGCAGGTCTCTTCGCCGCGAGCGACGAGCGGCTCCCACGCGCCCGGAGTGACCTCACACGAGTTGCCACCAGTGGGGTCCGGACCCGGTCCCGGGCCCGGGTCCGGCTCGTCCACCACGCCTGGGCAGCTCGCCTCGTCGGCCGTGCCCTGCGTGGCGCCCGCCAGCAGCCACTGGTCCAGGATCTGCAGATCCTCGGTCGGCATCGTGGCGCCCTGGGGCATCTCGCCGTTGTTGATGCGAATCTGCGCCACCTCGTAGACCTGCATGGTGGGGTCGTAGAGGGGCGACACGCGCTGCCAGTCCTCGTGGGACGTCAGCTTGATCGCGCCGCCGATCGGCTCGGGGCCGTGGCACTTGTGACAGTGCGTGGCCACCACCTGGGCCACGTCGCAGGGCACCGGAGTGCCATCCGCCACGATCGGCGGGGGGGGCTCATCCGGAGCGCCGCCGGGCGTCTGCCCGGGTGTCTGCCCCGGGGTCTGTCCCGGGGTCTGTCCGGGCGTCTGACCCGGCACGTCGCTGTTGTTTCCCGCAGCACCATCGAGGGGGGTGAAGGGACTGCCATCCCTCCCGCCGTCTGCGCTCTCCGAGCCCGCGCATGCTGTCAGCGCAAACATTGCCGCGACGCATGCGAGTGCACGCATTGAACCCGACCTAGTCCAACCCATTCGCCTGACCTCCATCGGCAGCCTGGCGCCACCACGCGCCTCAGCTGGAAGTATCTCACTACACGGTACGGGGGCTTGTACCGATTCCGTACACTAACCTAATGGTTGACGCTTGGCGAGCGTCGGGCGACGCCGAAAAGCGGTTTCGTTCCGACCACTTTGGTAACATACGGCTCCGTATGGTGACAGTAGACGCTGACAACTTCTGGAGATCCTTGGGGTCTTCTTACGAAACGGTATCTCGGCTGGGCGGCCGATCTGGAGCCAAATTTTTTTGATGATCGGGGTCAAAGATTGACCGAGCACGACATGAATTCAGCTAAAGATATAGCAATATTCGCTTTTCCGGACTCTGGATCGGGGGCGCTAGGGCCAAATACTGTCCCCATTATGGGTTGGTTCAGGATGCCGGTCAGCGGCACCTTCCGCCCCCCGGAGTGGCGGCCCGCCCGTGCTAGAGTCGCGCCCCGCCGCGCGCCCCTGCAGGCGCGCACAGGCCAAGGGAAGGAGCTGCAATGAACCTCCAGAGCCTGCGTCGACGCATGATCGTCGGCGCCTGTGTGCTGGTCACGATGGCGAGCTGTGGCAAGGACGAGCCCGCGCCGGAGCCCGCCAAGCCGGCGCCCGCGAGCGCGCCCGCGAAGACCCCCGATCAGGCGGACGCGCCCAAGCCGGAGCCGGCAGGCGCTGCGCCTGCGCCACCTACACGTGCACCGAAGCCCCATCAGCGCGATCGCAAGCAGCCCCCGCCGCCGGACGGCATGGTGTGGATCAGCGGCACGGTCAATCGCGCGCCGGGCGTCTTCAAGCCGGACACGACCGTGACCGACGTCTGCGTGCACGAGCGCAAGGACCTGCCATGCGCCGAGACCGACAACGCGGGCTACTACGAGATCGCCGTGCCAAAGGAGCAGAACGTGGCGCTCGTCTTCCGCGGCCCCAAGCTGACCCCGACGCTGCGCGTCTTCGTCAGCCCCAAGGAGAGCCTGAACCTCGGCAACACGCGCGTCGCCGACACGTCGGGTCTGCAGCGCATCGCAAAGGCCGTGGGCACCGAGGAGACGCCGGACAAGGGCGGTATCTTCTTCGGCGGTGTCCAGGGAACCACCGCCACGCTCGAGCCGCCCTCCGGCAAGCGCTTCTTTCTCGCCTACGGCAACAACCTGGAACCGGAGGCGAAGGGCGTGCCCCTGCGTGGTTCCGGTGGCTTCGTCGCGGTCACACCGGGCAAGACGGCGATCCGCTACAGCCACCCGGAGGGCAAGTGCTGGTACCACGAGGGCAATGCGATGGGCGGCTGGCCCGACCCCGCCGACCCGGGCGTCGCGATTGTGCCCGTGCTGCCCGGGCACCACGTGCACATGACGACCATGTTCTGCGAGCGAAAGGAGTCGGCCAAGCCCAAGGCCGGCAAGCCGCAGCCCAAGCCCGCCGCGAAGCCGAAGGCGCCCGCGGCGACGAAGAAGCCGTGAGCCTCGCCAGCGTGCTCACTTCGGGCTAAGAGAAAACGGGATGCGCACGTGGGTTGTCGTGGGTGCTGTGCTGCTCGTTCTGGGCATTCTCTACTCCGCGCTGTGGAGCTCTCCACGCACTGACGCCGCGGTGGAGGACGCGCAGGAGCCGCAGGCGGTGGGCGTCGCGGCCAACGGTCCCGTCGCGGCGGCCACGGCCGGCGGACAGGCCACGGAAGCCGAGCGGCCAGCGGCTGAGGAACGAGCTGAGCAGGCCGCCGCCGCACCCAGGCGCTCGCTGCTCAACCCCACGGGCGTGCTGGTCCAGGCCTACGAGTCCGAGCCGCGCGACGCGCTCTGGGCCGAGGGCAAGGAGAAGGAGATCCGCGAGGTGCTCTCGGACGAGCAGCTGCCCGACGACCTGCTGCGCAGCGCCAGCTGCCGCACGACGGTGTGCAAGATCGAGATGGTCTGGGACAAGTCGAAGGGCGCGAACTACACGCCGCTGACCAAGCTCGTCGGGCAGCACTGGGCGCCCTCGATCGGAATCGAGTACCCCGAAGACTCGCGCGAGCGACGCGCGATGAATCTCTACATCATCCGCAAGGGCTACTCGGTCGACGACGTGGCGCCCTGATTGCGGAGCGTGCGCGTCCGCCATGCGTCGGCGTCGAGCCGATAGAGCACGTGGCGTTCGAGCGCGTGGCCACTGGGCAGCGTGGGGTGATCGAACTCGCCTGCGTGGTGCATGCCGAGCTTCTCCATCACGCGCCGTGAGGGATGGTTGCGCACGACGGTGAAGGAGACGATCTCGTCGAGCCCCACATCCTCGAAGCCGTGCGCGATCGCGGCCTGTGCCGCCTCGGTCGCATGGCCGCGGTGCCAGTGCGCGCGGGCGAGGCGCCAGCCGACTTCCACGCAGGGGGTGAAGGCGGCCTCGAAACCCGGCACCGCCAGACCGACGAAGCCGATGAAGGGCGCGTCCTCGCTCTCGATGGCCCACAGCCCGTAGCCGTGCTCGACGAAGTGGGCCTCGATGCGATCGGCGAAGGCGTCGCTCTGTGCTCGTGTGAGCAGCGCGGGGAAGTGCTCCATCACCACCGGGTCCGCGTTGAGCGCGGCGAAGGGCTCGCGATCGGACGGGCGCCAGGGGCGCATGTGCAGGCGCGGCGTCTGCAGGCTCGGCAGCTGACCGTCCGGCATCCAGGGAGCATGACCCGTCCGCGGGCGGACGGAAAGTCTTCGGATCTCGGTGGCTTGCCAGAAGGCGATCCAGACTGCTCGATAACTGATAGAGTGTTCAGTCTTTCGGTTTCGCGATGTACGCACCGCTCTGGGTCAAGACCAACTTCAGCTTCCTGGTGGGTGCCAGCCACCCCGAGGAGCTGGTCGAGCAGGCCCACGCCCTGGGGCTGTCGGCCCTGGCGATCACCGACCTCGATGGCGTGCACGGCATCGTGCGCGCCCACATGCGCGCCAGCGAGCTCGGACTGAAGCTCCTGATCGGCGCCGAGGTCACCATAACGGAAGCGACGACCCCGCGGGAGAGAGGGGCCCCCGACAGCTTTGCTGGCGGGGACAGAGGGGCGCGTGACCCTCTCTCGGGCCGGGCGAAGCCCGACGGAAAGATCGTCTTGCTGAGCGTCGACAGGAATGGCTACGGCAACCTCTGCCAGCTGATCTCGCGCGGCCGGCTGCGAAGCGACAAGGGCAGCTCACGCGTGGAGCTCTCGGAGGTCTGCGAGCTCTGCGACGGGTTGATCGCTTTGTGCACGGAGCCGGCCATGCTCGCGCCCCTGCGCGAGGCCTTCGGGGATCGGCTCTACGCCCTGATCACGCGCCACCTGCGCGCCGAGGAGGACCCCCACGAGCAGGCCCTGCGCCGTGCCGCCGAGGAGCTGCGCGTGCTCACGGTGGCCTCGACCGAGGTGCTCTACCACCAGGCTGCGCGCAAGCCCCTGCAGGATGTGCTGGCCTGCATTGCCGCCGGCAAGATCCTGGGCGAGGCAGGTCGCGTGATCCGGCAGAACGCCGAGCACGACCTCAAGAGCGCGCGCGCCATGCGCGACCTCTTCGCCGACGACGAGCCCTCCCTACGGCGCTCCATGGAGGTCGCCGAGCGCTGTCGCTTCACCCTCTCGACCCTGCGCTATCGCTATCCCGGCGAGCAGCTGCCCGATGGCAAGAGCGAGTCCGACTGGCTGCGCGAGCTCACCCTGCAGGGCGCGGCCGAGCGCTTCCCGCGCGGCGTGCCCGACGCGGTGCGCGACCAGATCGAACGGGAGCTGAGCCTGATCGCCGAGCTCGAGTACGGCGGCTACTTCCTGACGATGTGGGAGATCGTGCAGTTCTGCCGGCGCAATGACATCCTCTGCCAGGGGCGCGGCAGCGCCGCCAACAGCGCGGTCTGCTTCTGCCTCGGCATCACCGCGATCGACCCGATCAAGCTCGACCTGCTCTTCGAGCGCTTCCTCAGTCGCGAGCGCGCCGAGCCGCCGGACATCGACCTGGACATCGAGCACGAGCGTCGCGAGGAGGTCATTCAATGGGTCTACGAGCGCTACGGGCGTCGCCACGCGGCGATGGTCGCCAACGTCATCCGCTACCGCCTGCGCTCGGCCATGCGCGACGTGGGCAAGGTGCTCGGGCTGCCGCTGACCGCCCTCGATCGCCTCAGTAAGCTGATGGGCGGTCGCTTCTCGGATCTGGGGCGCGAGGCGCTCGAGTACGCCGGGCTCGATCCGGAGGCGGAGGTGCACCACCACTTCCTCGAGCTGGTCGATGCGATCCAGGACTTCCCGCGCCACCTCTCGATCCATCCCGGGGGCTTTCTGCTCGGCCACGAGCCGGTCGACACGCTGGTGCCGATCGAGCCCGCCACGATGGAGGACCGCACGGTGATCCAGTGGGACAAGTACGCGGTCGAGGACCTGGGGTTGTTCAAGGTAGACCTGCTCGGCCTGGGCGCGCTCAGCCAGCTGCATCGCTGCTTCGATCTCCTGCGACGGCACGAGGGGCGAGAGCTGTCGATGGCGATGATCCACCACGACGACGTGGAGACCTACGACATGATCTCGCGCGGCGACACGGTCGGGGTCTTCCAGATCGAGTCACGCGCCCAGATGTCGATGCTGCCGCGCCTGAAGCCACGGACCTTCTACGACCTGGTGATCGAGGTGGCGATCGTGCGCCCCGGTCCGATCCAGGGCGACATGGTGCACCCCTACCTGAAGCGCCGAAACGCCGAGGAGCGTGCGGACTATCCACACCCTGCGCTCGAGCGCGCCCTGGCCAAGACCCTGGGCGTGCCGATCTTCCAGGAGCAGGTGATGAAAGTGGCGGTGCTGGTGGGTGGCTACACGCCGGGCGAGGCCGATCAGCTGCGCCGCGACATGGCGGCCTGGAAGTCGAGCGGGCGCATCGAGCGCCACCGGGATCGGCTGATCAGTCGGATGATCGACAACGGCATCGAGCCCGACTTCGCAGAGCGCATCTTCTCCCAGATCCGCGGCTTCGGTGAGTACGGCTTCCCCGAGAGCCACGCGGCGAGCTTCGCGTTGATCGCCTACGTCACGGCCTGGCTGCGCTGCCACCACGCGGCCGCCTTTACCTGCTCGCTGCTCAACGCTCAGCCGATGGGCTTCTACTCGCCCGCCACGCTGGTGGAGGACGCCAAGCGGCGCGGCGTGGAGGTGCGACCGATCGACGTGCAGCAGAGCACCTGGGATTGCACGCTCGAAGACGCGCGCGGGTCGGGTGGACAGTGGGCGATCCGTATGGGCCTGCGCTACGTCAAGGGCCTGGGCACGCGCGAGCAGGAGGCCCTCGAGTGGGCGCCGCCGCCCTACCGCACGCTCGAGGACTTCATGGCGCGCACCAAGCTCAAGAAGACCGCCTACCTCAAGCTTGCCGAGGCCGGCGCCCTCGATCCATTGCTGCAGCAGTCTCGCGAGCACGGCTCCGTTCGAAGACAAGCTGTGTGGGAAGTGAGGGAGATCTGGTCGCGGCTCGAGGACGCGCTTCCACTCGGGTCCAATGTGGAGACGGTCGAAGGGCGGCCGCTGTTCCGCAAGCTCGGCGGTGCCCAGGAGGTCTTCTGGGACTACCGCACCACTCACCACTCTGCGCGCGGCCACCCGATCGCGAGCCTGCGCGACGGGCTCACGCGGCGCGGCATCCCGACCGCGCGCGAGCTCAACGCCATGCCCGATGGAAGCCGTACACGCTATGTCGGCATGACCATCTGCCGCCAGCGCCCCGGCACCGCCACCGGCGTGACCTTCTACACGCTCGAGGACGAGACCGGCTTCGTGAACCTGGTGGTCTGGAGCCAGATCTTCGAGCGCTACTCGGTCATCGCGCGCACGGCGGTGCTGATGGGCGTGCGCGGCAAGATCCAGTCCGAGTCCGGCGTGATCCACCTGATCGCCGACGAGCTGTGGGAGCCGGACCAGGACTTCGACCCCACCGGCACCACCACCCGCAGCTTCCACTAGACATGTTCCGAGCTGACACGGAATCGTCGAGTTGCGGGCGGCAGGTGGTGCTGCTGGAGGGGGAGCCACCGGGCGGCCTCAGAAGTTGGTGGCGTAGCCTTCGAGGTTTGAATGAGCGAAGGCTCGTGGTGTGACCCGTCGAGCGTTGGCTCGTCCACTACGGGGGCCATGCGAACCTTGGTCCTCGGCTTGTTGTTGTTGGTTGCGTGTGCCGAAGGCTTCACGCCCGTGGGCGAGAATGAGGGGGCCTTGACCGGCGCTGCGGGACAGGCGGCCCCCATGCCGGTCGATACGAGCGCGCCCTTCGGGCCCGCAGACCCGTCGCCCACGCCCACGATGTCGATGCCGGAGGAGCCCGGGATGGAGGCCGATCCGGTCGGGGATGGCAGCGATGCAGATGGGGTGCCGGAGCAGCCCGCGGCCGACGTGGACTGCAATGATGACGCCTCGGCCTGCGACATGCTGCTCGAGTGCTGCAGGTCGGACGGTACCTGCGGCACGGGCCTGCCCGGGCTCTGTCTGTAAGAGCTGGAAACAGTCACCGCTGACTGTGGCATCCTGCCGCCATGGAACTGACGGCGGGAATGCGGGCGGTGCGGGATCAATTCCGGCGCTTCATGACGGAGGAGCTCGAGCCGCGCACGGCCGAGCTGGAGGCGGGTGAGTCGCCCTATCCCCTGATGCGGCGCATGGTCGAGCAGCTCGGCCTCGGAGACCGGGCTGATGGGCTCGGGGGTGGAGGGGGGAGCCGCGACGCGACAGACAAGGAGTCCGATCCCGAGCTGGCGGAGCTGATGGCCTACGCCCAGACGCAGCTCTCGGTGGAGATGTGTCGCGTCAACCCGGGCTACGCCCTGTCCTTCGGCGCGAGCCTCGGGCTGTTCGGCGGCAACGTACGCAACAAGGGCACTCCAGAGCAGGTCGCACGCTACGTCCCGCCCGTCCTGCGCGCGGAGAAGATCGGCTGCTGGTGCCTGACCGAGCCCGGCGCTGGCTCCGACGCCCTGCGCTCGATGAAGTCGACGGCGCGCCTCGACGGCGACAGCTACGTGCTCAACGGCGAGAAGACCTTCATCACCAACGCGCCGCACGCCGACTACTTCCTGATCTACGCCAAGGACGACGCGGGCACCGTCCAGGCCTTCATCGCCGAGCGCAGCGCCGACGGGCTCACCACCTCGAAGCCGTTCGCCAAGATGGGCATGCGCAGCTCGCCCACCGGCGCGGTGTACATGGATGACCTGCGCGTGCCGCGAGAGAACTTGCTCGGCGGCGGCGTGCGCGACCGCGATCACGTGCGCAAGTCGCTCGCGAGCGAGCGCATGGGGCTGTCGGTGATGGGCTACGGCATCGCCGAGCGCTGCTTCGAGATCGCGGTGGACTACGCCAAGACCCACCACCGCGGCGGCAAGCCGATCGGGGAGTACCAGCTGATCCAGCAGCGCCTCGCCCGCATGTACGTCGCGCTCAGCAACGCGCGCCGCATCGTCTACGGCCGCGGCGAGACCAGCGTGCTCGACGCCTGCGCGGGCAAGCTCTACGTGGGCGAGGTCGGGACCGCTGTCGCGCTCGATGCGATCCACATCCTGGGCGGCAACGGCTACATGGAGGAGTACGTGGTGGAGCGCCTCGCTCGCGACGCCAAGCTGGTCGAGATCGGTGGAGGCACCACGGAGATCCAGATCCTGACCATCGCCCGCCACATCCTGGAATAGAACGGCCGCTTCCGATCCGATCGGCCGCTTCCGATCCCTCCACCGGACAGCTCCTGCCAAAAAGCCGTGCCGGCGCTCGCCTACTGAGCCGCCCCGTTCACACCTGGACACTGCGGGATGGGGCTGCGGGTCGGTGAAAGGGTGCAGTGCATGTCGTGCAGGGGTTTGTGGGTTCTGGTGAGCGCGGCGCTGGCCGCCTGTTCGGCTGACAACGGGCCGGTGCGTCCCCCTTCATCGAGCGCCGACGGCGAGTCGCCCGGCGTCGAGGGCGACGGCAGCAGCAGCACGTCCGATCCCAGCAACGAGATTCCCGGCGGGCGCGTCGCGCAGCCGACCATGCCGCCGCCTGGCGCGGCCGGTAGCGGCGCCATGCCGCGCGAGATGGTCGACCCCGACGAGTGCTCGGCGGTCTCGGAGACCGCTGACGTCGAGCTGGGCCCTGCCGACATCGTCTGGGTGATCGATGGCTCCGCCAGCATGCTCGACGAGATCATGGCGGTGCAGCAGAACATCACGAACTTCGCCAACCAGATCTCGATGGCGGGCATCGATCATCACGTGGTCATGGTCGCCAACGCGGACGTCGCCGCGCCCACACCCCTGGGCGCCGATCCGGAGCACTACCGCTTCGTGCTCGCGAACGTGGACTCGCGCAACTCGCTGCAGGTGTTGCTGGACACCTACTCGCTCTACTCCGACTTCATGCGGCCCGAGGCGCCGCTGCACTTCGTCGTGGTGACGGATGACAACTCCTTCCTTCAGCACGCTCAGTTCAAGGACCAGATGGAAGCGCTGGCGGGCAAGCCGTTCTTCTTTCACTCGATCGCATCCGAGGACGCGCCCGGACCGTGCATCGGTGCCTGCGGATTGCCGCTCGTGTGCGGCGCCTTCGCGCCCGGCTTCGAGTACTACGCCCTGTCGGACCTGACCGGTGGGCAGAAGATCTCGATCTGCACGGCGGACTGGAGCCAGGTCTTCGGTCCCCTGCAGGAGGCGGTCATCGCCTCGGCGCCGCTGCCCTGCGACTACCCGATTCCGCCGCCGCCGACCGGAGAGTCGCTCGATCCGGCGAAGGTCAACATGGAGTTCATCGCCACCGACGCGATGGACCCCGCCGTGTTGCCGCGGGCCGAGAGCGAGGCCGACTGCGCCGACAACGCGGCCTGGTTCTACGACGACCCCGCGGCGCCCACCACGCTCCGCCTGTGCCCCAGCGCCTGCGAGTTGGCCCAGGGCGGTGGCACGGTGAATATCGCCTTTGGGTGCGAGACGGTGCCTCTGGTGCTCGAGTAGCGCTGAGGGCGGGGCGCCCCAAGCCTCGGTGGCCTACGCCGTCGGGTACCTACGGGTGCCAAATCGGCGCCGGATCAGCAACGCGACGCCGACAAGCCACGCGGCAGGTACGATCCCGCGCGCCCGTGCGGGCGTGGCCACGTGGCAGCTTCCGCCGCCGCCGGCGCCAGTGCCGCCGTCTCCGGCGACCCCGGCGTCCGAGCTCGCTGCAGGCCCGCTGTCGCCAGAGCTCTCTTCCGAGCCGTCATCCTCGTCGGGCGGGCTACCGTCGCCGTCGCCGCCGCCGTCGCCGTCACCCGACCCGCCGCCGTCATCGTCGCCGCTGCCGGCCTCGCTCTCGGTGGGGTCGTCTGGCAGTGGCGGCTCGCCGGCCAGCGTTTCGAGCGCCGAGTCGCCGCCCACGCGCGCCAGGTCCATCGTCGAGAAGCTCGCCAGGTCGTTGGACTCCACGACCTGCCGGTCGAGCACGCCCAGCACCGGGTTGTAGAACCAGGCAAGGCGTGCCGCACCGAGCAGGTACTCCAGCACGATCGAGCCATCGCCGTTGCGTGACACGTAGACCTCGCCGCCGGTCACGGGATCTGCGTCCACCAGCGAAGGTGTGCCCGGCAGCTCCGCGTCGAGCGCGGTCTGCGGCACCCAGAGCGCACCGATCAGTTGGCCCTGGCCGGTGGCCTGCACGCCCTGGCCCGACGCTACACCGTCGAGCCGCTGGGTGGCGGTCGCGAGGCTCCAGCGCGCGCCGGCCTCGACGATCACCACGTCCACGTCGAGGGCCTGCGTGATGCTCGCGCCCGCGACCACGGTGGTCTGGGGTCCGCTGAACTGCAGCGCGGCGCCGGGCCTCACCCAGTTGGGTGCCCGTCCGGGCTGCCACGGCAGCGTCAGGTTGCGCACGCTCAGCAGCTCGAGCTGGGCCGCCGACGGTCCCGAGGAGATGGTGTCGAACACCATGGCGCCGCGATCGCTGTCGAACTCGGTGGCGACGCGCCCGTTCGCCGTGTCGGTCTGGAAGCGCACCACGTTCACCGGCGTCCCGTCGGAGAGCGCCTTGGACGAGCGCGTGACGGTCAGCGAGTCACTGTTGAAGCGCTCCGCGCCGACGAGCACGCTGGTGTTGATCCAGAACGCGCCCAGGCCCGGGTAGCCGCGTACGGCGGAGTTGCCGAGCGGAACCACGCCGGCGCCCACGTCTCCGTAGTTGCTCTGGTAGGCGAGCACGTGACTCGCGTCGCGCGTCAGCACGTCGTACTGGATCACGCCCCCACCCGCCGGCCCGCCGTTGCCTGTGGCCGCCCCGCTCACGTAGCTCACCCGCACGCCCGGCGCCACGAAGGCCGGGGCCGGGAGCGTGCGCAGCTCGGGGAAGAGCGCCAGCAACGCCTCGTTGGTGCCGATGTCGGCATCGGACACCTGGGCGGACGTGGGCCTCGATTGTACGGACACCAGGATCGCGAGCAGCGCGAGCGACAGACCGAGCCGGAGCATATCCGGGTCATATCGGTGGCTCGGTTCCCGATCAAGGCCATGGGCGGGCGGCGAGGCTGCCGGCAGGTCCGACGCGTCGCGTGGGCGGACGATAACTCCACCGCACCGCGGCGATCGGGCACCATGCCCGGGTGAGCGCACGCGCCTCGCAGCCGGGGGGTCGGATGGCGCCGGCGGCGCTGCGCCTGTGGGTGGGCGGGCTCGTATTGATGGCTGCGGTCTTGCGCCTGGGGGCGGCCCGCGGCGAGCTCTGGCTCGACGAGATCTGGTCATTGCAGCTGGCAGCGCGCCTGCCGACACCACTGCACGCCTTCGGGCTGGCGCACGACAACAACCACATCGCCAATACCCTGTGGCTGTCCGTGCTGCCCGCCGACCTGCCGGCCCTCGCCTACCGCCTACCCGCGGTGGTGGCCGGGGTCGCGATGGTGCTGCTCGCCTGGTTGTGGTCGCGGCGTCACGGAGTCGCCACCGGGCTCGCGACCGCCGCGTTGCTCGCCTGCTCGCTGATGCTGGTGCACTACGGCTCGGAAGCGCGCGGCTACGGGCTCGCGCTCGGCTCGATCATGCTCGCTCTGTTCGTGCTGGAGCAGCGACTCGCCGCCGGCGCGCGTGCGGGTAGTGTGCTGCTCTTTGGCGCCGCGGTCGGGCTCGCCCTCTTCGCGCATCTGTCGTCCGTGACCGCCTACCTGGCGCTCGGCGGCTACTGGCTGGCGGCCCGCCGCCCGCGGCTGTCGAGCTCCGAGCTGTTGCGCGAGGGGGTGTTGCTGCATGGTGTGCCTGTGGCTGTTGGGCTCGCGCTGGCCGCGGGCTTTGTCCGCGGGATGAGGATCGGCGGCGGCTTCGAGACCGGGCAGCTCGAGACCCTGCGCGACACCGCTGGCTTCTGCTTCGGCTTGCAGCTACCACCATCGCTCGCGTGGGTGGCAGCCGCGGCGCTGCTCGCGCTGCTGGCCGTCGGCGCGCGGATGCTCTGGCGCGGTGCGCGGGCCGAGCTCGTGCTCTACGGCCTCGGCGTCTTCGTGCCGGTACTGGCGATGGCGCTGCGCGACCCGCGCCACCTGGCACCGCGCTACTTGCTGATCTCCGTGCTCTTCCTCGCGCTGCTCTCCGGGCGAGTGCTCGGTACGGCGCTCGCCGGCGGCGGCGTGCGGCGCGTCGCGGCGGGCGCTGCCCTGGCACTGCTCCTGGTCGGCAATCTAGCGGGTGACTTTCAGTTGTTGCGCGACGGTCGCGGCGGCTACCGTGCGGCCGTCGCGCACGTGGTCGCCCAGAGCGGGCCGGGACCCATTACGCTGACCTCAGACAACGACTTTCGCAACCCGATGGTGCTGGCGTTCCACGGTCGCGGTCTTCCGGGAGCCGAGCGCATCCGCTTCTTCCCGGCAGCGCAGCGTCCAGCTCAGGGCACCGACTGGTTGATCCTGCACCGCATCGGCGGGCGCGGCGGCGAGCCCCAGCCGGCGGTGCGCTTCCGCGGCCATCGCTTCGAGCGCGCTTCCGCCTTTCCCAGCGCGCCGCTGTCGGGCATGGCCTGGTACCTCTACCGCCGCGCCGGGCCTAGTCCTTGATCTCGAGTGGGCGGCGCTTCTTGCGCTTGAGCTTGAGCTTGACCACGTCCGGGCGGGCGTAGTGTCCGGAGCCGTCGACGATCGCCTTCACGCGGTCGATATCGGCGAAGTCCAGCTCCGCGTAGAGGATGCCCTCTGCGTCCTCGAGTGGACCGGCCAGGTGCTTGCCGCGCGGCGAGAGGATCGACGAGTAGCCGCCACCGGGTGAGAGGTGCTCGGCCAGGTCGCCCAGCGTGGCGTCCATGCCCGCGATCATTTCTTCCGTCAGGATCGAGGTCACGTTGATCACGAAGGTCTGCCCCTCGAAGGCGTAGCTGCGCACCGCGGCGTCGATCACGTCGTTGATGCCGGCCATGCCGCCGGGCCAGTTGGCGATGTGGATCTGCTCACCCTGGCCCTGGACGGCGTAGCGGAAGAGGGGATTGGTGTGCTCGTAGCAGATCAGCGCCCCCACCTTACCGAACTCGGTGTCGTAGAGCTGGATGTCGGAGCCGTCCCCGCGCCCCCAGACAAGGCGCTCATGGCTGGTCGGCACGAGCTTGCGGCGGTTGCCGAGGATCGTGCCGTCGGCGCCGATGAAGAGCTGGCTGTTGTAGAGGGTGCCGCCCTCGCGCTCGTTCAGGCCCATCACCACCATGCACTCGGCCTCCCGTGCGGCGGCGCACAGGGCGTCGGTGGTCTCGGAGCCGATCGTGACGGCCTGGTCGTAGAGGCGCTGCATGTAGCCGTTGATCTGCGTCGGCGGCAGGAAGAGGGCGAAGTAGGGGTAGCCGGGTAGGAAGGTCTCCGGGAAGGCGACGAGCTTCGCGCCCTCGCCGCCGGCCTCGGCGATCGCCTCGCAGGCCTTGTCGGTGGTGGCCTCGCGGTCGAGAAAGACCGGAGCCAGCTGCGCAGCAGCGACCTTCACGTTCGTGGGCATGACATCTCCTCGCTCTTCGTCAGTCTTCGCTATCGATCGCGTCCGCGCCGGCATCGTCCAGCTCGGCGGGCGGGGGTAGGCTGCCCGGCGGCCGGGCCAGCTCGGGAGGCGTGTCGCTGACCGGTTTGACGTGCAACGTCGAGGAGGCCAGCAACACCGCCTGCAGCTCGCTCGCGTTGTCCGAGGCGCGCAACCGCTCCAGCAGGCGCGTCTCGGTCACCAGCCAGGCCAGGCTCGAGAGGATCTTCAGGTGGGTGTTGCGGTCGCTGGGAGGCCCCATCGTCACGAAGAAGACGTCCACGGGGGCGCCGTCGGGCGCGCGGTAGTCCATCGCCTCGGCGGTGGTGAAGACGCCGACGTAGGAGCGCGATGCGTTCGCCACCGTCGCGTGGGGCACCGCGAGGCCTTTGCCGATGGCGGTGCTCTGCGCCCGCTCGCGGTCCCACAGCGCATCCTCGATCGCTTGCGCGTCCACCCCCTCGATCGCCTTGTCGAAGGCGTGTGCGAAGTAGCCGAAGAGCTGCTGCTTGGTCATGCGCGGCAGGCGCGCGGCCATGCACTCACCGACCAGGTAGCGGTCGATCGGCACGCGGTCGCTGTCCGCCGCGGTGTCGAGGCTGAAGGCGCGATCGATCAACATGCGTGGCGCCTTCAAGCGCAGCGCCGAGCAGGCGGACTGGCGCATCAGGCGGTCCGAGCGCGAGCCGCGCACCTGACGCCACCAGCGGATCTCCGGCGGTGCCCCGAGGACGAGCAAATCGAAATCCGCGGTCAACCCTGCCAGATCGTTGACCGCGTCGCGTCCTCGCACCAGCCGCGTCTTGGGCGGCGTCGTGCAGAGGTCGACCATCTGGTCCAGGTAGCCCTGCTCGGCGCGCACTTCGTCCCCGCTGGCCTGCTCGTCCACCCAGCGCGCGAAGGTGAGCTCGGCCCGGTGGACCTTGGCCAGGTGGTCGGCCGTGATCGCGACCAGGGCATCGTGGGGCCCCGGCTCGGGCACCGCCAGGATGGTGGTCACGTAGCGCGAGCCCACGTCCTTGAAGACGGCCAGGTTGCACGAGAGGTGGTCGACCAACCAGCCCAGCGGGTTGAACGGCAGCACCCCGCGCTCGGTGCGTCCCTGCCACTCCATCACCAGCCACTCGCAGTGCACGCGCCGGGAGATCTCGTGCACGATGCGAATGTGGTCGTGGGTGGCGACGGCGTCGAAGACGATGTCGTGGCGGCGCTCCTCCGCCAGCTTCTGGATGCGGCGCCGCAGCGAGCCTACCAGCGGGTCCTGCAGGTCCGCATCGAGGGCGATCTGCTCGGGCACGTCGGTGATGTGCACGACCTCGACCTTGTCACCGCCGCCGAGGGCGTCGCCCAGCTCGGCCAAGGATTCGGCGCCCCGGGCCTTGCCGAGCAGCGGCACCACGACGGCCGCCTTGGTCGGCAGCTCCAGGTGGGGCTGGGGGCTGGTCAGCAGCTCCCGCCGCGGTCCCAGGCGGCCGAGCACGCCGAGGCGGTCGGTCTGCCGCCGCCCGAATACCAGGAAGAGCAGCAGCCCGGGGATCGTCATGGCCGCGAGCGCGATCATGCTCGCCAGCCCCAGCGTGAACATCAGCGCCAGCCCGAGTACCACGCCGACCACCTGCACGTAGGGGTAGAGGGGCGAGCGGAAGGTCGGCTTGTACCACTGGATCGAGCTCTCGCGCAGGACCAGCACCGCGAGGTTGTTGGCCATGTAGCCGGCGATCATCAACGAGCTGGCGAGCTTGGCGATGCCCTCCACGTCGAGGAAGATGATCGCGGCGGCCATCAGCGAGCCCGTCAGCACGATCGCCGGCACCGGCGTCATGAAGCGCGCGCTGACGTAGCTGAGCGCGTCGGGCATCAGCTTGTTGCGGCTCATGGCGAAGGGGAAGCGGGAAGCCGCCAGCAGGCCCGAGTTCGCCATCGACGTCATCGTGATGACGCCGAGCACCGCGGCCCCGATGCCGACCATCGGACCCGCCACGCGATCGGCCATGGTGTAGATC